>NHEX02000030.1 GCA_002171475.2 Flavobacteriales bacterium TMED96
GGCGGACAGCATAAAAAAATTTGGGGGGGGCTAATTAGCCTTAAAAAGAGAATTCGTTTAGTTTTTGAATCTGTTCTTTTAAGTCCTTTAAACTCCCTTTATAAGTCTTTTTATTATAAATGACTTTCCATTCGCCTGAAGGCTCTCCATCTGTAAAGAACCCCTCAATCGTTGGGTTTTGTCTTGGAGCAACGTAATTCCAGCTGCCGTTTTTTTCATTGTTAGAGTAAGTTCCTTTTCCAAAGAACCTAGATCCAAAGTCAATGTCGGGTCCTTCTGTCCATTCTCCTTCTTTGATGTCATCTTTATATGTACCCTCTGCTACCCTTCTTCCGTTTTTTGCATATAAAGACCATATACCAACTTTTTTTCCGAACTGGTATGAACCCGTTTGAGAGCGCTCTAACGATCCGTCAATACTGTTGTAATATTCCTCCCAATCTCCTGTTTTTATGCCTTCATTATAAGTACCGACTCCTCGAATATCTGCATATGGAGATAGGTTATTAAATTTGCCGTTTAAAACACCATTATTATAGTTTTCTTGCCAGCCTTTATCTTCTCCATCTTTATACCAAGTCCATTTACCAACCTTATTGCCTTGAATATATTCTCCTTCGCTAACTAAAACTTCCTGCGGGTCCCAGCTTTTCCAAAGACCGCTTCTTTCCCAATTTTCATAGTCTCCTGCCCTTATAACAACAAGTGTATTAGGGTCCCATTCTCTCCACCTTCCTGCGCCTGCTTCAAAAACGATTTCTCCGGTTTTTCTTAGCCTATTTTCGTTGTCTCTACTCCACTGCGTCCATGTACCAACCGGATTGCCTTCTTCATAGTTAATATATTCTAGCCTTTTATTGTTATCCATTGGTCCGGGAAAAACATATGTTATTTGTTCCCCTTCAGGAACACCTTTGATGTAGTTAGCCTTTTTTCTTGTACCGTTTTTATAATCAATTTCAGTCCACGCTCCATCCTTTATGCCTTTTTTGTATGTTCCTAGTTTTTCTCCATACTTATCCAGAACGTCTCCAGAAAAAAGCTTATCTGTATCCCCAACGTATGCCAAGCTATCTTCTCCGATTTTTAGTTCATCCTCATATATTTCACCAGAACATGAAGCAACAATTAAAGCTGCTAATAATATAAATGTTTTTTTCACGGTCACTCCTTAAATTGTTTTACCCAAAGGGTTTTTTATAAATCATTTTAAATGTATTCAAAATGAACAATAAACAAAAAATATATTTTTTCTCTCAGCTCCAAACAGATGGAGACCAAAACATGGTAAATATTTTAGGCGGAAAGGGTGCTAATATTGCAGAAATGTGTAAACTTGGTCTTCCGGTTCCTCCGGGTTTTACGTTGTCTACAAGCCTTTGTTCTGACTACTTAAAGGTTAAATCGCTATCTGTTGTTTTAAAAAATAACATTAAAAAAAATATATCTAAAACAGAGGGTGTTGTTAAAAAAACGTTTGGTGGATCAAACCCTCTTCTTCTATCTGTTAGATCTGGGGCCCCGGTTTCTATGCCAGGAATGATGGAAACAATACTTAATATAGGACTTACTTCAAAAACTATACCCCATATGATCAAAATGAGCAAGAATGAGGGTTTTGTTTATGATAGTTACCGAAGACTAATCATGATGTATGCCGATGTTGTAATGGAAAAAGCGCTCGGGCTAAACAAATCAACTCAGTCGATAAGAAAGCTTATGGAAAAAGAACTAGAATCTGTTAAAAAATACAAGGGCTATAAAAATGATTCTAACATGAAGGCAAAAGACTGGAAGGCTTTATCTAATAAGTATCTAAGAATAGTTGAGAAAGAGTTTGGAATGCCTTTTCCCGACGACCACTATGACCAACTGTATGGAGCCATTGCTGCTGTTTTTGAGAGCTGGAATGGAAAAAGAGCTAAGGAATATAGGAATTTTGAAAAAATATCCTCCTCTATGGGCACGGCTGTTAATGTACAAGCTATGGTTTTTGGAAATCTTGGAAAAGATTGTGGAACAGGAGTCGCTTTTACAAGGAACCCTTCAACTGGAGAAAATGTTTTTTTTGGAGAATGGTTACCAAACGCCCAAGGAGAAGATGTTGTTGCTGGTATTAGGACTCCCCATCCGGTCGCCGGTAATAACAAAAAGTCACTGTCTGTTGCTATGCCAGAAGCCTTCAAGGAGCTAAATAGTGTAAGAAAAAAACTCGAAGACCACTTTGATGATATGCAAGATATTGAATTTACAATTCAAGAAAAGAAGCTTTGGATGCTACAGACAAGAAGAGGAAAAAGAACCGGTATTGCTGCTATAAAGATTGCAACTGACATGGTCAAAGAAAAGCTTATAACAAAGAAAGTTGCTGTAAGTAGGATTAGACCACATCAGATATATGAAAGTCTTTTAAAAAACATTGATCCTAAAGATGTTGAAAATAGCCTACCTATTTCGCTTGGCTTACCTGCTGGTCCAGGCGCATCTTGCGGTGTTGCCGTTTTTACTGCAGAAAAAGCTGAAGAGCTAGGTAAGAAAAACAAAAAAGTTATTCTTGTACGAGAAGAAACTTCTCCTGAAGATATACATGGAATGCACTACTCAGAAGGAATTCTAACCTCCAGGGGTGGTTTAACTAGTCACGCAGCTTTAGTTGCAAGAGGGTGGGGTAAAAGCTGTGTTGTGGGGTGTCAAGACTTAATTATTGATAAGAGCCACACATTTGCAAAAATAGGAGACAAAAAAATAAAAGAAGGGGATCTCATAACTCTTAATGGCTCTTCTGGAGATATTTACCTTGGTAAAATGAGATTGTTTCAAAATCCGTTAGATAATACTGGTCCACTAAGCCTGCTGTTATCATGGGCCGACAAGATCAGAAAACTTAAAATTAGAACAAACGCTGATACCCCAGATGATTGTGAAAAGGCGCTTAGTTTTGGTGCGGAAGGTGTGGGCCTTTGTAGAACTGAGCATATGTTTTTTGATGAAAAAAGGGTTCATGAATTCAGAAAAATGATTTTAGCCGAAGACAGGGAGAGTCGGAATTCTTATCTGAAAAACCTCCTTCCTTTTCAGACAAAAGATTTTTATAAAATATTAAAAAAAATGGACGGAATGCCGGTGACTGTAAGGCTTTTAGATCCGCCTCTTCACGAGTTCATCAATATTCACGGTAAAGAAATGAGAAATCTAGCANACGATATGGGCCTACCATTGAAAGCCGTTGAAGAAAGAGTTGATTCGTTAAAAGAGGCCAACCCNATGTTGGGCCACAGAGGTTGCCGTCTTGGTATTTCTTATCCAGAAATTACTTCTATGCAAGCTCGTGCTATTATTGGTGCTGCTGTAAAACTAAAAAAAGAGGGTAATAANCCAAAGGTAGAGCTAATGATTCCTCTTGTTTCTAATTTAGCAGAGTTTTTAAATCAAAAAGAAATTATTCTTGCAGTTAAAAACGATATACTTAGCAAAAACGGTTTAAACATAAATTTCAAAATTGGAACTATGATTGAGGTACCACGCGCTTGTCTTGTAGCTGAAAAGATCGCTGAAGAAGCCGACTTTTTTAGCTTTGGCACTAACGACCTAACACAGACAACTTTTGGTTTTAGCAGAGATGATACTGGAACCTTTTTCCCTCNCTATTTTAATGAGGAAATTATGCTTGCAGACCCCTTTGAACAAATAGATCGCAAGGGGGTTGGAAANCTTATGAAGATTGCTGTCAAAGATGCGCGAGCCACTAAAAATAAAATCTCAATTGGTATATGTGGAGAGCATGGTGGAGAACCAAATAGTATAGAGTTTTGTAAAATATTGGGTCTTGATTATGTTAGTTGTTCTCCTTATCGTGTACCTGTTGCAAGACTAGCTGCAGCACAAGTGGAACTATGAGCAGGAAATATAAAATAATAATTTTCGGTGCTACCGGGTTTACTGGTGAGTTGTGTGCAAAGTTTATGTCAGAAAGATATTCTGATATTCCAATGGCAGTTGCTGGAAGAAACGCAGAAAAGTTGGAAAAGATTAAAAACAAACACAACCTTCCTTTTACTACAATCGTTGCAGATGCCTTTGACGTTGAAGCGCTGAACTCCATGTGCAAAGAAACAGAGGTTGTACTTTCGACCGTTGGGCCATATCACAAATATGGGTCCGCTCTTTTGGAAGCTTGTATTAAAAACAGTTGTCATTATGTTGATATAACTGGTGAAAGTTTTTGGATTAAAGATATGATTGACAAACACCACCAAGCAGCAACCGATAAAGGCATAAGAATTATAAATGCTTGTGGGTTTGACTCTACCCCTTCCGATCTTGGAGTTTTTTATTCTGTAAACCAAGTTGATGGAGAGGTCAAAAAAGTGCAGTGTTTTCAAGCCTGGAAAGGTGAAGCTTCTGGGGGCACAATGGAAACAATGTTTTCATCTATGGATGCCAAGCTGGCTAAAGGTGGCTTAGGAAAGTTTTCCTTAAATCCAGAAAACTCTGTTTCTGAAAGACAGAAAAAATATACAAATGATAAAATTGGTGTAGAAAAAATACCACATCTGGGTGGTTGGACCGGACCTTTTGTAATGGCACTACCAAACACTAGGGTTGTAAGAAGATCGGCTGCGCTATCGAAATCTATTGGTAAATATTATGGAGATGATTTTCTTTATTCAGAAGGAGCATATTACTCTAAAAAGGGTGCGGCTAGGAAAGTAACTCTTATGACGCTTGCTATGGGCCTAGTCATTATCTCTCCACTGCGCAAGTTGTTAAGGGGGCTTTTTAGAAAGCCTGGTGAAGGACCCTCTCAGAAAGCAATGGACTCTGGTTTTTTTAAGAGTAGATTCCTAGTGGAAACAAGCAACGGTTTTCGTGCTTTTTCTATGTCATCAGGCGGTGATCCTGGTTATAAAATGACATCAAGAATGGCTTGTGAAAGCGCGCTATGTTTAGTAGTTGAAAACCCAGCTGACCTTCCTGGTGGCGAAAGCCTTGGTGGTCTCTTAACTCCTTCTGTTGGCCTTGGAAATGTTCTTATTAAAAGATTGATAAATATTGGTGTTGTATTTGAAGAAATACCGCTCAAAAATTAAAGCCAAAAAATTGTTACTCCTGGGTTTCTGCTGTTAAAGTCTCTATCTTGTTTATTAGAAATTTCTGATCTCATGTTTACCGCATCTTTATTAAAAGCGTTGTAGTCTTCTCCAGGTATTACCGCCTTAAATCTTCCTTTTTGTTCTTGAGCCCAGCTTCTTACTTTTTCTGCAATACTTCCTGATCCAAGGCCGTGTATTATTTTAACTGCAACCACACCCTCTTCTTTTGCTTTACTTATTGCAACCTCTAAAAGAATTATCGCCTCTGAAGATGTCTGTCCTGCGTGAGCTATGTCAATCGTTCTTAACATGCTAAAAATTACATAATAATTTATTCCTCATAACAATGTATAATAAAAATTCATATATTTCTTTTTATGCAAACCATTGATACAACATTTAAGGCCCAACAAGCTAAAAGCATATCTTTAAGGAATAGCACCGCTAAAGAAAGAAGAGGTAAGCTAAAACTGCTTCTTAAAAACTTCTTAGAAATGGAGAGCGATGTTCTTGCTGCTCTTTCTTCAGATTTGGGAAAGTCTAAAACTGAAGCACTTTTAGCAGAAATTTATGGGGTCAAGGCTGAAGCAGACTTTGCAATTAAAAATCTTGGAAAGTGGATGAAGACAAAAAGGGTTGCAAGCCCTCTTGCTATTTCTTTTACTAAAAGCTGGGTAAAACCTGAGCCAAAAGGAAGTATCTTAATAATTTCTCCTTGGAATTATCCAATTATGCTTTGCTTGAACCCGCTGATTGCTGCGATTGCATCCGGCAATACAGCTGTGATTAAGCCGTCTGAGCTTACACCTGCGTCTGGAGAGCTTGTAAAAAAACTAGTTGAAAAAACATTTTCATCAGATGAGGTTGCTGTTTTTCTTGGCGAAAAAGATTTAGCACAAAAACTTTTGGAGCTTCCCTTCAACCATATAATGTTTACTGGGAGCCCAATGGTCGGGAAGCTTGTCATGGAAGCTGCCTCCAAACACCTTGCAGGCCTTACGCTCGAACTTGGTGGGAAGTCGCCTGTTATTATTGATAAACATGCAAATGTAAAAGACGCTGCCTGGAAAATTTCTTTTTATAAGTTTGCAAACGCAGGCCAAACCTGTACTGCTCCGGACTATATACTTTGTGATGAGTTGGTTCACGATGATCTTGTTTTAGCTTTGCAGAAAAATATATCACAATTTTTTGCTGGAGGGTTAGACGCTGCTAAAGAAGACTACTGCTCTATTGCAAACGAGCACCATTTCAACAGGCTAGAAGGTGCTCTTGCTGACGCTCTTTCTGATGGAGCAGAGCTTGCGTGCGGTGGAGAAGTAAGCCAAGAGGAGCTACATTTTACTCCAGCTGTTTTGACGGGCGTAAATTATGACAACTCAATTATGAAAGAAGAAATCTTTGGACCTATCCTGCCAATTATCAAGGTTCAAAGTCTTGACGAGTCTGTTAACTATGTAAATGAAAATGAAAAGCCGCTAGCATTATATCTATTTAGCAACAAATCTGCTGTACACAGTGAGGTGTTAAAGAGCACCTCTAGCGGTGGTATGGTTATAAACGATTGCGTTCTACATCATATGAATCCAAACCTCCCATTTGGAGGGATAAACAATAGTGGCGTCGGTAGCTATCATGGTAAATTTGGCTTTGATGCATTTTCACACCACAAAGCTGTTTTGAAAAGTAGTTCAATTTCTCCCTTCAAAATAATGCTTCCACCATATACTAAAACCAAAGAAGCTTTAGCTAATCTAATAAAAAAATATTTTTAGCTATTTCATTTCTTAAGTCAATTATAATGTTTGCGTACTTATCTGACCTGTTATATGTTCTAATTGCTTTCCATGCTTTTGACTTATAAGTAAAATTAAAATCATTTTTTGGATAACCGTTTTCAGTAAGGTAAAACGCAACACTTCCCACAACGTCGTGCCAGCCAAACGGGTCTTTTTTGCCGTCTTTATCATAATCAATTGATAGTTTGTTGAAGCTAGAAGGAATAAACTGACCATACCCAAAGGCTCCAGCATACGATCCTTCAAGCGAGAAAGGATCAACATTATTTTCAAAACAAAAAATTAATAGCTCTGCTATTTCCTTGGTTGCCCAACTAGATCTTTTGGGCATTTTGACCGCCTGTGTGTATAAAGAATTAATTACTGAAAACTCTGTGGTTTTTAATCCGTAATTCGTTTCAACACCAATAACTGCAACCAAAACTATAGGGTCTATCTCATACTCTCTTGCTACTTTCGAAATTAGTTTCTTGTTTTTTTTATAAAAATTTACTCCGCCCACAATTCTTTGTTCATTAAAGAATATCTTTTTGTATTGCTCATATGTTTTAATTTTTTCTGGCTTATTTTTAAACCTTACAATCACGTTCTTGTCAACTTGGAGTCTTGTGTCTTCAAAAGTATTTAATATATATTCAACTGATGGGGTTTCTTGACCTTTTGTATAAGCAACAACTTTTTTGACNATCTGATTTTTTTCATCTGCTATCAAGGTGGTTACACAAAATATAATGCTTAGTTTAACTATAAGGTTTATTTTCATTTATATGGTCCTTTTTACAAAAAATAAATATGNTCTTTTGTTTGTAGCGCTTCTCGCTGTTAGTTCCTCGGCTTGGGNTGTAAGATTTCTTCCTGAGCTTTCCGCTACAACAATAGCTTTTTGGAGAATGCTTCTTGCAAGCCTTATGGCGTTTGCTATATCTTACAAAACTATTCTAACTTTTGTTCCAAANAAAAAAATCTTGCTTGCTGGAATTTTCTTAGGTTTTCATTTTGCTTTATTTTTCAGAAGCGTTCAACTTACTTCNATAGCTGAAGCAGCCCTGCTTGGCACTATTGCACCTGTCTTTACGGAGTTTTATTTAATTGTTTTCCAAAAAAAGAAGTTTTCAATAAAGGTTTTATTTGGGTTGTCTTTAGCTCTTTTTGGTGCATACGCTCTTATAAGNCAAAGCAGCTTTAGTGAAACAAGCGCACTTGGAAATTTGTTGGCAGTTCTATGTTCTGTTGCAATGGCGGTGGTACTTCTTGTCGGAAAGGATGTTAGAAAGAACATTGGTCTTTTTGAGTATTCGCGATGGCTGTTTTTTTATGCTGCTATATGTCTTTTTTTTATATCTCTTTTTCAAAACGTAAATGTCTTCTCTTTTTCTGGCCAAGATTTTGGGTGGTTTGTTTTTCTTGCAGCTATTCCTACAATGGTTGGTCATAACATTTTTTACTTTCTAGTAAAAACTCTTAGCGCAACTACAGTTGCTGCAGTACCTCTTGGAGAGCCAATAATTTCCTCTATTGGAGGGTATTTCATTTTTGCCGAGCCGGTTGGNATAAATGTTTTTCTTGGAGGTCTCATCACTTTAGTTGGAGTGTTTATTGTTATAAGAAACGACNGTTCTTAGCTGTCTGCTTTTACAAACTTGATTATAATATCTGANAGCTCTTTTGGTTTTGTCCATTGGTAAAAATGTCCTCCCCCAATGTAGGGGGCTTTTAGTGCTTTTGGGCACATTNTTAAAACATCTTTTTCCATAGAATTTGTTATGGGATCATTACCAGCAAATGCACTCAAGAAGGGTTTATTCCAAGACTTAAAAAAGTCTCGTGCCTTTTTTTGAGCGGCTAAAGAGCTGTCTGGTATAATTGGAACCTGCATTGGCATNGATCTCACCCCCATCTTATACTCTCTGCTTGGAAAAGGAGCATCAAAGGCTTTNGCTATTTCCGGCTTGAAAGGAAAGAGCTTCTCCGCGCCCATTTCAACAAAAGCATAATATAGAATTGTGCTAAGTTTTTTACTTCCTCCACCTATCATACTCATTAGCAAGCCAACNGGCAGATCTTCGGTGTCCCAACAATATTTTTGCCAGTACATAAACTTTAAAATCTGGNGTTTTGATGATTTGCCTTTCATTCCTTTCAAATTATTGTATATATCATAAAGAGTTGGNGTTTCACCATTTTTGATAAACTCCTCTCTTTCTTTTAAAATACTTTTAGAAACATTTGGGTTATAAGGAAGCCCAGTATTTCCCACCACAACTTTATTAAAGCACTCTGGTTCTTGTGCAACAACTCTTAAACCTATTAATCCTCCCCAATCTTGCCCAAAAAAAGTTAAATTTTCTAGTTCGTTTTTTTTTAGCCACTGAACCATCCAGTCAACTTGATTTTGATAGCTGTAATCTTCTTTTTTGGAGGGCTTGTCTGATTTACCATAACCTGGAAGGTCTGGACAAATAATCCTTATTTGTTCTTTCAAGAAATATGGAATCATTTTTGTATATAAATAGCTCCATGCTGGTTGTCCGTGAAAACAAACAACGGTTGGGCCATTTTTTGGNCCTTCTTCAATGTGGTGAATTCTTAGGTTGTCGCCATTTTTTGATTTGATGATTGTGTAGTGTGGTTTATATGGGTAGTTTTTGAGATCTTTAAAGCTTTTTTCGGGCGTTCTTAATACCTTCATTTTACTTTTAGTTTTATACTGCCATTGGGGCTTTTATGCTGTCCATTGGTTTATAATTTAACAGCTCATAGTCTGTAGGTTTTGAATCAAGGACTTCCTTGATTGACTTAAAGTTTGGCATTATAAGTCTTGGGGGCTCCAAAGGTTCTCTTTTTACCTGCTCTTTAACTTGATCAAGGTGGTTGTTATAAATGTGACAATCTCCACCCGTCCATATAAAACTACCAGGGTTAAGGTCTAATATGCTCGAAAGTATATAAACAAGCAAACTATATGAAGCAATATTAAACGGTACTCCCAAAAACATGTCGGCGCTTCTTTGGTATAGCTGGCAACTTAACTCTTTGTCTTGAATATGAAATTGAAACATTGTGTGGCATGGGGGTAGTGCCATCTCGTCAATTTTATCCACATTCCAGGCGCTCACTATGTGCCTTCTGCTGTTTGGATTGCTTTTTAAATCAGAGATAATTTTTTTTATCTGGTCTACTCCTCCGGTATCTTCTCCCCAAGACCTCCACTGCTTACCATAAACAGGTCCCAGCTCTTTTTGTGTTTCGTTGTTTTGATAACCAAGTTCAACTCCCTGCTTGTTGGCGTTGGCAGTCCAAATAGTTTTTTTATCCACTATTTCTTCCCTTGGTTTTCCAAAATGTATTTCTGACAGCCTTCTTTCATCTGTACTTCCTTCCAGAAACCAAAGTAGTTCGCTGACAACACTTTTCCAGGCCAGCTTTTTTGTTGTTACGGCTGGAAAACTATTTCTAAGGTGAAATCGCATTTGATACCCAAAGACACCTCTTGTACCTACGCCGGTTCTGTCCTGTCTTTGTTTTCCTTTTTCAAGAACGTGCTCTAAAGCTTTAATATACTGCTTCATTTATATTTTTTTCCAAATTTGAAACTCTACGCTATCGTGTTTTTCAAACCAAGTTTTTGTAAAAAGAGTTTCTATATTATCTAGAGATAAAAAACCATCACAGTTATATTCTCCAGGAATCCTGCTTAAATAAAACTCTTCTATTGATCCTATCGTCTGTTCAATTATGTTGGGGCCGCCAATTACCCAAATTGTTTTGTTGCCGTATTCTTTCCTAAGGTTTTTCAATTTTTTATTTAGGTCTCCAAAAATATATTTATCTGCTCCTGGAAATTCTTTTTCTCTTGTTGTGGCCAAAATATTTACTCTGTTTGGCAACGGCCATGGCATTAGCGGATCTGTCCATGTTTTTGAGCCCATAACGACAACATTGTTAATGGTGTTCTTTTTGAACCAACCCAAATCTTTTACATTTTTTGGCCAGGGTATTGTGCCGTCCTTACTAACCCCCCCACTGTTATCACAAGCCAAGATTGCCTTAATCACTTGGGCTTAATTATCCTCTATTGGTTTTCCATTTTTATCAATTGTTCCTGCAGCAACCTGATAAAGGGAGTCGAAGCTTATGTATTTTTCTATAGCTCCATTAGTTTGATCTAAGGTTATAGCTTTTACAGTCTTTGGATAGTTGTCTAGGTATGTTAAATCATTATGAACGACCACTGCATTTAAAATACCTACTGCCAATCCTCCGGTTGTATCAAAACCAACCTGAAAACCTCCAACAAGTGTCGATTTTGTAACATCTAGCTCTTTTTGTGTGATTCCTTCTTCTGCCCATTTTTTTATTTCTCTAAGCGTGGAGCTTTCTCCTTTAGAAAGAAGTTTTGGCGAAAAGGTACCACCAACCATCCAATAGCCATCATTACTGTTGCCAAAGCCGCTTAACGATGAATTTATACCATAAGTTAAACCCTCTTTTACTCTCACCGTTTGCATAAGTCTTGCAGAGAAATTTCCTCCAAGTGTGTGTGTTGCTAAATACAGAGGCAGGTAGTCTGGGTGATATCTGTCTACTCCAAGCGACGTTCCAACAACAAAGTCTGTGCTTGTCTTGTCTTGCATAGTTACATAAACCTTGCTTGATGTCTTGCTTGCAATGCTCTTTTCCTCTTTAATTTTGAGATTAGATTGTTTCCAGCTGCCAAAACTTTCTTTTACTAGGTTTTCCATCTTTACATGGTCAACATCTCCAACAACAACCAACACCATTGATCCTAAGCCATATTTTTCCCCATGATAGTTTTTCAGGTCTTCAGATTTTAGTTTTTGTATTTGTTCTATTGCTTCATCGGGGTTCGTTGGTGAGTTTTGGTGATTAGAGCCATAAAAAGCCTGTAACATGTTGTTCATTGCATTGCCCCTAGTGCTTTCCTTAGATCTTTTATATCCAGCAATTTGTCTTTTCTTAGCCTTTTCTAGTTCCTCTTCTGCAAAAAGCGGATTTTGTAACTGGTCAGCTAAAAGGCTGATTACCATGTTTGTGTCTTCAGATAAAAATTTACCACTAAATCCAACCCTTGCTTGACCATTGAAAAAACCTAGGCGAGCTCCTGCAGATTCGAGTTTTTCGCTAATTTCAAACTTGGACATGTTTGTTGTTCCTTGGTCTAACATAGCCGCAACCATATCTGCTGTTCTTTTGTTTTTTATTGAATAGATGTCTCCACCTAACATGCTTCCTCTCATGGTTACAACACCAGTTCCTCGCTTAAGAGTTAAAAGCCTTATGCCTTTTACTGGTTCGGTGTCAATAATTTTTGAAGACAAAGCTTCCTCTTCTGTAGTAAAGTTTTTTATTTTCATTTTTTCTAGCTGTTTAGCGCTTGTTGCGAGTTTTTCTTCTTGTTCACCAGAACCCAATGGAATGAAATATCCAACAGTGTTTAAATCTTCTAAAAAGTACTTATTTACCACTCTTTTGATATCTTCTTTTGTTACTTCTCTGATTTTTTCTTCATACGTTGTATAAAGGGTCCAGTCTCCGCTTGCTATTGCTTCATTTAGACCGCTTGCTATTGCATAGCTACCATCCTGAGAAAATTTCATCGAAGCAACTAGCTGTGCCTGCGCCTTTTTAACCTCTTCTTCTGTTACACCGTCTTTCTTAATTTTTTCATACTCATCAACAATTGCTTTTTCTACTGTTTTGTGATCAACATCTGGAGAAAGGTTTGCATAAACAGTAAACAAACCCGGGTCCCTAAATAGCGAATCCCAAATATAAACGCTTGTAGTTAATCCTTTGTCGGTTATGTTTTTATAAAACCTGCTATTTTTTCCTGACGAAAGAATTGATGATAAAACTATAAAAGCTGGAGCATCGGGGCTTGTTGCAGATGGAGACTTGTGGGCAACGCCGACAATTCCTTGTTGTCCTGCTCTCCTAAGAGTTACAGTTCTAATTCCTTCTTGTTCTGGCTCGGTGGTATAGACCTCTGGAATAGGTTTTGTGCTTTTTCTTATTTTTCCAAAATGTTTCTTTATCATTGCTAGTGCGTCTTTTTCTGAAAAGTCCCCAATAGCAATTGCTGTGGCATTATTTGGCCAGTAGAAAGTATCATAAAACTCTTTTAGTCTTTCTATTGACACGTTTTCAATATCAGCCTTCCACCCTATTGTTGAGTGGTGGTATGGGTGTGCCTGGTATGCTGTTGCCCAAATATTTTCATCTAAAACTCCAGAAGGACTGTTTTGCCCTCTTTCAAATTCATTTCTTACAACTGTCATTTCAGATTGCCTATCTTCCTCTTTTATATAAGCATTCCTCATTCTGTCTGCTTCAATTTCGATTAAGGTTTCAAGGTGTTCGCTTGGAAGTACAGCAAAATAGTTGGTTCTATCTAGCCATGTTGTTGCGTTCATTCTTGCCCCCAATGATTGGAGCGTTTGAAAAACAGAGTTTCCTTTTTTTGTATTAAACTTTCTTGACCCCTTAAACATCAAGTGTTCTAAAAGATGTGTTGACCCCGTATATCCAATAGCTTCGTTTCTTGATCCCACTTCATAAGTAACCATAAATGTTGCTACTGGCGCTGTGTTGTCTTGTTTTATCAAAACTCTGAGGCCATTCGATGTCATTGTATATTCTTTTATACCTCCGGATTCTTTAACAAATTCAAATCCATAAAATTTTTCTTGTGACATAACTGCTCCCATAAATAATAACGTTAAAATTAATTTCTTCATTTTTACTCCTTAAGGTTTAACTATTTCCATGGAATAAACCGGGAAACGTTGGACATATAATCTATATATTCTTGCCCAAATATGCCAACAAGGTATTCTTCTTC
>NHEX02000031.1 GCA_002171475.2 Flavobacteriales bacterium TMED96
GACTGTCTCACCTCGGTTAGCTTGACCTGGTTTTGTATAATGAATGTTTTTAAGAGTATAAGTTCTTGTATCTTTTCTAGGGGCATTAAAAGAATTCATCTTCTTTTGTATTGTGCGTGCGGACATTTTTCCTTTATATACTTTATTAGCAGTAGCGTTCCAATCCATACCAGATTTCATCTGAGCTTCATCTTTAAAAATATTTAAGATAATGTAATCTCCAATTCCTTTATTTTCAACCTCACTCAGGTCCCCTCCTGATTTCCTTTTCATGATGTACCATCCGAGCTGTTTACCCATTTTTACAGCCTCTCTTTTGATGGGCTCTACAAATTTTTCAACTGCTTCATATTGAGCGTTCATACCTTCCTTGACTTGGACTATATCCATTACAATAATTTGAGAATAAGAATTTGCAAAAATGAATAGCCCAAAAAATAATGTAAATAAAAAATTTTTCATATTGAATTTGTTTTATAGTTAGTTCTTAAATTTATGAAAATTTACCATATATAAACTCTCTTTTCTTTTGAAAGAAACATACTGTCCTCTGAAGTCGTATTAAAAGCTTCATGAAATTCATCCATATTACGAACACTTTGATTCACTCTGTAATAGCCAGGGGAATGTGGGTCAATTCGAAGATAATTTTTTTGAGCCTCCTCCCTAATTTTTGTACGGAAATTATTTGCAAATGAGATAAAAAATAACTGCTCGGGTGTATAACCATAAATTGAATCTGGAGGTTTGTTATTTTTTTTGTAGATCTTGTAAGCGTCATATGCTGCTCTTAATCCACCCAAATCACCTATATTTTCTCCAAGAGTGAATTTCCCATTTATAAAGTTTCCTGGTAGAACCTCAATCTCACTAAATTGGTTTGCTAATTTTTCACCCAATTTGTTAAATCTTTCCAAGTCTTTTTCTGTCCACCAATTTCTAAGATTTCCAACTTCATCAAAATCAGCTCCTGAATCATCAAACCCATGAAGAATTTCATGTCCAATTACACTTCCTATTGCACCATAATTAACAGCAGGATCAGCATACATGTCAAAAAACGGAGGTTGTAAAAATGCTGCTGGAAAAATTATTTCATTAAAAATGGGAACATATCCAGCGTTTACTGTTTGAGGTGTCAATAACCATTGACTTTTATCAACGGGTTTTCCATAATCTGACAAATTATCAAAGAAGTTATATTCAGCTATATTGATTCTAGCTTCAAAATAATTAGAATTGTTTTCGTCTTTGATTAGCTCAAGCTTAGAATAATCCTCCCACTTGTCGGGAAACCCAACTTTAACTTTCATTTTTGTAAGTTTATTAATAGCATTAATTTTAGTTATACTGTCCATCCACTTAAGGTTTTCTATTCTTTTGGTATATGCAATTTTTAAATTGTCAATTAATTCTATCATAATATCTTTTGCTTCTTGAGTAAATTTATCAGAAACATAGACTTTACCGAGAGCATCACCAAGACTACTATTGACTACTTGAACGGCTCTTTTTTCAAGTGCTCTCTGACTTACAGAGCCATTTAGAACTTTTCCATAAAACTCCCAATTTGCTTTATCAATATCCATACTTAAACTCGAAGCGGAACCATCGATTATAGTCCATTTTAGATAGGATTTGATTTCATCTATGGATACTGTTTGAAGTATTTCATTTATAGATTTAAAGTAGTTTAAATCCGACAGCACCAAGGATTTAATGTTTTTTAACCCAACGGTTTTAAATATTTTTTTCCAATCAATTAAGGGTAAGTATTCATACAGTTCTTCTAATTTTATTGGGTTATAAGTTTTTGAAGCATCTCGTCTTGACACTTTGTCTAGGCGTATGGAAGCAATTTTTTTTTCGAATTCAATTATTCTAGAGGATTCTTCTAAGCTTTCATCCTCTGAGAAGCCAATTAGGTTGAACATTCTTTTAACATGTTTTTTGTATTCATAAAGAATCTTTTTTGAATTCTCATCCTTTTTTAAGTAGTAATCTCTTTCAATACCTAAAACTCCAGGGTACATTTTTAAGATATTTAGATTACTATCCTTTGAATCCGCAGTTACTCTAAAATAAAACAATGCTAAACTGCCCTTTGGATAAAAATCAATCAATAAATCTTCAATTTGATTAATCGATTTGATTTTATTTACGCTTTCAATATATGGGAGAATTGGTTTAACACCCTGTTTGTTTCTTTCCAAGGTGTCAGTATATAAGTTATAAAGCATAACAGCTTTTCCTTCGTCAGATTTCAAATCAATATTTTTATCAACACTTGAATTTTTCATTATATCAAGTAAGTTTTGACTGGTTTTTTCTCTTAGTTCATCAAAACTTCCCCAACGTACTCTATCATCTGGTATTTCAGTATTTTTGGACCATANTCCATTAACATGGTTGAATAAATTATCTTGTACTCGAGTTTCTTTATCAATTAAATCAACNCTAAAGGATGATTTNGGNTTTTCTGCCTTTGAACAGCTAAGTAGAAGTAAAAATAAAATGCAAATTTTCTTCATNTTTTAATAACTTAAAAGTNGTTTTTTNACAAATTTAATNTTTAAAATTATATTATATTTATTTAAGTGTTAGCCCTAATAAGTCTTNTATCGATTATTGCTGTCGGGTTGGTTTATTATATAATTATTTCTAAAAGCAAATGAAGAACAGTATTACATTTTACATNATAATTTTAATTCATTATACAGTNAATGCTCAAGTTAATTTCATAGGNAAAATTCAAAAAATTAATCCAGCTCTGGATAAATATGTTGATGAATACTCTAAAATAGAAATTTTAGCTAAAGGTTTTGAGTGGTCCGAAGGNCCTGTTTGGGTAGATGAAATCAATTCTGTTTTATTTTCAGATGTTCCTGAAAATAAAATTTACAGATGGAATGAAAATGACGGTTTATCTGTTTACATTGAACCTAGCGGGTTTAGTGGAACAGTTCCAACTAGTAAAAAAGACGGATCAAATGGTCTAATTTTNAACTCAAAAAATGAGCTTTTGATCTGCATGCATGGTGACAGGAAAATCGCAAAGCTTAAAAGNTGGGGTGGTGGTGAATTTGAAACTATCGTAAATAAATTTCATGGCAAACGTTTTAACAGTCCAAACGATATGGTATTTACAAAAAATGGTGATTTAATCTTCACAGATCCTCCATACGGATTGAAAAACAGAAATTCTGATAAGCTAAAGGAATTAAAANTCAATGGAGTTTATAAATTGACCAAAGATGGCAAGCTCACTTTACTTGTCGATAACTTAACTTATCCTAATGGTGTGGCTCTTTCAAATGATGATAGTGTAATGTATGTTAATATTTCGGATTCAATATACCCCAGAATTATGGCATATGATATTCATAAAGAAACAGTTAAAAACGCACGTGTTTTTTTTGATGGTAGGAATTTAGCAGAAAAAGATGTTGGTCTGTTTGATGGAATAAAAATTCATCCTGATGGAACTATTTTCTCAACCGGTCCTGGTGGAGTACTTGTAATTGCTGAAAACGGAACTCATTTGGGAACGATAAAAACAGTTGAAAGAACAGCAAATTGCACTTTTGATTCAAACTATGAGTATCTTTATATGACTTCAGATATGTATTTAACTCGTGTAAAGTTGAAAACAAATTAATTATTAAAAATACTTAAATCCCATTTTTCTTTCCATTCTAGTTCGACTAATTTATCATCCTTAATTTTCAAAGGAAGCCATATGTATTTACCCTCGATGGGGTTTTCAGGTTTCCACCTGTCTGCCATGAATATAAATNCATCATTAATACCTTGGACAGGAAGTATATATGTACTTTGAGAATAATATGTTGTCAATGAGTCTTTGCTAACACAAGGATTTCCTAGTTCTTTCCATGGTCCAAAAATACTTTTGGCGCCTGCTGATCTTGCTGCATTTGGATTCCATCCGGTACAGCCAGAAGAAATTATAAAGTATTTTCCCGAAGAAGTTTTCATCATGGTAGGCGCTTCATTAAACTTACTAGGAAAGAATCTTTTATATTTTCCAGAATGGGTAAGGTAATCCTCTGAAAGCTGAGATATATGTAAAGTGCTGTTATCTTCTGAGGAATATATATGGTACGCTTTATCGTCATCATCAACAAAAAGCGTCATATCTCTGGCCATTTGTCCAATTTTAAAATCTCTTCCAAGAAGGTTTAGGCTGTCGACGTGTTTAGGGAGATGTTCAGGTCCACCACCATATATTTTTTTAACATCACTCGATACAGGTTTTTTATGAAAATTTTGAACATTTAGTGGCCAGACTCCAGCATTTGGCCTTATGGATTCAATAAAAGTAAATGGCCCAAATGGACTATCTGAGATAGCAACTCCACTTCTAGCTGCTTCATAACCTCTATTTATGGGCTCCAAGTGAAACCACATTACGAACTTATTGGTTTTTTTATTGTAAATCACTTTGGGTCTCTCAAGTATGCAGCCTTTATAAATATCTGAAGANGGATCTTTATCATTAACTTTTAAAACTATACCCTCGTCTTTCCAATCATAAAGGTTATCAGAGGTGTAAAGATGAACTCCTACCTGTGCGGTATTTCCAATTTCACCTTCTACTTTATGTTCNCCGTACCAAAAGTATTTATTTTGATGATATAGGATTCCTCCACCGTGAGCATTAATATGGACTCCATTATTATCTAACCAAAATTGTCCTGGATAAAATGATTTTTCTGATTTATTCTCAGAGTTACAACTTGTGAGTAAAACTATAAGTGACAAAAAGAATTTTTTAAACATGCTTGATTTTTGTTAAAATTAATAATATTAATCTATATTAAACTATAATTAAACTATTGTAAACATAAGTTTTAATAGTTTGACTGATTATATTGATAATATTACCAATAATGAATTTTAGGAATCTCACATATTACAAATTATTTCTTTTATTTAATATTATTTTTTCCTGTAGTAAAGGTGATTCGGATTCACCAAGTCAAGTTGAATCCACTGTGGTAACATACGAAGTTTCGATTAGTTCAACAGAAGGTGGAAGCGTTAATATACAATCAGGCACTTATAATGCCGGTACTGTTTTAACAATAACAGCCACCCCTAACAACGGTTTTGAATTTATTAGTTGGACTGGAAGCAATGAAACTTCGATGGAAATAACCATAACAGTAAATTCTAATATTTCACTCCAGGCTATTTTTTCAAAAATATTTTCATACAATTCTGAGGAATATAGTTATGTGGAATTAAGTGAACCACCGTATGGAGGCACAATTTTTATTACAGGAAATATAATCACTACTTCGAATAAGACTGTTTATGACAGTATAGTCTATAAAGGAATCGATTCAAGATTTATGTATGATAGAAGGAATGGTGGCGGATTTATAGATCATAACCCCTTTTTGTATGATGCATATTTTTCTGATGGATTGGTTACTGAAATTCAGATTAACTCAGAGTTCTCAATTGACCAATCTTTGTTAGAAGCAGAAAAATATGGATTTTTGTTAGGTCAATTGTCAAAAGGTTTAAGAAAACACGTTGAAACTATGTGGATTCATAAAGGAGAAGAGNGTTATGGTGGAGGAAATAACAATATCCTTGTTCACACAGGTATGTCTGAGTTTTATGAAAACTATTTTACCGGTAATATAATTGAAGAAACCTTGATTCATGAGGCTACACATACCTCTATAGATGCCTACATCTATCCCGATAGAGAAACAAATGGGGAGGGTTGGATNAATGCTGTGAATAAAGATAATTGTTATATTTCCAATTATGCNCGAGATTATCCGTACAGGGAAGATTTGGCAGAATTAATGCCACTCTATATTGCTGTTAAATTTTTCCCTAACCAAATCTCTGAAGATGAAAGAAATAAAATTCTTAGTTGTTGCATTAACAGAATTTTATACCTAGATTCTTTGTCTATTGACTTTGAAATATATAATGAATAATTGGATTAATTTATTCTTTTATGAAATACGGCAGTCTTGTAAGAGGGGCGCTAACAGTAATTGATTTCCCACCTTTAAAAACTTTTCCTGTATCTGATTTCCAACTGCCTTCAGGAAGGATTACTTTCCTTGAACCTTCTCCCTTAGATAAATATGGTGCGACTAGAATGCTGTTTCCTAACATAAATTGATCTGTAATATCAACATATCCCATGTGAGGATAAACGTATTCCATAGAGCGCACTATAGGTTCTCCGTTAGCTGAGGCCTTTTTAGCTAATCTCAAAATAGTTTCCTTGAACTTATTTCTTAGATTAACAGCATCTAAAACAGCGTTAAAATGCCTTTCATCAAGTATTCGCCAAGGTGCAACTGAAAACTGCATCATTGGCATAAGTGCATGTACCTGTGTAGAGCGAACAACTAGTTCTTGGTCGATAGGTGCATCATCCAAAAATGATGTAAACTGACCACCGCCAATCATATCAGGACAACTAAAAGGATAACCCATAATTCCTTCTAGTAGCATATGAGGTATTAATTTATTTAAATCTTCCCAATCATGGCTTTTATCGTGCAATCTTTGAACCAGAGGTTGGCCTCCCATTTTCCAAGTTGCTCTATATTCATTGTAAGGGTAGCTTAATCCAATTTTAGCAAATAATTCAGTATGTGTGTTGGGATTTACTTCTTTTAATGATTTTATTCCTTTATAAAATCTTCCATCGCCAGCATCTAATTTAAAACCGTCAACATCAAACTCATTTATTAAATTATTTAATACTCCTTTAAACCATATTTCACTCTCAGGATTTGTAAGATCTAAAAGAGCACTTACTCCATTCCACCACCTAACCATGGCTGGTTTTTCTGTCTCATCCAACATAAATATTCTTTTTTTCTCTAGTTCTCTATACACATCAGAATCAGCACTAACAAATGGACACACCCACAGCATTACTTTGAAGCCTAAATCTTTTAACTCTTTCATCATTGCTTTAGGATCTGGAAATCTGCCTGGATGAAAATTCCATTTTCCGTAATCTTCTTGCCAATTGTCATCAATCATTATGATTCCAGGTGGCATACCATTATTAATTATGGCTCTTGCATATTCAAGAATGTCTTTCTGGTTTTGGTTGTAGGTTAATTCAATCCAAGTATTGTATTGAGGAACCGAGAAAAATAGCTCGGGGGGCATTTTTCCAGATGGAGGGAAGTAATTCTCACTAGCATACAAGTAGGCGTCTCTTAAACTTTTACCTGCTTTTTTGTATTCCAGCGGAGCGTAAGCTTTGTCAAATAGTATCTTTTTTTCTTTAACTCTAAATCTAAATGGCTCTTCTGACCAAACTAAATCACCACTAGTTGACAATAACAATGGTTGTAGTTGATTGTAATAACTTGTTCCATACAAATGCGCTTCGTAACCGTCTTTAAGAGGCATTTTGTGACCTTCAATAAGAATACCCGCATACCAGTCAACATTTTTTTTTATTTCTATCTCTAAATTCTCATATAAATCTTGACCATGAGATTTATAAAATAAAAATATGAGCATTGAAAATATTAAATGTCTGTACATCTGTTTTAATTTAAGAAAAATCTAAGATAACGACTTAAATATTTAAGTGTATCTTTTACATGTAATTTTCTTATCCTTTGACATCTATGCTTTTAGAAATTAAATGTTAAAAATGTGATTTTCACCAACTTAATCTAATCAAAAATTCATTACATTTAAAATTAATCAAACCCTAATTTTTTTACAGCAAACGTTTGGGATATGACTTTATCGACAACTAACGGTCTACTTACTGTTCTTATTTTATTTTTTCTTTCTTGTGAAAAAATAACTCAAATTCCATTTAAAAATTCTGTAATATCCTCTGCACATCCTTTAGCGTCTAAAACTGGGATTGATATTTATAAGAAAGGTGGAAATGCATTTGATGCCTCAGTTGCTGCTGCTTTCACTTTGTCAGTAGTAGAGCCAAGCATGAGTGGACTTGGTGGTAGAATTCAAGTTATATATAAAACTTCAAATGGAAGTATTGCAGGTATTGATGGCTCCACTGAGGTTCCTGGAAATTATGTAGATAAGAATGAGAAGTTTAAATACGGTTATCCTACTATTGGAATACCTGGAGTTGTAGCTGGTCTTCTTTCTTTGCATGAGGGAAAAGGGAACTTACCACTAGACGAGATTATCGCACCTGCTATTAAATATGCAAATGAAGGATTTATATTGCTCCCAGGGGAAGCAACTCGTCAACAAAGTGTGAAAGATGAGTTACTTGAATTTGAGGGAACACGTCACCATTTTATGATTAATGATTCTATAAGTTATAAAGCAGGAGATTTATTTGTTCAGAATGATTTGGCAAAAGTTTTAGAAGCTATTGCAAACAAAGGGAAGGCTGGTTTTTATGAAGGAGAAATTGCAAATAAAATAGTTAGCGATCTTCAATCTAACGGTTCCATATTGAGTTTAGAAGATTTGAAAAATTATAAAGCTCTAGAAAGTAAAATTTTAACAGGCAAATTCGCTGATAAAAATATATTTACTCTATTTCTGCCTTCATTTGGAGCTATAACTATTCAAATCCTTCAAATTCTGGATCATTTTAAACTTCCAAAAAATGAAAACGAGTGGGCTTTACAGCACGGAAGAGTTACTGAAAAAGCCTATCAATTCAGAGATTTACAAACTGATTCAATTAAATTAAAAGAAATCATTTCTTATGAAAAAGCGGAGCAGTTAGCAAATGAAATATTTAATAAACAAAAAGAAATATCATCAGTTGCTAACGAAATGCCTATTTCTTGGACATCGGTTGATGGTCACACAACTCATTTAACGACTGCTGACAAATGGGGTAATGTGGTAGCATTAACTCAGACGATAGGACCAACTATGGGATCAAAAGTTGCTTCCAAAGGTTTGGGATTTTTATATGCTGTAACCCTAGGAGGTTATCTTGGAAAATACAAACCAGGTGATCGTGCTAATTCTCATATTTCTCCAACTTTTATAGAAAAAAATGGAAAGATTTTGTTGGCACTTGGTGCGGCTGGAGGCAGTCGTATCATACCTGCAGTTACTCAAGTAACGGATCGATATTTTCGTCAAAATCATTCTCTCGAAACTTCACTAAAATTACCTCGTGTTTACCCATACAACGATAGTTTATGGATTGAAAATCACATTGGGATTGAAAAATTAAATGCTTCGTTTGTAGATAAAAAGCTACCTTTTAAATATATTGATGAAATTGCTCGATTTGGGCGTGTTCATGCAGTGGCGTTAAAGGATCAAAACTGGATTGGATCTGCTGATCCTGACTGGGAAGGTACAACGGAATATTTTCCATCCAATGAAGAATAGATACACCTTTTATTTACTATTTTTTATTTTTTCTTTTGGATTTACTCAAGAAAAGTTAAAATTGCTAATGATAGGAAACAGTTTTACGTTTTACTATAATTTGCCAATGACGATTGAACAGTTTTCAAAATACAAAGGATTAAACTGGGAAGTTAATCAGTCTACTGCAGGAGGAGCTTCTTTTAAAGACCACTGGAATAGTGAAAAAGGATTAAATAGTGTCGATAAAATTAAAAACAATGCATATACCCATTTAATCTTTCAGGAATACAGTAATTATCCACTTTTGGCACTAGATACTACGCAAAAATATTTAAACCTGATGCATAAGATAGCTAATAATAACACCAAAAAATTTCTATATGCTACGTGGAGCTATCCAAATATTTTAAAAAATAATAATTTATCAACTCCTTCTTCAAGGCTTATTGAAGATAATTTAGAAAAAATTAAACCATCTTCAGATTTTGATATTTTGCCGGTGGGAAGAGCATTTGATTTATTTCAGTTAAGATATCCTAATCAAACTTTGTTTACCTCTGATAATAAACATCCAAACCCTATTGGTTGTTATTTAGCAGCTTGTGTAATTTTTAGCAAAATCAGTAATCAGTCATCAGTGGGATTTCCAAAAAGAGTTTTTGATAAAATAAATAATGAAAAGGACATTTACTATTTTATTGTTGAAGAAGAAATGGCTAGAAAATGTCAGTTAATTTCTGATGAAATTGTATTTAATTCTAATTAGAAGGAAAAATGTCTGAATAATGGAATTTCATATAATCAATTAAGATCTTTGCAAATACCTTTGAAAACCTTTCTCTGTCTTCACTATCTTGACGAAGACCATTTCTGTTTAATTCAAGTTGGATTGCATCAACACCATTTTGGTATTTTGATCCATAATTTTTAGTATTTGTTCCTCCTGAAAAAAATGGTTCATCAGATTTAGGGGCAGGATCTGTAGAAGACGGAACAGTTGGAAATCCATTTTTTGACAAAAGACTCCCAAGAGAATAATCTCCAAAAAGTAAGTCACTTAACCTTTTATTTTCTGGGTGGTTTTCAATTAGACTATTTATAGAGGTTTCATCATGTTGTATGCTTTTTTCATCACCAGATAATTCTCTTAATTTTTGACTGGTAAGTAGATATCCTAATTCTATTCTTTGAATAGGGTGCCCGTGACCATGCATATCTATTAATAGACCTCGATTATATTTATTTATAATCTCTTGACGGAAAGTGAAGATTTGATCGTGAAATAATTGCCATAATTCATTTGAAGTGTCGTCCTCACAATGTGACGTTTGTAATGAACGATTAAGGTCTAATTTAATTCGGTGAATTTTAGCGTACACTATAAATGGTTGATACCCTATTTTATTTAATTCATTTTCAATTTGAAAGGCTATATCTAATGTGTAAAGGTCTTTTGTGATAACAGATCCCTCGCAGTCTCTATTTTCTATCCATTGTGGTTTTAAATCTCCTCCGTGAGGGGCTACAATAATTAATGGAATATTCCCTTTTCTAAATTCAACAAAACCATCCCACTGATTGTTTATTTTTTCATTGCTCTGCTGACAACTTACAAAAGCAAATATCGCCTTAAACAAAAAAATTTTTTTTTAGGCGACTCTTGTAGATCTTAAAATTTGAATAAACAGTTTCAGAATTTAAATTTTTACAAAAATCGCATAAAAATAGATATTAAAAAAACCCTAATACGTTTATAATAAACATATTAGAGAATTTAAATGCGGAGAAAGAGGGAACGCAAAGTGTGAAATGTTGCCTGTATACGTAACTCTTTAAAATATAGCATAAATATAATAAATACAAAGCTTAGCAGATGGTTTTAAATACTTTTTTATTTTCTATAAATTGCATAAAATTGCTTTAAATTACATTTCACCGTACAAATGCCGTACAAATATTTAAAAATTATTTATCTTCATTTATAAGAATATAAATTTATAATGGCATCTGTTATTTTCTTATATCGATCTACAAAAGAAACTGCATGTTTAACTGTAAGATTGTTATTTAGGTATGAGAATAAAGACTATATCCTCGCTTCAAAAACAAAATTAGAAGTAGATAAAGCCTATTGGGAAAAGAAACATAGAGCCAAAAGCAAAGACATAAGTATTATAAATAAACAAACTCAGATAAATAACGAGCTCAATAAAATCACTCAATTTATACTCAAGGAGTTTGATAAATCATCTGTTCCTGACCAGCTAAATAATATATGGCTTAAAAACCATATCCATAACTTCTATAATCCAAAGAAAGGTCCGAAGAATATTCCTAAAGATATTGTTAGATTTATTGATTACTATATTGAAACTAGAAGAAATGAAGTAAAAAAAGCTTCCATAGTAAAGTTCAATGTAATTAAACACAAGATTCAAAGATTAGAAAGAGAATTAGGTAAGACCATATATCTTAAAGAAATTAATGACGACTTTAAGCAAGATTTTTTTAATTATTGCAAAGAAGAAAACTATTCTCAAAATACCATTCAAAGAGAATTAAACATCATTAAAACATTCTGCAAGTTCGCAAGATCCAAAGGACTAGAAGTAGATAACGAGTTAGATAGTCTAAAACTTCAAAAAGAAAAGGTTGATAATATATACTTAACTCTTGATGAGATTAAATTAATAGAGAATGCAGATTTATATCAGCCTAATCTTAGTAATGCTAGAGACTGGCTAATCATAAGCTGCTTTACAGGCCAAAGAATCTCAGACTTCATGCGATTTACTAAAGAGATGATTAGAGTTGAAAAGGGAGAGTCC
>NHEX02000032.1 GCA_002171475.2 Flavobacteriales bacterium TMED96
CTTTTAATGCTCCTAGAAAAGATACTAGAACTTATACTCTTAAAAATATTTATTATACTAAGCCAGGACAGGTAAATAGAGGGGAAACTATCTATGTTTTCCCCGCTGAAGCACTTAATGATGAATACGAACAATACGAAATGAAAGTCTTTAGACCCATGTGGGAAAAAAGAATATTGGAAGGAAGTCACAAACACTGGGGATTTAATAAAATAACCAAAAGAAGTGATAATGCTTACCAAAACTTAACTCATATTATTTTTAATATTCCGACTGATTTAAAGTCAAACTTAAAAACGGATTTTACAACACAGAAGGCTATGGATATGGGATACAATTCACGAAAAGGTTTTGATAATGCTGTCTGTGAAATAATATTTCTCGCGGACGCGTTTAATAACTAATTAAATTAAAAGCCCTCTTTGTGAGGGCTTTATTAATTTACATAGAATTAATTTTTTGGTCCATCCAGAGGAGTCTGTCTTGAAGATGGTTTTTTAGCGCATCGATGACTTGCAAATAGTCAATACCAATTCCTGTCCATCTTTCATAGTTCCTCTCTATCGAACCATTTTCTATCAAATAATCTGCAGTATCTTGAATTAAATTTAAAATTGTTTGATTAGAAAATTGATTGCTTCTATATTGTGTCCATCTTTCTTTTAATCTCTGTTTAAAATAATCATCTCCCAAAAATACTTTCCACCAAAATGGAACCATCCAGGCGTCTCTTGGAACATATTGGTTATAATTGGCAATCCAGTCGGTAAAAGGAACTCTATCTTGTCTGTTATATCCAATATTTAAATCCCAAATTGGACCCATTTTAAGCTTTCCACCTCTATTTTTATGCATATAGGTGCTTAGTCTGTAGGCGTCTATGTTACCCGTCAATTCATTTAGAATAAAATAATCCACAAAACTGTCAATATCAATATAATTATTGTAATCTCTGTCACTTGCAGTATTATCTATATTAAATAATGAATTTTCAAAATCTCTTATATAGTTTTGAATGTATTGTTTTTGGTCCTCTGCTATGTCTTCAGCTTTCGGATATTCGTATAGAAAATAAGTTTCTAAATATTGACCTAAATGATATGGAGGGTTAAATGGTGGAAAAGAAATTTGAACTCCATTTATATCATAATCAGATCTGAATGAAATAGATTCGGAATACTTGGCGTCATCATCCCAATTATTTTCAAAATAACTTAAAGGCTGGTTTCCGTTTATTACATCTCCACCCGCTGTTTTGTCAATTTTTAAAATATAGCCCCCAGTGATATCTTCTTTTAATTTTTTAATATCGATTCTATTCTTATCTCTTTTTAATTTCTCCATTAGAATATAAACGCCCTTATAATCGCCATTGACTTCTAATTCAACAAATTTTGATCTACTCGCATACATTCCAATTGATCTTGAAAGCTCATAACCAACGTAGTGATGCATTAAAGATGGATCAAAAACTCTTTGATCACTTGATCTGAAGACATGTCCCATCAAGATCCAATCCTCTTCCTCAGGAAAATTTAAAAGTTCCATTTCTGAATCTTCATTATTTTCATCCCATATTTCAAATCCGTATGATTTTTTGTCTGTCAACCGAAATGATGTTGAACCTCGGTATTCTACTCCAATTGGACTTGAATGGGTTATACTGTCATTTTCTTTGATATACATATCTCCAGGAACTTTTGGTTCATTTTGAATCATTTCATCACTTTTAACAGAAATATAAGGTAGTTGACCTGTTTCAATTTTATTTTCAAAAAAATTCAGATCTTCCGAGTCCTCTATACTTTTGTTACAACTAATATTTGCAAAAACAAATACAAATAAAATTGACTTAAAAAAATATTTAAAAAGTGGGTTTGTAGTTATAAAATTCAATTTGTTTCTTTTAAACGTTTAATAGTTAAATATTTATTGCAATTTATCAAAGTATAGAAAGAAATCGTAATTTGAGAAGGTATTTCTATTTAAACTTGGCTCAGGGTTTTTGTAGATTTAAAATTAAACTTTTAAAATGAAAAGATTTTTATCAATAATTTTTACTTTTTTTATAATTACAAATCTTTACACTCAAAAAAAAAGTAAAAAGCTTTCAATTGATTCTTTAACACAGAAAAAAACTAAAAGTGTCGGTATAATCACATCATATCTTGACANTNATGATGAGTTATACCTAGAATTAAGCGACTCAATATTTAAAAAGGAGATTTTGGTCGTTACACGATTTGTACAACTGCCCTCTAATTATTCCGGATATATTAATGCTGGATCTAAAACTTCGGAGCAAGTTGTTATGTTTGAAAAAAAAGGAGAAAAGATTTATTTAAGGCAAAAAAGCTTCTCTAATATTGCAAATCAAATTGATCCTATAAATATCAGTGTTACAAAGAACAATCTAACCCCTATTCTAGCATCCTTTAAAATATTAAATAAAGAAAAAAATCGATATTTAATAGATGTCAGTTCATTCTTTTTAAAAGATTCTCCAGGATTTAATATTATTAAAAAAACCCAGCGAGATAGATACAAAATTGGAAGGGCAGATAAGAGTAGGAGTTCTATAGATTCAGCCAATAGCTACCCACAAAATTTGGAAATAAAACATACTTTGACCTTTGAAGCCTCTAAACCCCCAAGAGGAAACAATTCAAAAACACTTTCATTTCAAATAAATCATTCTTTTATTGAGTTACCGAAAAATCCTATGCCAGTTAGATATACAGATCACAGGGTTGGTTGGTTCAGTGTTGAAAAAACAAATTATAGCTCTCAGGAACTTAAGTCAGATTCTTATAGAATTGCACAAAGATGGAGATTGGAACCTAAAGACCAAGAAGCCTATAATAATGGAGAACTTTCAGAGCCTGTGAAACAAATAATTTATTATTTAGATCCAGCAACACCAATCAAATGGAGAAAATACTTCAAACAAGGAATTGAAGACTGGAATGAGGCTTTTGAGGAAGCAGGATTCAAAAATGTTGTAGTTGCAAAAGACCCACCTTCAAAAGACGAGGATCCGAGTTTTAGTCCAGAAGATATCAGATACTCAACCGTAAGATATGTTGCATCCAAAACAAGAAATGCTACCGGTCCAAGAGTATATGACCCACGAACAGGTGAAATTCTTGAAAGTGACGTTATATGGTACCATAATCATCTTAGGTCATATAGAAATAGATATCTTATAGAAACTGGAGCTGCCAACCCAAAAGCTAGAACACTTGATACTCCTGAAAGCGAGATTGGAGAGATGATGAGAAGAGTTATTTCTCATGAAGTTGGACATGCACTAGGTCTTCCACATAACATGAAGGCTAGTAGTGCATATCCAGTTGATTCTCTTAGATCTGGATCTTTTACTCAGAAGTACGGTATAGCATCAACAATTATGGACTATGCTAGATACAATTATGTAGCCCAACCAGAAGATAAAAATATTCGCTTTATTAGAAAAATTGGACCCTATGATAAGTACTCAATAAATTGGGGATACAGGTATTTTCAAAGCAAAAATTCTTTAGAAATAAAGTCCATTTTAGAAGATTTTGTAGATAAAAATTCTCTTAATCCAAATTTCATGTTTGGTTACGGAGGATTAGATCCCAATTCTCAAACAGAAAATATTGGAGATGATCCCGTAAAGGCAACTACATACGGTATTAAAAATTTAAAAATTGTAATGGAAAATCTTCCAGAATGGACACAAACTAAGAATATAGATTATAAAGATTTGGAAGAAATTTATACAGAGGCAATTTATGTTTACAGGAGGTATATGTATCATGTACTAAATATTGTAGGAGGCGTATACGAAACCAGAAATTCAAGGAAAAAAGATAATATTAATACCTACAAAAATGTTTCTGAAGAGAAACAAAAAGAGGCTATTTTATTTCTTTATAAAAACCTATGGAAAAGTCAACTTTGGTTAACTCCTAAAAAAATAACTTCAAAAATAAGGTCTAACGGAATTATGGAACGAATTGAAAATATCCAGAAAAGTTCCTTAAACAGACTGTTGTCTACTAGAAAGCTAAATCAAATTCTTTCATCTAACTCAACAGTTGAAGGGTTTGGTTTAAATTCCAAAAGTCTTATACAAGAAATTGAAAAACTCATTTTTAGTAATTCAAATCCAGATACCTCAGAGCAAAACTTACAAGTATATTTTATTGAGAAAATGGTTGAATTGATAGATGATAAAAAACTTCATCCAAGCATAAAGTCTTTTTTAATTAGCCTAAAGAAAAATTTGAATAAGAAATTTAAGAGAAATACAAATAAACCTTTCAAAGCTCATTATGACTATCTGTATTTATTGACAAAAACTTAAATTTTAGTTTTTTCGATAACAGCTTGACCAAACAAGCACAAACCTGAATTTGTAACTACAAGAGAGAGGGTTCCTAGTAAAACCCAATTTTCAGAATTTTTATACTTCATAATAATTGCCTCACCTAGAAGAGACAGTCCTAATCCAAAAATAAGGAGTGACACAACAGAATACAAAAACCATTTTTTCTTTTTATCCATAATTGAATTTATTTTAATAGTCTATAAAAAATAAAAATAGCGAATTATGGATTGATTGTTTAGGAAAGAAACAAAATCAAATAAATATATAATTATAAACCCTGAATTTCCTTAAAAATTCAGTTAAGTTTTAAATAGTACTTTTTATAAGGAAAATAAGATATTGTAGCTAGTAAAGCGACAAATGCTATTGAATAATAGACAAAATTTGGGGTGATAATTTTGTCTCCACTAGCGTATGAATGCAAACCAACCAAATAAAAATTAACACCGAAATAGGTCATCAAAATACTTGCAAATGAGACTACACTTGCAAGATTAAAAATCCATTTTCCTCGCAAACTTGGTATAAATCTCATATGAATGACAAATGCATAAACCATAATACTTATAAGAGCCCAGGTTTCCTTTGGATCCCATCCCCAATATCTTCCCCAACTTTCATTTGCCCACATTCCACCTAAAAAGTTTCCAATAGTTAACATAATCAATCCAACTGTCATAGAAAGTTCATTTACAATTGAAAGTTCATTAATGTTTAAGTTCATTATCTTTTTGTTATTTCGATTTGTCAAAACCATTAGCAAAAGAACCACAAGTCCAATTATCATACTAAGAGCAAAAGGACCGTAACTTCCAACTATTACAGCAACATGAATCATTAACCAATAGCTATCAAGAACAGGTTGAAGATTTGCTATGGATGGATCCATCCAATTCCAGTGCGCAATCATCAAAATCATGGATACAACAAATGTTGTAGCTGCAAGGGTTAGATTTGACTTTCTACCAAACAAAATTCCAAATAGCATAGTTGCCCAAGAAACATAAATCATTGACTCATATGCGTCGCTCCATGGAGCATGACCAGAGATATAGGCCCTAAAGATTAAGCCAGCAGTGTGAAGTGCAAATAGTAAATAAACAACCGCTTTAAAAAAATTTATTAAGTAAACAAATACTTTTTTTTGATTAAAAATTTGAATGATCAGAATTAAAAAAAGGAAAAGCCCAGCATACAAGTACCAACTAAAAATTTTTTTAAAAACATCATATTTATTGTATAAAATTTCTGATTTAATTTTACTATCAGAAGGTACAATCGTCTCACCATATCTTTTTTGGTATCCCTTTAGGCTCTCTAGCAAATTGGTAGCATTGGTATAGTCACCACTTTTTTTTGCCGATCTTAAGGATTGAAAGTAAAGAGGAAGCACATTATTCACATACAAGGAGTCAGGCCCTGTGAAATTTGTGTCCTGAATTTCAGGATAGGAAACCCATTTATTGTTTTTATCACCTGGAACAGGAAAAACTCTTAAAACCTTACCTTCCAATGCCGAATACAGTAAATTAACACGCTTATCTACCTCTATAAAATCTTTTTGAAACTGATTAGGAATTCCAGCCCTATAAGCCTTTTCAAGTTGTGATGAAATTTTATAATTACCTTCTTTATCAAAAAAAGATACCAGAGGTGCATATTTTGTTTTCATCGGAATCCCAATTAGCTTTCTTATAGAATCATTTCCTCTTTTTAAGTAAATAATTGGAGTATTAAACCATACGGCTGGGCCATTAAGAATCGATAGTAAAACTTGATCTGAATTTAACCCTTTATATTCATCTTTCTTACTTACTTTTCTAACAAGTTCAGATGAAAATGTGTTGGCAGGTTTCATCCTACCACCTAAATCTTGTATAATTAAAGACCCAAACTTTTCAGCTTGATCATGGGGAAAAGCATCAGCGATAATTATGGAGTCGTAGTCAATCTCTTTATCTACCTTTAGAAATTTGTCTTGTGCGAATGAAAATTGAGAAACTAAAAGAAAAAGTAACGACAGTATCGATTTTTGGTGTTTTATTTTTTCAATTTTCTTTGAAAGAAGTTTAAATCTAGTTTTTCCAAGGAAGAATATCCCTATCATACTTGCATAAAGAGTCATGTATCCTGAATAGGTTAATATAGTTCCCCATTTATCATGATTAACTGAAAGGATAGTTCCTTTTTCATCTGGGTCAAATGATGATTGAAAGAATCTATATCCCTTGTAATCAAGTACATGATTCATGTAAATTCTGTAATCAAAATTATCATTATCGATAACAGTAACCTTGCTTTCAAAAGAGGAGTAACTATTTTCTGTACCTGGATACTTTTCAGCAATAAAATTATTTAATTTAATTTCAAAGGGGAGATTCATTTCAACTGAGCCATAAGACATGTAAAAGTCAAGTGGTCCAACTGATATTTTTTTATTGGTTTCGGAAAAACCTTTTCCTCCAAGTAAATTNACCTCCTTAGATTCACCCCCAACTCCTAGCCTTACCTTGAGCATATCTTGAAAATTATCTTCCTGTTGGTCAAGTTTAACCACATCAAACTTTCCACGTAAGACAGGTTCAGGAATTACAAATTGATAATTAGAAATATTATAAAGACTTCTAAATTGGAGACTTTCTTTTTTTTCTGGTACAACATTGTCGGTATACTGATCAGCCATCCTTAAAAAACTTCCTTTAAAAGGACTAGTTAAAAAATATTCACCATCAATTACCTCAATATTAATAGCACCTTTAATGGGATTGTTGAGCGTAAAAAGCACATTATGTATATTTGAGACTTCACCCTCTTTAATATAATGGTTATGTCTTGTACCATCGATTGCCTCTACTATTTTTATATANTTATANCCATCTGGATCTAAAACAAGNTCCTCTGTAACATTTTCCATGAAATCCATGTAGGTTATATTGAATTTTATATCCTTAAAATTTTGTTCAATATCAAAGTCGTTTTGAACATGTTCAGATAGCAGAAGTTCTTTTTTAATTTTCTTTCTAAAAACTTTGCCTTCAATCTCACCATCAACCAAGACCGTAAGATATGTTTTGTCGGATAGAAATTTAGAAGTAGAATCTCCTTCTCTTATAGGCATCACTCCTTCATAACCAATATATCTTGTTACAAATGCACCAACTAAAATAAGGATAAAGGATAAGTGTAAACCTAGAATGGCTAATTTGTCACGTCTGAACAATTTATACTTAAAAATATTTCCTACAAAATTGATAACAAAGAGAAACATAATTAATTCGAACCACCATGCGTTATAAATCCATATTTTAGCTGTATCGGTTGAGTACCAGCTTTCAACAAAAGTTCCAAGCGCCATCGAGGTAGGAAAAATTATAAACAAAACAGCTGTTAAACGATTGGAAGCTAAGTATTTCCAATAAAATTTTTTCATTGAATTCAATAACATTTGCAAAGATACATTGAAACAGACTACAAAGGAAAGTTATTTATAAATTTACCTAATAGGAATATAACATTAAAATATTTTTTTAGATGATTAAAATTTCAATTATTGGGGCAGGAAACGTTGGAATAAATTTGTTTGAAACACTTAGAAAAAAAAAGGAAGTTAAAATAGTATCATTGTTTAACAGATCCTTAGAAAAAATTTTAAGTTACAAAGACAAAATTTTTATCACCAACAACATAGATGAAATAAAGAAATCTGATATATATATTATTTCTACAAATGACGAATCAATTGAAAAGATTAGCAATGATCTTAGAGGAAGAGATGGGATGGTGGTACATACCTCTGGAAGTACAGAGATGAAAATTCTATCTATTCATAAAAATTTTGGTGTGCTATATCCACTTCAAACACTTACAAAAGATAAATTATTTGATTTTAAAAAAATACCGATTTGTGTAGAAGGAAATAATGATATTAATGACAAAAAATTAGAAAAATTGGTAAAAATTATTGGATCAAAATACTATCAACTTGATTCAGAACAAAGATTAGCTCTGCACGTCTCAGCTGTATTTGCCTGCAATTTCACTAATTATTTATTTAGTGTAGCTTACGATATATGCACTGAAAATAAAATGCCATTTGAAATTTTATTTCCTTTAATTAGAGAAACTTTAGAAAAAATAGAAATAAATAAGCCATCTAAAATACAAACTGGTCCTGCGATAAGAAAAGATATCAATACTATCAAAAAACATTTAAATTTTATTAAATCTAAAAATTCAAAAAAAATATACTCTATATTAACTGATGGAATAATAGAAAAAAATGGAAAATAAAAATTACAAAGAGCTACTTAAAGAGATCACAACCTTTATACTAGATGTAGATGGTGTTCTAACAAATGGAAAAATACTGGTTACATCAAAAGGAAAAATGTTAAGAGAAATGAACACAAAGGATGGTTTTATTATAAAATATGCTTTGGATAAAGGCTTTAAAATTTTTATTATTTCAGGAGGAACAAATAAAGGAGTCAAAGAAAGACTAAAAGACTTAGGTATTGAAGAAATATTTTTAGGAGAGCACACAAAAAAAGACACTTATGATAAGCTAATAAAAAAATACAACCTTAAAAAGAATGAAATTGTCTACATGGGAGACGATATACCTGATATACCTGTAATGAAAAAAATTGGAGTCCCCTGTTGTCCGAATGATGCTGTCCCAGATGTAAAACAAATTTCTATCTACATATCCAAAAAAGATGGCGGACAGGGTTGTGTTAGAGATATTATAGAACAAACCTTAAGGGTTCAAAACAAATGGCTTACATAGAAATTAATAAAGGCAAAAAAATTATTTTAGGTTCTAATTCTCCTAGAAGAAAACAACTACTTCAAGATGCTGGTATAAATTTCGAAATAAGAGCTTTTCCAACTAATGAAAATTACCCTACCAAACTAAAAGGGAGTGAAATAACAGAATATTTAGTTAAAAAAAAATCTCAAGAATTTAAGGGGGTTAAAGATGATGAGATTATAATTACTGCTGATACAATAGTTTGGGCCCAAAATGAACACCTCGGAAAACCGAATAATATAACAGAGGCTAAAAAATTTTTAGAGAAACTTTCGAATATGAAACATGAAGTAATTACCTCTGTTTGTTTTACAGAAAAAGAAAAACAAACAATAATTTCTGAATCAACATTTGTTTTATTTAAAAAATTATCAATTAACGAAATTAATTATTATTTAAATAATTTTGATTTTTTAGACAAAGCAGGAGCTTATGGAATCCAAGATTGGATAGGGAATATAGGCGTAAAAAGAATCGAAGGAAGCTATACGAATGTGGTTGGACTTCCAGTTTGTCAGGTTATAGATTTCCTTCAAAAATTGTAGATATAAGCAATAAATTGTAGTATTAAAGATTATATTTATAAAAATGAATAAGCCTAAATATTTTGTACTTTTAGTACTATTTTGTGCCTCTAAATTTTATTCTCAATCAAGCAATGAAATTTATTTAAAGCTTAAAAAATTAAACTTTTTAGGTTCGGTTTTATATGTTGCTGCACACCCAGATGACGAAAATACATCTCTAATTTCCTATTTTTCAAATGAATTGCATGCTCACACGTCCTATCTTTCTTTAACAAGGGGTGATGGCGGACAGAATTTAATTGGTACAGAATTAAATGATTTATTAGGGGTTATTAGGACAAATGAGCTTTTACAAGCTAGAGCAATTGACGGAGGTAACCAATATTTTACCTCGGCTATAGATTTTGGGTTCTCTAAAAATTCCAATGAGACATTGAAAATATGGCCAAAAAATATCATTCTAGAAGAAATTGTAAGATTAATTAGAGAAATTAAACCTGACATAATCATTAATAGATTTGACCACAGAAGAGATGGACAGACTCACGGTCATCACACATCTTCTGCAATTTTAAGTAAAGAAGCTTTTGACATAAGTGGAGATCGAAATTTTTATTCATCTCAGTTGGATTCTTTACAATTGTGGAAACCTTTTAGACAATATGTAAATATTTCATGGAGGAGATATGGTAGTAGAGAAAAGTTTAAATCAATTAACAAGGATAATTTTATAAAAATTGATATAACCAAATACAATTTTTTAACTGGTAGAACAAATAGTGAAATTTCTGCACTTAGCAGATCACAACACAAATCTCAAGGTTTTGGAAGATCTCCAAGCTTAGAAAAAGAATCAGAATTTTTGGAATTAATCGGTGGACTTGAAAATAAATCTGATCGTATTTTCGAAGGTATAGACACTACATGGAACCGACTAGAGGGTGGAAAAAGAATAAAAATTTTAATTGACCAAATAATTGCAAAGTTTGATTTCGAAAATCCTGAAAAATCAGTTAAAAATCTTTTAGAAGTTTTCAATGAAATTAAGAGACTAGAAAGTTCTATATGGAAAAAAAGGAAATTAAAAGAAGTTAAAGACATAATAAAGCTCTGTTTGGGTATTAAAATGATTACAAATACAGATTTTGATTATGGAAATAGAGATGAAGAAATTAATTTAGACTTTAAAATTCTAAATAACAGTAGCTATCCAATAAATATTACTAAAATTAACAATCAATTAAAAAGCTCTTTAATAAGTCCATATGAACTCTATCAAGACAATATTAAGTTCAAATTACCAAATGAATTTAATACTCCATATTGGTTAATTAAAGGTGAAAAAAACGGAAGGTTTAAAATGGATAAAAAATATACAAACCAACCCATATCAGAAAAAGTTTCACTTCCAATAGAATTGAGGATTTTTGATACATTTCTGGACTATAAAGTCGAAGTGACACAAAGATTCAATGATCCTATAAAAGGTGAGATCATTAATCCTTTTTACGTGGTTCCAAAAATTGCAGTAAATTTTAAAAAAAACAAATATTTATTCACAGATACAGAAAAAGAAAAAATAATTATTGAGGTAAAAAATCTTTCAAATGGATTTAAAGGAAAAATAAAATTAAACTCTCCTACTGGTTGGGAAATAGATAAAAACCATGTTGACTTATACCTAACTGAGAGGGGAGAGACTAAAAATATTGAGTTTCAAATCAGACCCACTGAGAATTCTAAAGATGGAATTTTATCATTATCAATTTTGTCCGATAATAAATTAATTGACAATGAAAGTTTATCAATTTTTAACATTGATTATGATCATATCCCCAAGCAGTACATAGTAAAACCTTTTTTACCGAAAATCAAAAAAATGGATCTAGTGCTTCCAAGAAAAAAAGTAGGATATATAATGGGTGCGGGAGATTTAGTTTATGAGAATTTAAAATCAATAGGTGTAAATATAGAGTTAATTGATGTTAACGAAATTGAAAATGAAGATTTAGTTAGGTTTGATACAATTATAATGGGTATTCGTGCCTTTAACATACATAATGAGTTAAATTCAAAAAATGTATTGCTTTTCGACTATGCTAAAAGAGGGGGTAATTTATTGATACAATATAATACTACTAGAAATTTGTTAACAAGTAAACTAACACCCTTTTACTTAAATTTATCAAGGGACAGAGTTACTGAGGAAAATTCTACCGTTAAAATACTTAATCCTCTTCATAGAGCTTTAAATTTTCCTCATAAAATAACATCTGAAGATTTTGAAAATTGGGTTCAAGAAAGAGGATTATACTTTCCAAACAAATGGGATAAAAACTTTATCCCAATGTTATCCATGAACGACAAAAATGAAAAAGAAAAACTTGGTTCTCTTTTAATTGGAAATCATGGAGAAGGTAAAATAATTTACACTGGCTTAAGCTTTTTTAGGCAGTTACCATCGGGGGTTACAGGAGCTTATCGATTACTAATCAATTTAATTTCACTCGAATAATGAAAATTTTTGATAACAAAGAATATTTTTTTATTGTTTTTATCAATGTATGTTATTGGATAGTTTTTTTTATAATCATGAAAACATTTAATTAATGGGAGTTTTAGATTGGATTGTTTTAATTTTTTCTATTGGTTTCATTGTTTTGTATGGAATATGGAGAAACATCAAAAACAAAGATCTTCAAGAATACTTCAAAGGAAGTAATAAGAGTAGATGGTGGACAATAGGCATATCTGTAATGGCGACACAGGCAAGTGCAATAACATTTTTATCTACACCAGGACAAGCTTATAGCGATGGAATGGGATTTATTCAATTTTACTTTGGACTACCCTTTGCGATAATAATAATATCGATATTTTTTCTTCCTATATATCACAAATTAAAACTTTACACAGCCTATGAGTTTTTAGAAAAGAGGTTTAATAAAAAAACTAGAAACCTAGCTTCCTTACTTTTTTTAATACAAAGAGGACTTGCTGCTGGTATAACTATTTATGCCCCTGCAATAATTATGAGTTTAATTCTAAAGTGGCCCTTGCATCTACTAATTATTATAATTGGATCTTTGGTTACATTTTACACCCTTATTGGTGGTACCAAAGCTGTAAATGTGACTCAAAAACAACAAATGTTTGTCATTTTTATCGGTCTATTTATTACCATCTATTATATCTTTAAAGGAATACCAAAAGAATTTAGTTTAAACGAAGTCTTAGAAATTGCGGGAGCTAACGGAAAGCTTGACATTCTTAATTTCGATTTCGATTTTAAAAGTAGATACACATTTTGGAGTGGTATAACTGGTGGTCTATTTTTAGCATTATCTTACTTTGGAACCGACCAAAGCCAAGTCCAAAGATATATATCAGGAAAGAATTTAAGGGAGAGTCAAAAAGGACTTTTTTTTAATGCAATTTTAAAGGTTCCTATGCAATTTTTAATATTGTTTATTGGCGTTTCTGTATTTGTTTTTTATCAATTTAACCTATCACCAATCAATTTTAATACAGCTGCTTTAGAGAAGGTTAGAAATTCAAAATTTAATACTGAATTTGAAATTCTTGAACAAAAACACAAAGAAATTCAAGAAGAGAAATTTTTTTTGATGAAAACATTTTCTAAATCAAAGGGGATTGAAGAAATAAAAAAATTGCAAGAATCAGAATCTTTAATTAGGAATGATGCAAAAAGTCTTATTTCAAAAGTTTCTCCTTCTTTAGAGGTGAATGACAAAGATTATGTATTTATAAATTTTATAGTAAATAACCTTCCGAGCGGAATAATAGGTCTTCTTATTTCGGTTATATTGTGTGCGGCTATGAGCTCTACTGCTTCAGAGCTGAATGCTCTAGCGGCCTGCTCTTATTTAGATATCTACAGAAATAATTTCAAAGTAAAAAGTAATTACAGTGATTTGCAGATGTCAAAATTTATGACTTTAATATGGGGTCTAATTGCAATTATATTTGCTTTAACTGCAACATTGGCGGAAAATTTAATTCAATTAGTGAACATCATAGGTTCAATATTTTATGGAACAATACTGGGAATATTTTTAGTAGGATTTTTCTTTAAAAAAATACAAGCAAAAAACATTTTTAATTCTGCCTTATCGACTCAAATAATAATCTTTATCATTTTTTATTTGGATGTTGTAGGCTATTTGTGGTTAAATTTTATAGGATCATTTTTAACTGTTCTGTTAGCTTACATACTTCAAAAAGTAGCCAAAGAGTAAAATAAACAAACTACCTCCTACTCCACTCCTCAATAGATTTTTTATTTAAACTAATTAAGTTTTTTGTACCTCTTTTTTCTGCAAGTTTGATAGACTTATTTGCTGCTTCTATAGCCAACTTAAACTTGTTTAACCCTGCATGAATTTCAGCTTTAGTTCTGTAGTAAAAGTAGTATTCTTTTTCCTTCACAGCCTTTGTTATCCACTTTTCAGCTTTCTTTAAGTCTCTGCCTGTAGTTAAATAATATGAGGCGGCACTATAATAGTCTCTGTGTCCAGGATTACCTTTCATAGTTTCTTTTATAGATGCCATGGTTTTTTCATCAGTAGATACGGTAAAAGGCATTTCAATTCTAGAATTTTCCCATGCTAAGTTTAGTGAAGCTGAATCAGTTGAAATATCACCTATCCAAATTGAAAATGTTTCGATCTGATTAGTGTTTTTTACTGATATATCTAATTTAAGAGCGATTTTTTCTGGATCCCAAGCTTTTGGTAAGGACCAGTCTTCCGTATAAAAGAAAATTTCCCACATTTTTTTTCCAGGTCTAGTCAAAATGGAATAAGTGCCAGCAGGAAGAATATTTTCACCAAACATAACATCATCACTAACTGTAATTTTTGTATTACTATTAGCTCCTGTTCGCCAGATATCTCCATAATTGACCAAATTTCCCATGATTTTTCTACCACGCATTGATGGTCTAGAAAATTCAATTTTCATCTCGGTAAATCCAACTATTTGGGTTAACTCTGATTTAGGACTAAGTGCGGGCGTCTGTACTTGTGAAAAGACAACTGAACAAATTAAAAAAGCAAATGAGAAAGCTCTTGTATTCATATTTTAAAGTTTTTCGTTAAAGTTAATCAATTTTAGAATAATTATTTTCTTCTTTTGTTTAACTTTTTTTTGATTTTATTAAACATTTTATATTTTTGCTCCGCATGGTATACAGACTTAAAAGAATTCAAAATTTACCAATCAGTATCAAAGAGGCATGGAATTTCTTTTCTAATCCTAATAATTTAAAAGAAATAACACCAAGCTACATGGGATTTAAAATTTTAGAAGGCGCAGATAAAGATATGTTTCCTGGTCAAATTATAAAATATATTGTCAAACCTCTCTTTGGGATACCCCTAAGATGGGTGACTGAAATTACCCATGTTGAAAGAGAATCATATTTCGTTGACGAACAAAGGTATGGACCTTATAAGCTTTGGCATCACAAACATTTTTTTAACAAAATTAAAGATGGAGTTGAAATGATTGATATTGTAGATTACAGGCTACCTTTTGGTATACTCGGCAGAATGGTTCATCCTCTTTTTATTAAAAAAAAATTAAATCAAATCTTTGATTACAGATATAAAGTACTCGAAAATAAATTTGGAAATACAAAAAAATGAAAAATTACTTAGTTATTGGAGGTTCTTCGGGAATCGGTAAAGAAATTTCGGAATTGTTGTCAAATGAAAACATTGTTTTTTCAACCTCAAGAAATGAATTAAATGAATCGAATGAGAATATTAGACACATCAAATATGATGTTCTCGTAGACGAACTTGACCCTGAATTGTTACCTGAGCAAATTGATGGTTTCGTGTACTGCCCAGGCACAATTAACTTAAGACCATTTAGAAGTTTAAAACTAGAAACTTTTAGAAGCGACTTAGAATTAAACCTTATAGGCGCTATAAAAACATTACAAATAATTTTAACTAGACTTCAGCAAAGTCCTTCATCAAGTATAATCTTTTATAGCACTGTTGCTGTTAAAACTGGAATGCCTTTCCATTCTTCGGTATCTTCCTCAAAATCTGCACTAGAAGGATTAACAAAGTCGCTAGCAGCTGAATTCGCTCCAAAAATCAGGGTCAATTGCATAGCGCCATCAATAGTTAATACACCCCTTGCAAATAAGTTTTTAAACACTGAAGATAAAATTGAAAAAGCTGCAGCTAGGCACCCTTTGAATAAGATTGGAACTGCAAAAGAAATTGCTCAGCTTACTCAATATTTACTTGATGATAAATCAAAGTGGATTACTGGTCAAATTATTAACATTGACGGCGGTATTAGTAGTGTTAAAGTTAATTAAATGGAAGAAAATTTTTCAGTTTTTTGGTTTAGAAGAGATTTAAGATTAAATGATAATATAGGTTTAAATTCTGCTCTTTCATCAGGTTTAAAGGTAATTCCAATCTTTATTTTCGACACTGAGATAATCAATAAACTCGAAAAAAATGATTTAAGAATAAAAATGATTCATGCGGCCTTAGTTAAACTAAACGATGCCATGTTGGGGAACAGGTGTAATGTTGGAATGTATCTTGGAAATCCTAAGGCCGTTTTTGAATCACTTTTAAAAAAATATAAAATTAAAAGTGTTTATACAAATCGTGATTACGAGCCATACGCTTTAGAAAGAGATAAATCAATAAAATCATTTTTAGAAAAAAAAAAACGTTACTTATAAATCTTTCAAAGATCAAGTTATTTTTGAAAAAGACGAGGTGGTCAAGGATGATGGCAATCCTTATAAAGTGTACACACCTTATTCTAGAAAATGGATTGAAAAATTAAACGCAAGGGGGTTTGAAACTTGTAAATCTGAAACTAAACTAAATTCTTTAGCTAGTTTAGAATTACCTTACCTTACATTAAAAGAAATTGGTTTTGATGAAAAAGAATTTGATATTCCATTATTTAACATTGACTCTAAAACAATTGAAAAATATGAAGAAACCAGAAACTTTCCTTACTTAAACAGTACCTCTAGAATTGGCGCTCACTTGAGATTTGGATTTGTAAGTATTAGAAAATTAGTGGAGAAAGCACATAAAAAATCAAACAAAACATATTTAAAAGAATTGATTTGGAGAGAGTTTTTTATGCAAATACTATGGCATTTTCCATACACTCAACAAAAATCCTTTAAGCCTAAATATGATCGTATAAAATGGCTTAATAATGATGAAGAATTTAAAAAATGGTGTGAGGGAAACACAGGCTATCCTTTAGTCGATGCCGGTATGAGAGAATTAAATCAAACAGGATTTATGCATAACAGGGTAAGAATGCTAGTTGGAAGTTTTCTTTGTAAGCATCTATTAATAGACTGGAGACGGGGAGAAAAGTATTTTGCAAAAAAATTGTTAGACTATGAAATGTCTAGTAATGTAGGTAATTGGCAATGGGTTGCAGGATGTGGTGTAGACGCTTCTCCTTATTTTAGAATTTTTAATCCAAAAGAGCAAATTAAAAAATTCGATAAAGATTTTAAATATATTAAAAAATGGGTTCCCGAATTTCAAAGTAGCTTATACCCTAAAGAAATTATTGATCATAAGTTTGCTCGATATAGATGTTTAGAAACCTTCAAAGCAGCTGTTGCTTAAATGAATGGTGTTAAAAAAGCAAATTTACCATCCAAAATTTGTCCAGCTTGTAAAAGACCATTTAGTTGGAGAAAAAAATGGGAAAATAATTGGAATAATGTCAAATACTGCAGTAAAAGATGTCGAGCTCGTTAGGTGTTTCTTTAGTTTGGTATAGAAACGATCTTAGAATAAAAGATCATCAGGGACTTTCAAGAGCCATTGATAGCAAGAGACAAGTTGTCGCTTACTTCAATTTTAATACTAATTTATTTAAAGAATTAAATATGGGTTTTAAAAAAACTGGTAGTTACAGAAGTAAATTTATGATTGAATCAGTAAATGATTTGCAACTAGAGTTAGACAAGTTAAATATTAGTTTGATAATTGACAATTGTCCAGACGGTCAAAATCTTATAAAAAAAATAAAAAAATTAAACGTCAAGGAAATTTTCATTCAAAGAGAATGGACTCGTGATGAAATCAATGAAGAAAAAGAAGTTTTAAATAAGATTGATAGTAATGTAAAAATTAACTATTCTTTCGAACAATTTTTATATCACCCCAACGATTTGAAAAAAAAAATTGAAGATATACCCAATGTTTTCACGTTATTTAGAAAAAAATGTGAAAAAGAGTTAAAAGTTAGAAGTTTGGCGGATAGTCCGCGTAGGTTGGAATCAAAGAATAGACTATCCGAGAAATACAAAATTCCAAGTTTAAATGATTTAGGTTTTAAAGAATTTAAACTTGACAAAAGAAGCGCATTCCCATTTAAAGGGGGGAGCAAAAGTGGTATAGAGAGAATCAATAATTATTTATGGGAAACAAAAAAGTTATCTTTTTATAAACATACTAGAAATGGATTGATTGGAATTGATTATAGTTCTAAGTTCTCTTCCTGGTTAGCAAACGGATGTGTATCCCCAAAAATGATTTATTGGGAAATAAAAAAATATGAAAATCAGGTAATCAAAAACCAATCTACATATTGGTTGGTATTTGAACTTATATGGAGAGACTATTTTAAGTACATATCAATGAAATACAGAGACAAGATTTTTAGTATTGAAGGCATTTTAAACAGAAAATATAATTGGGATAAATCAAAAACCAAAGTGTATGAATGGATTAACGGAAAAACAAAAGAACCATTTGTGAATTCGAATATGTTGGAAATAAAAAATACTGGATGGATGAGTAATAGGGGAAGACAAAATGTTGCCAGTTATTTTGCAAAGGAACTAAAATTGGATTGGAGAATCGGTGCTTCATATTTCGAATCAATGCTTATAGATTATGATGTACATAGCAATTATGGAAATTGGATGTATGTATCTGGTGTTGGAAATGATCCAAGAGACAGGAAATTCAACATTAAATGGCAGTCAGAAAAATATGATCCTAACATGAAATTTCAAAATTTGTGGCTAAATGAATGAAAATATGAACATATTATTTCCAAATCAGCTTTTTGAAAATTCTCCATTAATGAAAAACCAAAATGAGTTTATTTTGGTTGAAGAATTTCTTTTTTTCAATCAATTTAAATTTCACAAACAAAAAATACTTTTCCACAGACTTACGATGAAAAATTATCAGCGTTATTTGGAGTTGCAGGACAGAAAAGTAAAATATATTGAATCAACCGAAGCAGAATCTGACATAAGAAATTTACTTGAAAATCTATGTACTGATCTCAACAAAATTGAAATAATTGATCCCGATGATTATTATATCCAAAAAAGAATTTCAAGTTTTTGTAAAAAAAATAAAATCCAACTAATTATCCATGAAAGTCCAAGTTTTATAACTAAAAAATCTGAACTAAATGAATTTTTTAAAAAAGACAAAAAAAAGTTTTTTCAAACTTCATTCTACAAATCACAAAGAAAAAAATTTAATATTCTAATCGAACAAAACGGAAAACCAACTGGCGGGGATTGGACATACGATGTTATGAATAGGGAAAAATATCCAAAAGACAAAAATCCGCCTAAAATAGAATTTGCAAAGGTAAATCATAAACTTTTTTCTGAATCTGTAAGTTTCATTAATACAAATTACACTCAAAATCCTGGATTAATCGATGATAAATTTATTTATCCTACTGATCACAAAAGTGCAAAATTATGGTTTTTAAAGTTTCTT
>NHEX02000033.1 GCA_002171475.2 Flavobacteriales bacterium TMED96
CCTGCTTTGAAAGATTTTCCAAGTGCTGATTTACCCTTGGAAGTCATTGCTCCAGCTTGTGGAAATGAACTCCCACCTTGAGAATCTCCAAAAACCCTTACGCCTACATATACCTCTTTTGAAGATTGAATTATATATCCTTTATCATTTATTATTGAACCTGCAGTGAGAGTAGGACTTGCAAGATAGAGTTGTCCCCCATTTTGATCGGCACCAGTATTATCAATATCATATCTATAGGGACTAGCATTTGACACCGTAACATTAAATGGAACTCCTCCAATTGGAGTTATTTGAACATCTACATTAGAAGTTTCAGGAGTTGAAATATATAAATATTGTCTTTTAAAATAGGCATTAGCAGAGAGGTCACCCCCACTTGTTAATGGAGGAATATAGTGAAGATCACTTAATTGTGAATAAGTCTCATTTATTGAAATTATGAGTAAAAAAAAAACTATGTAAAAGTCATATCTAATTTTCATTGACACTTTTTTCCCTATTAACAAACACTAAATTATTTGATTTTGAACAAAATAGCTAAATATTGATCTCTTTAAATCGATTTAAATCCACTTCTTCAGGAAATGGCAAACCATTATAAATATAATTATATAACCAAAAGGATAAAGTTGGAGCAAGAAGAATTCCCCTAGAACCCAATCCATTTAAGAGGTATATATTTTTATAATCCGGGTGGAAACCAATCATTGGCCTACGATCTATTGTTGTAGGTCTCATACTAGCCTTATGATCAATAATCTTGTAAGGTAATGTAATTATACTCTCAAGTTTTTCAATCAACCACTCTTTTTTTAATTGAGTTGGTTTATTTTTTTTATCTAAATTATCATATGTCGCTCCAACCCAGTAATGTTCATTTTCTAAGGGCATAATAAAAATTGATGACCTCTTAATAATTTTATTCAGACTAAAATTTGAGATTTTTACAATTAAAAATTCACCTTTAGAACCGGTAACTGGTAATTTTTTAAAAAACGGATTGTTGATGATATCATAACCCTCACAGAAAACAATATTTTCGGAAACAATATTGTTATAAACAATTTTTTGGTTGTGAGAGGAAAGTTTTTTAAAATCAAAATCTTCATTAAGGAGATTGTTTTTGAATTTATTTTTAAATCCATTAATCATATTTAGAGTTGAAATTCTTCCACATTTTTTAACTACCCCATATCCAAATTCAGTTTTTATTCCTTTAACTTTTTTAGTATATATTTTACTATCTAAAAATTGCTTTAATAATGGCCTTTTTGAAGCGACTATCCAATTATTCTGATCTGAGATACTTGAAAATATTTTTAAAATGTCATGTTTGAAAATTATTTTTATTTTGTATTTATTTTCAATTTTTTTTAAAAAGGTAATAGCATTTTTGTGGAACTGTTCTCCGTTCCATATCATATTATACCTTTTTAGAACTGTAGGATTGAATACTCCGGCAGCAATTTTCGAAGAACCTGTTTTTTTATTATCAATTACACAAAAGCTCTTGTTGTTTTGGAATAATTTTTCAGCATAACAAACCCCTGCGATGCCCATTCCAACAATAATTGTGTCTACCTTTTTCAAATTAAAGTATAAAAAAATGCCGCTTTATTAGCGGCATTTTAGTGTTTTAGATTTCCTTAGTTGTTCCACATATCTTGTTCAAAATCTCGAATAACATTTTTTATTCTCTCTGACTCCAAAAGTTGTTGCAAAGCATCTTCGAAAATGTATTCATTGATTAATCTATCTTCATAAACGTTTTCTTCTTTGTAAATGATAGAATTGAATCTTCTTGAATTCAACATATGGTCATAAGTAATAGGCTGAGATGAGTTTCTTGTATTGAAAACAGTGGAAGTATTCAAAGATTCTCTAGCATCCGGAAACCATATCCAAAATAGCTCTACTAAGTCTTGTTCTGCCTCAGGTTTATCCAATGTATATACATCAGGAGCTACAGGAGATAAACCTAGTAATCTATATTTTAATTCTCCTTGCCTTTTGTTGAAGTACCAAGTTCCTTTTACTCTGTACTGTCTAATTTCTCTTGCAGTTATATTTCTTCTGTTCACGTATTGTGGATCGAGAGCTTCACCGGCATTTAATTGCTCAAAACCCGCGTCTAAAGTGTCAATAGATACAAGTTTGTCTAAAATTTCTCTGTAGGTCAATTTAATTTGAAAATAGTCATCGTCATAAACTTCTTTTATGTTACCATTTCTAAGGTTATTTTTCAAAATATGAAACAAAGATCTCCTGTCAGGTCCAAGATTTAAGGTGTCAGTAGGATAATAGTAAGGAAAATTTATTCTTTCATCTAAGTCAATTAATTCCCAAACGGTTTTAGACCACAGTACATCTCTATCATCAATAAACCCATATGGCAAAGGGTCTTCATCATTTGATTCGATTTGCTTCTCGTTGAGTTGACCAACGTCTTGAGGAACTCTTGCGTTAAGTAAATTTGCTTGAGGATACAAGCTATAACTGCAAAAAACAAAATATAGAAAGTAGATATAAATTTTCATTTAAAAATTTAATTAACTAATTCACAAATTACGGGTGAAACTTTTTTAAATCTGTAGCTGGGGTTAGATGGATTTTGAACCTTGATATCAAATATTTGAACGTTTGAACCAACTTTAGCTCTTCTTAAAGCCGTTTTGGCTTTGTTGTCTAATTTATTTCCATTAACAGAGATTGTAGCTTGTCCTGGAACTTTAAATTTAAAACTTACTGTTCTAAGCTTTATATCAAAGTCGAAGTCATCAAGAACTGCTCCAATTGTAGCTATCGATAAATTATTTTTGGGGATTTTAATATCACCTGATTGACCTCTAACAGTACCTGTTGGTCGAGGTATGTCTTTAATTCTAAATTTTGTGTTGGTATTAATGCTTTGTCCGTCTGGAAGTGTAGCACCGGCTCTAATAACTACCTCTCTTCCTTTTCCGGGAGTCATCATGTACTTACTGCCTCGAACCCTTTTAAGCCCGGGTGCAGACGCTCTAATTTTATTATCCGCAATACCAGGTATAGAAATAGTCATTGGGTTCTCAACCCCTCTATAAACTACATTCATTTTATCAGCTGAAATAACAGCAGAATTAGGCTTGGCAATAACAGCGAATGATTGATCAACTGGAATTTTTGACTCTTCGCCCTCATTTAGGAAAATTAAATTACCCTCAATTTTTCTATCACCAGGTCTTCCTGAACTAATATTTAGCTTAACACCTCCTGGTATTTTTTCATATTCATCTTCATTTAACTTTCTTCCATCTAAAGAGAGTTCAACACTATTTGGATTTTGAGCTCCACCTTTTCTTCCTAAGACTAAGCTCCCATCAAAAGTTTCTCCCTGATAATAAGCGCCTTTATCTGCTTTCAATAAAGTAATATAATTTGAAGTGTTAACCTTACTTTCAATTTCAAGCTCTTTACCCAGTAAAGCATTCAAAACATCACTTTCCGTAAGTCTTATATCATTTTGCATCATTGTTAGCTTGGCTAACGATGAAATTAATGGGAATCCTTCATAATTAGCCTGAAGCCATGATTGTTTTGTACCGTCTCTTGTTTCAACCATATCTTCTAAATCCCCTGTATTGAATCTTTCCTCAACAAGTTCAGTATATCTTGGAAATTTGGATGCGAATACTTGTATAACGTGAGCTTTGTAGGATCTAATCATTTCTAAAAATTTAGTTCCTTCTTCTGATATACCATTTGCATCAAAGAAAATTAAATCTAACTCTTCACCCTTATCCATTCTAGAATATTCAATAAGGTCAGGGTCATCTACTCTTTGCTTTTCAGTTATTCGATCTTTAATTCCTTGAATTTTATTGTAAAATTCATCTGCTTCTTTTTTAATTTCAACAGCAATCCTATTGTTATCTATCCACTTGCCTTCTTTTTCCTTAGCATTTACCTCAATTTTATTGTAATAAATATCATTACTTTGATCTACTCTATCATTGGCGCTAGCTATCTTTTTAAACATTTGTCCGAATCCATCAAGGACTTCTTTACTCACATTCAGAGCTAGCATAGTAATAAACACTAGATACATCAGAGCAATAAGCTTCTGACGTGGGGTTTCTTTTGCNCCTGCCATAATTTCTTAGTTTTTATTCATTGCAGAAAGCATTCCCTTATAAACTTGGTTAAGAGAGGCTAGATTTTCAGATAAAGATTGCATCTGACTTCTTAGTAACTCTGCATTTTCGGCAACTTGCTCATTATAATTGTTATGTTGTCCCGCATTTTTAACTTGCGAAGCATACAATTGATTTAAAGATTGTAACTGTCCAGCGGCTTTATTTAATTCCTCAGCATAATTTTGAGAAGATGCTGCAGCATCAGAAGCAGGTGANAAAGCGCTTGCTGTATTTTCTAGGTTTTGAATACTTTTAGTAAGACCACTTACTAAACCAACATCTAACTTGGCCTCTCTAAGTATTGTGTCTATTTTAGAACTAAGTCCTTCCTCTTTTGATCCAGACCCTGAACTTCCGCCAGAATGTTTACTTACATATTCGTCTTGTTCTTCTTTAACATCGTCCAACATGATTCCACCTACGAAGAAGATTATAGCTTCAGTACCCAGCCCCAAACCTAAAACAACTCCTCCTGTAATCGGACCTATTTCTAGGTGGAGAATTTTAAATAATGCTCCTAAAATAACAACAGCTCCCCCAATCTGGAAAAGCATGTGCATGATAATTTTTCTTCTTAATCTTCCTTTTAATTGTTTTGCATCCATTTTGTTTAATTTAAGTATTCCTTAAAGATAAAATTTTTATTTTATTTTTATTTTTTCCGACCCCAAATAATCTTGAACGGTTCTGAATCCAATATAACTTCTCGCCGTGTCCTGATATTCATAGTCCCTTGAACTAACTCTCAAAAAATAAGCTACATCCTTCCATGATCCACCTCTAACAACTTTCCTTTTTTCATCATTTAATGACATATTTGGATTTAAAGATGATACATATTCGTAGGCTCCAGGGTCATATGATGATTCAGTCCATTCAGCAACGTTGCCGGCCATATTATATAAGTTATAGTCATTAGGTAAAAAAGATTTAGCTTCAACTGCGTATACAGCCTGGTCCGATGCATAATCACCCCTTAGAGGCTTAAAGTTTGCCAGGAAGCATCCTCTATCATTTAATAAGTATGGTGACCCCCAAGGATAGGTGCCCGAGGGTATTCCACCTCTAGCTGCATACTCCCATTCTGCCTCTGTAGGTAATCTGAAATTATTTACAAGAGGTTTGTTTTTTTCTTTTTGATATGAATTTTTATAATGAGTTCTCCAGTTACAAAATGCTACGGCTTGTTTCCAAGAAATTCCAACAACCGGATAATCTTGGTATGCAGGGTGCGAAAAATAATCGTTATGCATGGGCTCATTGTATGAATAGTTGAAATCCTTAATCCATACTGTTGTGTCTGGATATATTTCAATTTCCTCTTTCTTTATAAACGGAAATCTNTCTCTAGATTGAGGATTTTTTGCTCTCTCTAAAGAAGCAGCTTCTGCATCAAACCATGAGTATTTATAAATTAGTTTATTAACATCAATCTTCATTTCACCGTTATACCAAACCTCAGGTGGAAGATAAAGACTATCCATTACTTCAACGTATGCTTCATCGATATAACTGTTTGGATCCCATTCAAGAGTTTGGTCCCAGTTCAATGGCCTACNAGCATACGGGTCATCTGATAAATCATAATAATTTTCTCTCATGTATTTTTGAAAAGGAGATTGATCGGCTGTATCAGCGTCCTTAAACGCATACTCGCCTATCCCTTCAGTAGATGTTTCCTCTCCTTGATTTAGCTCATCAGATTTTCTAGCTAACATTGATAAAGCAATAGAATCTCTGACCCAAAGTACAAACTGTCTATATTCGCTATTTGTGATTTCAGTTTCATCCATATAAAATGATCGAACAGTAACAGTTTTAGGAGTCGCATTTTTAAGTTGAGCAATATCATCATCTTGTTTTCCCATTATAAATGCACCTCCCTCAACCAAAGTCATACCATAAGGCTTTTCAGGGAACCATTTTTTTTGTTTAACGCCAATTAACTCACCCCTTTTATTTCCGCAACTTAAGGACAGAAAAATTAAGAATGCAACTAAGAAAATTCTTTTCATGTTGAATACTAACGTTTAAATTTTAATATTATTTTGTAANTCTTACACATATTATATTTTACAAAGATAAGATTCAATTATAAAATATCAACTTCGTTTTGTTGCTTTCCACCATCTGTCTGATAAAATATCATTGCAAGCATCTAAATAATCTTTATGAGTGCATGATAATAACGTAGATGATTTAGTTTTATTATTTATATAATTGTTATTATCCATTTCCATCCACCACCTGCCACTTTTAATGCTCTTGTAAAATACTATTTCTCTATCTGACATGGAAACATTGTATTTTTTAAAACCATGGCTTATAGAAATAGGAAATTCATCAAATCTACAATGAAAACCCTCTACAAAATACCACAATACTTCTGATAAAACCTTTAAAAAGAAGGTATTATCTGGTAAATCAAAAAAACCAACAATAGACAATCTATCGCTTATCCCTGCATAACGGGACATTGCGCATATTGCTTTGGAATCAAGACCGTTAGGCATACCTTCCAAAAAAGTTCCATCTGTTAATGAATTTAATACTTTCATATCAAAACTTACAATATCTGCTTCTCTGAAGACCGGTTCAGTTATTTTTAAATCATTTAACACCTCACCTANTCTAAAAGAATCAAAAAAAAGTTTATCCATTAAATCTAATTCTTCTTGAGCAATCAAATATGTTTGGTAACCTAAGTTGGTAAAATTATTTAGTTTACTAGGGTTTTTAGTAATTATATTATTCATATATGACCTACTTGATATAAGATTTTCTCCTTGCGTAAAATCAAAACGGTTATCCACAGACACCATATTTATTGAATTATCATTTTTTGAAAATGATTCATATAATGGTATTGTCAAATCTTGACTTCCACCAATAATTACAGGAATTGTATCCGTTTGCTTTAACTCAATACATATCTCTCTCAAGGCAAAATATGTGTCTTCTACAGTCTTACCAGATGCTAGATCTCCAAGGTCACCTATTTTAAAGTTCCAATTTCCAGGATAAAGTTTATAAAATTTCTTGCGAAATTCATTACTATTAAATTTAGATATTTGGTAATGACTATTTCTAGTTTCATTAACAAAAATCAAGCAGATTCTAATGTTAGACATATTAGGTAAACCAGACTTCTTGGTAAATATTAGCATATTTTTACCTAACACATGCTCTGGAAGTCCTTCAATAGATTCCAAAACTTCAGCTGAGACAGGTTCTAAATATTCCAAACTCATTAGTTTATTTTTTTCTTCGATTTACTTGATTTATTTGCACNAATAATCTTTTTAATTTCATCTAGTGAAAGTTTAGTAGGTTCAGAATCTTTGGATAACTCCACAAATCCTTTTTCATGAACAATTTTAAAACGTCCCCACCTGGCTTTTTCAATCTTAATATTTTCAGCTTCCCAAAATTTAATCACCTTTTCTTTTTCCTTTTTTAACTTATCTTCAATTAAAAACTCAACATCGCCTTTAGATAAATTTTCAAAATCAAATTTATTGTTCACATTAATAAAAAAATTGTTCCATTTAATAAATGGGCCAAATCTTCCCTTTCCTTTTGTTACTGGAAAATTTTTGTATTCATGAATTGGCATGTTGGCTTTTTCTTTCTCTTTAATTAAATCAATTGCCATTTCAATATCTATTTCAAACGGTGAAATATTTTTTGGAATTGAAACAAAGGAGTTAGTATATTTAATGTATGGACCGAATCTTCCATTGTTAGCAGTAATTTCATTCCCATTAAAATCACCAACTTTTCTTGGTAATTTAAAAAGCATGAGTGCCTCATCTATGGAAATCTTTTCAAGGTTTTGATTTGGCTGAAGGCTAGCAAAGACCGGTTTTTCTTCATCATCTACTTCTCCAATTTGAGCGATTGGACCAAATTTACCTAATCTAACCTTTACAATTCTGCCAGTTTTTGGATCTTTTCCTAAAATTCTTTCTCCTGATTCCCTACTGGCATTTTCTTTGACATCCTCTACAACAGGTTGGAATTTGGAGTAAAATTTTTCAATCATTTTTGTCCAGTCCTCGTTTCCATCCGCAATTTTGTCAAAATTCTTTTCAACAAGAGCAGTAAAATTATAACTCAAAATTTCTTCGAAATTGTTAACTAGAAAATCATTGACAATAATCCCTATGTCAGATGGAATTAGTTTCCCTTTCTCAGAGGATGTTCTTTCAATTGAAACTGAAGAACTAATTTTACCTTGTTGCAAGTTGATTTTTTTATAATTTCTTTCAATTCCCTCATTCTCGCCCTTCAAGATATATCCTCTTGCTTGAATGGTAGATATAGTTGGAGCGTATGTTGAAGGTCTACCAATTCCTANTTCCTCTAATTTTCTAACCAGTGATGCTTCTGTATATCTAGATGGGGGCCTCGTAAATCGTTGAATTGATTCAATAAAATTTAATTTTAATCTGTCGCCTATTTTCACGTTGGGCAAAATTCCTTGAAATTTTTCTTCTTCTTCATCTAAACCCTCAAGATAAACCTTTAAAAATCCATCAAAGATTAATATTTCTCCTCTCGTAATAAATAGATTTTCATATTTGTTTGATCCAACTTTTAATGTAGTTCTTTCAAGTTTAGCTTGACTCATTTGNGATGAAATNGTTCTCTTCCAAATTAGTTCATACAACCTTTTTTGATCATAGTCGGCTGTTATATTTTTTACTTTCAAATCAGTTGGCCTTATAGCCTCATGAGCCTCTTGTGCGTTTGTACTTTTGTTTTTATAATCTTTTCCGTTATAATACTCATCACCAAATCGCTTTAAAATTTCAGCTTTCGCCTGAGATTTGGCTTCATTTGAAAGGTTAACACTATCTGTTCGCATGTAAGTAATCAGTCCAGATTCATAAAGCCTTTGTGCTAATGTCATTGTTTTACTTACAGAAAAAGAAAGTTTTCTTGATGCCTCTTGTTGCAAAGTAGAAGTTGTAAATGGAGCAGCAGGACTTTTTACAGCTGGTTTTTTGGTTCTTGAAACAACACTAAATTCAGATTTTATGTTTTTTTGTAAAAATTTTTCAACTTCATCATAAATTTTAAATTCAGTTTCAAGACTAGATTTAAACATCTTTCCATCNATAGTTAAAAACTCCGCATTTGTTTTGTAATAATCTGATGTTGAAAAAGAATTTATCTGTCTTTCACGCTCAACTATAAGTCTAACAGAAACTGATTGTACCCTTCCAGCAGACAAACCACCTTTAATTTTTTTCCATAAAACCGGAGAAAGTTGATANCCCACCAATCTATCCAAAACCCTTCTAGCCTGCTGAGCGTTAACTAAATCATAATTTATTTTTCTTGGATTCTGTATTGCATCCAATATTGCTTTCTTTGTAATTTCGTGAAAAACAATTCTTTTGGTTTTTTTATCATCAAGTTTTAATGCTTTGGATAAGTGCCAGGCAATTGCTTCACCCTCTCTATCCTCATCACTAGCTAGCCATACGAATTCGGCTTTTTTAGCTAGAGTTGTTAAATTTGCAACAACTTTTTTCTTATCACTAGAAACAATGTACTTAGGTTGAAACCCTTTTTCAATATTTACGCCTAATTCTTTTGAGGGTAAATCTACTACATGACCATAACAAGAAGTTACTTTAAAGTTTGACCCCAAAAATTTTTCAATAGTTTTTGCTTTTGCCGGCGATTCAACAATAACTAAATTTTTAGACATTTTTATTAATTTGAGAAAACAAAAGTATATTAATTTTTTTGTTTTAAATCTTATATAAAAAAAATTAGGTTATAAATCAGGCTAGATAACCAATGGTTTTATTATTCATTTCCTAAAGCAAAACTGACATTTTGTCTGTTATTTATTATATTTGTATTTAATCATATTATATAGTTATGACAATGAAATTGTTTTGAAGTTATTCTAGAGATTTATTGACATATTTATATGATAAAAAACACTTTGTGTTCTAATCGGAATAAGATTATTGTCAAAGATAGTAGTAGGTTAAAAATCTAAATTTATCAATAAAAGAATTTTAAAATTTATTAAATATTAAAGTGAACTCAACTGCAACAGAAACCAGAATCGATAAGATTGTTACAACAAAAAGTAACAAAAAGAAAGTTTTTATTGAAACATATGGTTGTCAAATGAATTTTGCAGATAGCGAGGTTGTTTTGTCTATTTTAAAAAATAATCAATACGAAAAGTCTGAAAATGCCATTGAATCCGACTTAATATTAATTAATACTTGTTCAATAAGAGAAAAGGCAGAGATAAATATCAGAAAAAAATTAAGTGCCTATAAAAAATTAAAAAAGAATAACAAGATTAAGATTGGAGTATTAGGATGTATGGCCGAAAGACTTAAAAAAAAGTTTTTGGAAGAAGAAAAAATTGTAGATCTCGTAGTTGGTCCAGACTCATATAGGGACATTCCTAATTTGCTGGATAAGGTTGGCAATAACGAAAGAGCAATAAATGTAAAACTATCAAAATTCGAAACTTATGAGAAAATTATTCCCGAAAGAATCAATTCGAACAAGGTTTCCGCATTCGTATCGATAACTAGGGGTTGTGATAATATGTGCACCTTTTGTGTGGTGCCCTTTACCAGAGGAAGGGAAAGAAGTAGAGATCCAAAAAGTATTTTAAATGAAATCCATTTACTAGAAAAAAAAGGATTTAAAGAAGTTACTCTTTTGGGTCAAAATGTTGATAGTTATCTATGGTATGGTGGGGGATTAAAAAAGGATTATTCGAAAGCATCATCACTACAAAAAAAAACATCTTTGAGATTTAATAATTTACTTGAGATAATTGCTAAAGAAAAACCAAAAATGAGAATTCGATTCTCTACTTCAAACCCCCAAGACATGTCAGATGAGGTGATCGAAGCAATATCCAAATACCGAAATATATGTAAACACATTCATCTTCCATTTCAGTCTGGAAGCAACAAAATTTTGAAAAAAATGAACAGACTACATACAAGAGAAGAGTACCTACGACTAATAACTAAAATTAAAAATAAAATTCCTAATTGTAGTATTTCTCATGATATAATAACAGGATTCCCCTCAGAAAATGATGAAGACCATTTAGATACTTTAAATTTGATGGAATCAGTTAAATATGACTATGGATATATGTTCAAGTATTCAGAAAGGCCTGGAACATTAGCTCAAAAAAAATTTACTGATAATGTGCCAATGGAAATTAAAAACATTCGACTAAATGAGATAATTTTAAAACAAAAAAATCATAGTTTCTTTCGAAATCAACAGTATTTAAATAAAATAGTATGCGTTTTAATCGAAAAAGAATCTAAAAAATCTGATGAATTTTGGAGTGGAAGAACTACCCAAAATGTTGTCGTTGTTTTTTCTAAAAAAAACTTTTCTCTCGGGGATTTTGTTGATGTAAGAGTTGAAAATTGCACCAGTGCTACACTTATTGGTGATGGATTAAGAATTTCTAAAGATATATAAATGCAAGATTTACAAAACGTTAAACAAAGATTTGGAATTATTGGGATGAGTGAGGGTGTCAATAGGTCAATTGAAAAATCTTTGAGGGTAGCACCTACAGATATATCAGTTCTTGTCACTGGAGAAAGTGGCGTAGGAAAAGAGAACATTCCTAAAATTATTCATCAGTTCTCTCACAGAAAGCATTCAAAATATATAGCTGTAAATTGTGGTGCCATACCTGAAGGAACAATAGATAGTGAATTGTTTGGACACGAGAAAGGAGCATTTACAGGGGCAACTTCTNCTAGAAAAGGTTATTTTGAAGTCGCGGATGGCGGAACTATTTTCTTAGATGAGGTCGGAGAATTACCGATGGCTACGCAAGTGAGATTATTAAGGGTCTTAGAAACTGGTGAGTTTATAAAAGTTGGATCATCAGTAGTTCAAAAAACAAACGTAAGAATTGTTGCAGCAACCAACTTGGATATGAATGAAGCAATTCAAAAAGACAAATTTAGAGAAGATCTCTTTTATAGATTAAGTACCGTTGAGATCAACATCCCTCCCCTAAGAAACAGAAAACAGGATATACCTCTACTGTTTAGAAAGTTTGCATCTGATTTTGCAGAAAAATACCGTATGCCTGCTCTTAAATTATCTGAAGATGCTATAAAAATATTAGTTGAATACGACTGGCGAGGAAATATTAGACAATTNAGAAACATAGCCGAGCAAATGTCCGTTTTGGAAAAAGACAGAATGCTTTCTTTAGAAAAATTAAGAAATTATCTTCCCGATAATGGGAGCAACCTTCCTGCAATTATAAAAAATAAAAAAACAGAAAGCGATTTTTCATCAGAAAGAGAAATTCTATACAAAGTTTTATTTGATATGAAAAATGACTTGAATGAATTGAAAAAAATTACAACAAAACTAATTGATAAAAACATCAGTGAAGAAGAAAAGGAAGGACTTATTAAAAAAATCTACAACAATAGTCCTGAGGTAGTTAAAAATAGCAATGAGTTGAGTCTTTATAAAGAAGCGTCTGAAAAAGATGATATGAATAAGAAAGATTCAAATAATTTTGAATACGCAGAAACCATTGAGGAAGTTGAAACACTATCACTTCTAGACAAGGAAATAGAACTAATAAAAAAAGCTCTTGAAAGAAGCAAAGGGAAAAGAAAATTGGCTGCTGATGAGCTTGGCATTTCAGAAAGAACACTTTACAGAAAAATTAAACAGTATGACCTCCAAAATCAAGATGACTAATTTTTCAAAATTATTTACTTTAATTTTATTGTCAATATTTGTTGTCAAGTGCGGAGTTTACTCATTTACTGGGGCCTCAATACCCGAAGGAACTGAAACCTTTCAAGTCAATTATTTTGACAATATCGCTGGGAATAGACCTGGATCAACTGTGGAACCAGGTTTGGATCAAGAGTTTACAATTGCTTTGCAAGATTTAATTTTAAATCAAACCAATTTAAATTTGGTGACTAGCAACGCTGATTTAATATATGAAGGAGAAATAGTTCAATATAGTATTACTCCAACTACCTCGACAGCAAATAATACTGCTGCTCAAAACAGACTGACCATGAGGGTGAATGTCAGATACANAAATAATTTAAAAGAAGAAGATTCATTTGAACAGGGATTTTCTTTCTTTTATGATTTTGATGCTAATCAACAACTTTACGATATAAAAACAGCAGCGAACAAGGATTTATTTGAAAGAATAACATTAGACATTTTTAACGCCTCTCTTGCAAAATGGTAACAAAAAGCTCAAAAAATTTCATCAATTTAATTTCTNATTTTGATCCTAAAAATATAAATCAAAAAAAAGAGCTTGAAAGTATAATCTTTGAATTTCCATATTTTCAATTAGCCCACGCAATTTATTTAAAGTCACTAAAAATTCAGGATCAGTTTAATTTTGATTTAATCTTGAAGAAGACTGCTATTCTTTCTTCAAGGAGAAAAATGATTTTCAATTGGATTAATGACACTGAAAATAATTTATTTAAAATTCAAAAAAGAACAAAAAAAATTAAAATTAAAGACCCTCAACCTCATGGTAATAAAATTGAAGGAACATCTAACTTAAATAAATCCAAAGAAGAGGAACCAAGAATGTTATTTGTTGATTGGGTTATGTCATATACAAATTCTAAAAAAGAAAATGAAAATAGGCCTTTGGAATCCAAAATTGAAATAATCGATTCATTTCTAGAAAAAAACCCAAAAATTCCAAAAAGTAAAGAAAAAGGCTATGGAGATGATTTTTTGAACTTGGCTTCAGACAACAAATTCAATAAATCTGAGTTAATGACAGAAACTCTCGCTAAAATTTATGTTAAACAACAAAAATTTAAAGAAGCATTATATGCATACAGGATATTAAGTTTGAAATATCCGGAAAAAAGTAGTTTATTTGCAAACCAAATAAAAAAATTACAAAAGAAACAAAATAAAAAAACATGAGTATTTTTTCAATTTTTGTTCTTNTGATCTTGTTTGTTTGCTTTTTACTAGTATTAGTAATAATGGTTCAAAACCCAAAAGGTGGTGGTCTATCGTCTTCGTTTGGTGGTGGAGGACAACAAATGGGAGGTGTTCAAAAGACAACTGACTTTTTAGACCGTAGTACCTGGATTTTAGCAACACTACTGCTTTTATTGATATTATTATCTAATTTTGGGTTAGAAACAAATACATCTAATGAACCCTCTGATTCTAAGTTAATTGATGATTCCGAAATTGAAATTATTCCTGAAACCCTACCAGAAGAGGTTTTTGAACAGGATGATAATTCAAATTCTGAAAATTAAATGTCAGCTTGTCATGATAAATAATGAAATTTCAATTAAAAACTGACAAACGCATGATTGGCATAATTTGTGAAAAATAATAAATAATTACAAAATNAAATATGAGTAAATTAAANATTAAGCCATTGGCTGATAGGGTTCTGGTGGAGCCTGCAGCCGCTGAAACTAAAACATCTTCAGGAATAATAATTCCTGACACTGCAAAAGAAAAACCTCAAAAAGGAAATATTGTTGCTGTGGGACCTGGAACTAAAGAAAATCCTGTTACGGTTAAAGTAGGGGACGTTGTTCTATATGGAAAATATTCAGGAACTGAATTAAACCATGATGGAAAAGATTATTTAATTATGAAAGAAAACGACATATTAGCAATTATATAAATTTAAAATTATGGCAAAGAAAATAGAATTTGATCTCAATGCGCGAGATGGTATTAAAAGAGGCGTTGATGCTCTGGCCAATGCAGTAAAAGTAACATTAGGTCCAAAAGGGAGAAATGTAATCATAGGTAAAGCTTTTGGTGCACCCCAAGTTACCAAAGATGGTGTTACTGTTGCTAAAGAAATCGAGCTTGAAGATGCACTTGAAAATATGGGTGCTCAAATGGTAAAAGAGGTTGCATCAAAAACAAACGATTTAGCTGGTGATGGAACTACCACAGCAACAATCTTAGCACAAGACATTGTTAAAGAGGGATTGAAAAATGTTGCTGCTGGAGCTAATCCATTAGACTTAAAGCGTGGTATTAGTAGAGCAGTTGATTCAATAGTTGGGGAATTAAAATCGCAATCTGTGGAGGTTGGTGATTCCTCAGAAAAAATTAAACAAGTTGCGAGTATATCAGCAAATAATGACGAAACCATAGGTAGCCTCATAACAGAAGCTTTTGAAAAAGTTGGAAAAGAAGGTGTTATAACTGTTGAAGAGGCAAAAGGTACAGATACTTATGTGGAGGTTGTTGAAGGCATGCAGTTTGATAGAGGTTATTTATCGCCCTATTTTGTTACTGATTCAGAAAAAATGGAAGCAGATCTCGAGAATCCTTACATCCTTCTTTATGATAAGAAGATTTCTGCGATGAAAGATTTACTCCCAATTTTAGAACCAGTCGCTCAATCAAGCAAACCCTTGTTAATAATTGCTGAAGATGTTGATGGTGAAGCATTAGCAACTCTTGTTGTTAACAAACTGAGAGGATCTCTTAAGATTGCTGCAGTTAAAGCTCCNGGTTTTGGAGATAGAAGAAAAGCTATGCTTGAAGATATTGCTGTTCTAACTGGCGGTACCGTGATTTCTGAAGAAAGAGGTTTCACCCTTGAAAACACTACTATTGAAATGCTTGGTACTACAGAAAAAGTTACTATCGATAAAGATAATACTACAATCGTAAATGGTTCGGGAGACACAAAAGCTATAACTGCTAGAGTAAATCAAATAAAATCTCAAATAGAAAACACTACTTCAGATTATGATAAAGAAAAACTTCAAGAAAGATTAGCTAAATTATCTGGTGGAGTAGCTGTTTTATATGTTGGTGCACCTTCAGAGGTTGAAATGAAGGAAAAGAAAGNCCGGGTAGACGACGCTCTTCATGCCACGAGAGCNGCAGTTGAAGAAGGAATAGTTGCTGGAGGAGGTATTGCCCTTTTAAATGCTAAAAAAGTCCTTGGAAAGATTAAAGGTGTTAATGCTGACGAAGCGACCGGAGTACAAATAGTAAATAACGCAGTTGAATCACCGCTAAGGACAATAGTTTCTAACTCCGGAGGAGAAGGATCTGTTGTTGTAGCTAAAGTGGAGGAAAGTGCTAAAAATTTTGGTTATGATGCTAAAGAAGGGAAATACGTTGATATGCTTAAGGAAGGTATTATTGACCCTACTAAAGTTACAAGGATAGCTCTTGAAAACGCTGCTTCTGTGGCTGGAATGATTCTTACTACAGAATGCGCTTTAGTCGACATCAAAGAAGATGCCCCTGCACCTGCAGGTGGAATGCCTCCAATGGGTGGAGGAATGCCTGGAATGATGTAAGATTATTACTTAAATTTTAAAAAAAGGTAAACTACTGTTTACCTTTTTTTATTTCATTTCTGTTATACAAACAACACATTGGAAGATTGTCATAAACCTCATCGGGTGCTTCTTCCTTTGAGGTATCGTGACCTACCTCTGCGATTGATTTGTGAATTTTATTTATATCTATTTTACTTTTATCATACAAAACTGTAAGTAAATGATTATTTATATCCCACTCAGCATTTTTTACTCCTTTTTGTTTAAATGCAGTTTTCTCAATTCGTGCTTTACACATNTTACATACTCCATTAACTTCAAAGGATTCTTCTACGATATCTTTTTTTTGAGAAAAAACCATAGATGATATAAATATTAAAAAAATAATTTTTTTCATTATGTTAATTTAAATTAAACCTTATTCCACTGTAGAGAAATCTTCCAAAAACCGGTGCATAAACTAAACTTGCATCAAAATTTCTTCCAAAAGGGTTGTCAGCAGCAATAATTGGATTTTTTTGTCTCACATTTAACAGATTTTCTCCTCCCAAATATAATTCAAATTTAGGCGAAAACACTTTTGCTGTTTGAAAATTTATTATGTTGTAGGATGACGCTACAAAACCATTTAAATCTAACAGATTAGCTGGTACTCTTTGTTTTCCAACAATATTGTAAGTGAAATCATTCCTCCACCCTTTTCCAGTTGTACTAACTGTGTTATACTCAATGTTAAAGAAAAATCTTGAGTAGGGTCTTAATGGTTTTCTTTTAAACCCGTCCCTGTAAGATACTTTAACATTTTCATTCTTATATGCAATTCTTGTTGAAATATTGTTTGAAGCCTTGTAATTCAATTCGATTTGAAAACTTTTTGAAAAGCTTTTACCGGACAAATTGTAAAATTGAATGTATTGTAACTTTTCAAAGTCTGCTACAACTTGATTTAAAAAAGTTGTATTATAAAAATCCAAAATAATATCAGCACTTCTATTGAATAAGTTGAAATTACGAGTAATGCTTAGCCCATAATTCCAAGCTATCTCGGGTTTTAAACCATAGATAGAACCGTTTGAGGGAAAAATTTGAATTGTTCTATTCGATGCAAAAATATTTTGGTTTTCAGCAAATATGTTACCTACTTTTCTGCCTTGGCCAACAGAAATTCTAAAAATTGTAGGTGTATCATTTTTTTGGTATCTAAGATGAAGACGTGGAGATAAAAATGTACCAATGTTATTATGATTATCTAATCTTAATCCTGCTACCAAATTAAGATTTTCAAGATTATCATAAGTGTATTCGAAAAACATTCCAAAAACATCATCTGTCCTATTATACAAATCCGTATCAATATTTTCAGAATAAATATCTCTTGAAAAATTTAATCCGGTTTTAAATTTGTGCTTTGTGTTATTAATAATTGAGTTGAAAATTAAGTTACTATAGTAACTTTCGTGAGAGATATTGTAATCTCTAATACCAAAAAATGACTCTTGATTATGTTTTGAATAAGCACTTTGAAAACCTATACTTTGATAGGTTATCAAAGGAAAAAC
>NHEX02000034.1 GCA_002171475.2 Flavobacteriales bacterium TMED96
TTGCTTTTGAGTTCTTGTAGATAATTGACCCACTTTAAAATCACTGATGGTGGCACAAAATAGCTTGTCGCCCAATGAACCATGGCTTCGTTTCCAATCGCAATCATTTTAATAATATCTGGATATTGTTTGGCATATTGAACCGCACGTTGTACTTCAGCTTCATTGTATGCCTCATCCTCTTGGGTGTGGTCTGGGTGGTCTGCCCAAGCATCTTTACAGTTGATCCAAGCACCAACCATGACATACATCTCAAATGATGAGTCCTCTTGCTTCAGCTCTGTAATCGCTTGTAGTAGATTTGGCAATTCTGCCAGCTCTGTATTATAGGTACGCAGTATTTTGACATCTATAGCAGATAAAATTCGCATATCATCCTTGATTTGGTCAACACTCGGTACAGTATCACGAGATATTGCACGATAGCCCCCATAGGAAATCGCTTGATAGTTTGGGTTTCCTAGGATATCTACTGCCGATGGACCTTCTGACAAAGTTGAGCAGCTCGTCCAGAGTAGAGAAAAACCAGTCATCAGTAACAGTATTCGTTGAATTATTTGAAATTGGTTCATGAGAAATAAATGTTGATTTGAAAGATTTTTCCATTTCGGCTAAAGAGATTGGCTGCATCATCCGCATCTAGGTGATATTGGTCAATCTTCTTCTGTTCCCCATTGGAGAGAACAAGTTCAATTCCAGTGTTGTTGGATTGGTTGTGGTAAACAATCGGTACTTGGCAATAGGTAAAACAGAGTGCATGCTTTGGAATAGTCAGCGTTTGCTTTTTGTTTTCTACGTCGTAGAATTCAAATTCCTTTTCCTCTTCTAGGTACTCCTCTGTTCGAACAATTGTCGGGTTAAAAAAGAGTTTTCCGTCTTGTGCATACACCCCAAACTCTCCCAAACGACACAAGATATCCTCTTTGACCTGACCTGTCATTCCGGGCTGTTGTGCGCCTCGACCAGCAGGAGTATGAGAGTATGGATCTGTTGGGAAAGCACCATATGCTTTTGGTGTTTTGTGTGCGCCAATGCCATCAACAATCCCATAGTAATGCTGTTTTAGCGATTCGATGAGTTTGGTGTCTGACTCCTTGTGAATGGATTTCCAAAGCACCTCTTGCGCAGCCAATGCCAACTTGGATATCATGTGCCAATAAATGGACCCTAGCCCTTCAAAAGCGAAAAATGTTCCTGATCGTCCTGTGAATGATTTGTGATCGAACAAATCCTCAAAAAGGTGAAATAAATGATCTTTTTCTGAGACCAATTGATCATATTTAGCTGGTAATTCAGATATTGCAGCTTGTAAGCTGTAAACATTTCTAAAATTTCCATTGAAATGATACGCCCCATCGCAATCTTTTTGAATCACTTGCTTGTTGTCATCATCGATAAGTGCTTGCAAAAGTGGAGAGCTTTCAACAGCTGCTGCAGGTACATTATTTTTTTCAAAAAAGCGAGGTAAATCTTTGTGAGGGTATAAAATATAACTTTTTTGATCTTCTCTGTAAAGTTTGCTTTTGCGCATTTGATTGAGTACCTGGTCTGCTTGCGCAGGACTTAAATAACCAGAACTCAACACTGCAACTTGTCCTTCAAGCATTTCGTCGAGATAAGATATCGATACGCCGCCTTGTGCTTCAAATGTGATGAGATTATAGGCATGATACAGTCCATCTGCTCGTTTGTTTGCATCAATTGAGTGGTCAATAAAAGCTATGCTGATGCCAATAAACGACTTAAGGTCGGCTGTACTGATCTCCGATATTTTTGAAGAAAACCCATTATTGTAAATCTGATTACGATAAATACTTCCTGCTTGTCCAAGTGCATCTACAAACGATTGACGATCATGATCACCAATCTTGTTGCCAAGTAAAGTTTCGTGTTTTGTGAGTTGGCTGGAAACTTCACTGAAAAAATCATATAATTCCTTAGAAATGAGAGAAGAGCTAAAATCAACACTATCGATAAGGTTGTCGAAAAACGTAAAGAAACGACGTATATAGTACAGGGTCACCATCGAAGTTCCATTCCCTACTAATGCATTGTTTGCATCATTCCACTCTGGTCGCTGGGTATTTAGCCAAATCCCTGCCTCAGGAACAAAATTTGATATTTTGGCAAGAACAGTTGCCAAAAGNTTTTCAAGCATATTGACGTGATATACATCNCCTTTTGGTGTTTTGAGTAATGCCCCATCAGCACCCAAATCCTCTTTTTGCCTNTCGATTTGATTNTGNAGCTCTTCATCAAAAACAATCGTATCCTTNGGATCCTTAACGATGTCTTGATAGGATTTGATGATGTAAGGAACATGCGCATAAACAAAGTGNTTTTCTGTCAAACTATCCTTGAGCTTNCCNGGGTAGTGTTTTTGAATAAATTCTAAAAACTTGAGCAGATAAATAATTTGGTGATCNCCCCAATAGCCGATATAAGACCANGGNTCATGNGCCTCGATAATCTCCCAATCAAAGCCATCTTTGGTCACNCGATANGGGTTNTATCCATCAAAGGTTGACGCATTGAGGAATCTAAAAATCATCCCTTCAATAAAGGATGGATAGGCATGCGCAAGTGCTTCCCAGTTTTGGAAAATATCGCGCCAGTTGCCTTGATAATCTAAAATTTTTGACCCATCATTTTCGTTTTGTGTATTGATCGAAAACCAGTTCCATGGACGACTCGGATCACCATGCCGGCGACTGAATTTGAGTGGTAAGTATTCTGTCGCCAATCGTTTGATTGGAACTGAGGGGATTGAGCTGATATTGGTTGCCAATTGCTCAAGCGAAAACAGCTCGTCCCATTGGTTGAGCTGATCTTGATATTTTTCAAACTCCACCTTGTTTGCTTGTTGGAGATAGGGGAGAAAATCTGCCTTTTCGATTTGATAATTGGCATCAAAAATTCCTCCACGCATGATATTGAACATGGTATTGGAATAGTGGCGCATGATGGTTTTTTTGTCATTGGTGAGCTGCATGGCATCGGCTGCTGCGCAAAGCTGTATTAGGTGGTCAGTGCCCTCCTGAATGTCTTTATTCACATGATCGATAATATCGCCCTTGGCCATGTCTTTGATCAACGATCGAATGCCAACCATCGATTGGTTTACATCTGCTATGATATACCAGTCCTTGCTTTGAGAGGCTTCTAGAGTGATGGTATCAACCAAGAAATATGCTCCTTTTTCGCCTTTGTTTTCATACTCTTCTGAAAGCTTTTGTCCACGTCGAAAAGCCTCNAGTTGGAAAGACGACAATAAATAGGTTGGGTTGCTCAGNCCTGATGACCAAACTGTCGTTGCTTTTAGTGCCTCACTAGGCTCGGCACGATCCACGATGATGGCACTGAGGGCATAGATTCCCAAGGCGTATTCTTTCTCCAATTCACTTTTCTTATAGGCATCAACAAGATTGCTTTTGCTGTTTTGCAAGTCAGCTTCAACCCCATAAGGAACTAGATTTTGAATGCCATCCAAGACATGAACAACTTTTTTGGTTTTGGAGAGATTGTTCAAAGTTGCATGTCGCACAAATCCATATCGGTTGCTCGAACTCCATTGGTATGTAAATGAAAGCTCTAAGTCATGATTGATTTGCTCAAAGATAATAGTGTTTCCANATTCGCTTTTGTACAAGTTTGTTTCNGTTTGATAAAGCGAATCTGTGAGTACTGAAAAGGGTTCCCACAAAAAGGATTTTCCGTCTTTTTCGACTTGTAAAATGGTTTTACTTCCTGTGGATTCNGATGTCTCTAAAATTTTGTCAACTGTGTAGTAGGGGAACAATGCCTGATCGCANTCTTTTCTTCCTGCCGAAAGACCACCATTGCTNCCAATAAACATCCAGTGATTGGCGTCACTCACGATGCTCATAAAAAAGGGAGGCATATTGTCAACATTNCTGATTTTGTAAAACCACTTCCCTTTGATTTGAATCAGTTCACCTTCGGGTTCAAGGNTGTTGNAATGTCTTNTGTTTTTGTCGATNTACATATATAGGATACTCGTTNATTTGTTTTTTTTACTGTTATGCATTGGTCAGTTCGTGTTCAATTTCTTCTAATGACTTTCCTTTTGTTTCAGGAAGGATTTTNATAAACAATAACACTCCTACTGTGGCAATCATGCCATAAATAAAAAATGTTAANGCACTCCCGAGATTTGAAATTTCCCAGGGAAATATTTGTTGAACCAACCAACTTGAAAATGAGTTTAAAAAGCCAATCACACCAATTGCCAATCCACGATAACGATTTGGAAAAATTTCAGAAAGCATCACCCACATCACTGGTCCTAAGGAAAACGCAAAACAGGCGATAAACCCAAGAATTCCGATCAGTACTAGGGTTGCATTCATGTCAATTGCAGCTTCNAAAATNGCTCCTTCGTTAAGNGCATAGACNTGATTTCCGATGGCAGCTTTGATGTCANTTTTAAAGGCCACATCACTGTTGTATNTTNTGTCTTGAAATTCTGCTAGCTTATAGGTGTCAATGTTTTCAAAGGAATTGATTTCAGCAGCTGATAGCTGATAGGTTGCTTGATTAAAACTATAGGCACACAANAACAAGCTCACGGCAATTCCTGNCATNCCAGCCAATAGAAGTGGTCGTCTTCCCATACGATCAATCAAGTAGATGGCAAGNAGTGTGAATACCACTGTTGTAAAACTCAGCAATACACCCGANGAAAANGCTGCNTCNGTTCCGATTCCTGTTTGTTTGAAGATGGAGGTGGCATAGAAATAAATTGCATTGATACCTGTGACTTGCTGAAGGATACCTAATGTAATTCCCACTAGCATAATGAATCGGAGTGCAGGGATTGAGGAGTTCNCCTATGGANACNTTTTTTGTNACATTNGACTCTTCAATATTTTTTTCTATCGATATAATTTCGACCTCTGCTTGTTCAGCACCATGAATACGCTCTAGCACTTCTTTCGCATGTTCGATCTGATTGTTGTTGTAGAGCCAACGTGGGCTTTTTGGTACAAAAAATAAGAATGTAAAGTAAACGATGGCTGGAAAAAATTCAACCCCCAACATCCATCGCCAAACATTTTCGTCGGTGAGTATTTGACTACCCGAAACATTGAATTGATTGAAATAATAGTTACTCAAAAAGGCTGCAAAGAAGCCCAATACGATATTCAGCTGTTGGATGGAAACGAGCTTNCCTCTATTTTCAGCAGTCGAAATTTCAGCGATNTAGGTTGGTGCTAAAATGAGTGCTGCGCCAAAGGCNAAACCTCCCAGCATACGAGCAATATACAAGGTCTCATAAGACACTGCNAAAGCAGAGGCAATGGCAGAGAATGCATATAAAAAGGCTACAAGGATGAGTATCTTCTTTCGTCCAATTCGATCACTCAAACGACCTGCGATTAACATCGCAATCATCGCTGCAAAAGATGGGGAACTCACCACCCAACCCGTTTGGGCATCATTGAGGTCAAACTGAGGGCCTGCATATGAGATTACACCAGAAATGATTCCTGCATCAAACCCAAAAAGAAAACCTCCAAGGGATACAACAAAGGCGATAAAGAGTGTTTTTTTAGTCATTCGTTTTGGTTTATCTTAGGTTCAGTTGAGTTATGATTATTGATAAATTCTGATATAATCTATTTCCATGGCTGAGGATGTAAAGCTCGATGCGATGGATGGCTGAATGGCAACATTCAGCAATAAATACTGATCAGAATTGAATGGCCATGTGCTTGCATCTTTCACTGGTGGATTGTAGATATAGTGTGCAACATTATCTACCGAAAAGGTCATTTTCTCTGCTGTCCATTCGAGCTTGTACAAATGAAATTCTGAAGAAACTGTTGATATGGATCTACCATCCTTATTCACAGTATTTCCATGGGAGGAGGGGGTATGCATGGCACTTTGGATAAAGTTTTGATTGCTACCCCAATGCTCCATAATATCAATCTCTCCACAAGCTGGCCACGAAGCTGAGCCAAATCCTTGCTGTTGCCAATAGGCTCCATTTTCATTGATATTTTTACCCAAAGTCCAAATGGCAGGCCAAGTACCAACACCTGTAGGTAACTTTGCTCTGATCTCCACCACCCCATAAGTGAAGGCATACTTTGCGTTTAACCTTGCTGAAGTATAGTCCTTTGTATGTCCTTGGTCAGAAAAAACCTCTTTTTTTGCAACAATCTTCAATGTACCATCTGATACGTAGGAATTATCAATTCGGTTTGTATAATGTTGAAGCTCATCATTGTACCAACCAAAGCCATTTGGCAACTTGGTTTGATGAAACCATTTTGAATCATCAACAGGATTGTCAACTCCTGACATATAGGTAGTGCCATCATCATCAAACTCATCAGACCATACCAAGGTTTTCCCATCTAGAAGGTCATCTTGAGGGTTGTACACCCCTTCTTTCTTGCAGCCAACAAACAATACAGCTAGAGCCAGCTGACAACAGATCAACTTAAAGTAATACATAAATAAAACCTTATTTACAGTTTAAATACTTCAAGATCATTCCTTGTAGAAGTAGATATTGTCTAAGAAAACAGTACTTATTTTAGATGCACCAGTACTATTTTCATAGATTAATTGTCCTATGCCTGTTCCAGTGGTAAACGTCAAAGGAACGCTAACACTAGCCCACCCATTAGACGTTAACTGAGAGCTGTTGATCAGCACCACTTGTGTCATATCATCGCCACGACCACCATTATCAGCTTTGTTGGGACCATAATCTTTAATCGTGATTTTTAACTCGTCAGTTTCTAGAACTTCATTTGGAATAAACACATCAAGATGAAAATGAGTCATTTCAGAAGCATCTACGAGTGGATCTGTGAATTGTTGTCCTACAAAATTGAAGTTTTCGTAAGCTATAATATTATCGCCATTATAGACAAAATCTGCAGATGTAGTCGTTTGATACGGTTGCCAATACCCATTGTAATAATCGATGTTGACATCTTCATAGGCATTACTAAAAATAGATATTACATTTTCAGCAGCATGAGTTGGAACAGGAGCCGATTGAAAAAATCCTTTGGACTCAACGATCAGTGAGCCTGTGGCATCAACCCCATTTAAACTTGCTGTGATTGTAGATGTCCCTATGTCTAGAACAGTCACTACACCATTTTCATCAACAGTTGCAACTGCTGTGTCTGAAGAAGTGTAATCAAAATAGGCTGCTGCTGCTGAGACAGTTACATCTGAGCCATTGCCCAAACTAAGAGTTAGTTCCGTTTCTTTTATATCTATCTCTGAACCAGTATAGCCAGTAACTTCTTTTTCCATACCATCATACATTGTTGGTCTTGGTTGGGTGAAATATCCCAGTTTTTGAAACCGAATTTCATCGATCCAAAAGGTATACCCAAGCCCGTCAGTTGAGTCTGTTCCTGCAGAAAAAGCAAACATCCCTTTTTCTTGCACCAGTTTAGCAGGGTCTGGAAATGGAATAATGTATTGTTTCCAAGTTGTTGTGAGATTGATTTCTTCCAGACCAACATTGAATTTGTCCCCTTCAAAATCAGTTCCAAACCCAAATAAGCCAATGCTTGCTGTGGTTGTACCCTTCGCCCAGAAGGTTAAGGCATCATATTCAGTAAGGTCTCTCCCAAGAAAGCGATCTTTAAAAATTCCGCCGATAAAGCCTCCTTCAGGATCTTCAGATCCAGGAACGTCTATACGAATTGCACTCGATCCTTTATAGGCGTTATTATCAACGTCGAAACCATTGACATTGGCACCATCTGCAGGATCATAGGATATAAAAAACTGATCTGTAAGACTCACTGGGAAGTCTGTAAAAACTTCTGGTGTGTTTGGATACTTTGCCAATGAAATATCATCAGACAATTCTCTTTCACAACCAAACATAAGCGCAACCAGTAGAGCTGCAGCAATTGAGTTGATTTTTGATGTATACTTAANTTTTTTCATNGTCATTCATTTATTATTTACCAATGTTTATGTGAACATATGTTCGAATCTCCCATTCTGATCCTTCAGAGAATCCACTAAAATCGAGTGTTGGTGGGTTTAAAACTCCTATACTAGTGGCAGCTGGAGCATATCTTGGAGAGTATTGATCCAAAGANCTCCATGTTCCTCTAATACCTATTTGNGTATTGGGAAGTCCAAACCAGTCTTGTTTTCCAAGCGAGGTNGAAAAATCAACCATCAATTGGAGTGGGAATGTGAGGTTAAAGTCACGATGGTAATCGTATGGTCCCCAATCATTCACTTTTACATGTGATATCATTTTCATGTTTTTATAAATCATTCTGACATCACCCCCAAATCGTGTAATGGTACGATCTGAATCACCATTTGCTTGACCATTTCCATAATAGAAATTACCAATCATTCCGAGTTCAGGACTGAGTTTTGAAACAACTCGCGTGTGCGCTTCCCAAAGATCTTCTGCTGGTGCACTTTGCCCAAAGGCAAAAAACTGTCGATTTGCCAAAAATCCAATGTGAGCNTCCTGCGTGGTTGGCAGATGTTTGTATACAAATCCAGCACTCATCGCAAATTTTGCATCTTCAACAACATCGTTGTTCCACTCATACATCCAAGTTCCTGGCGTTGGGTCAAATGTGAATAATATTTCTCCAGATGACATTTCTCTATTCCCACCACGTACTGCAAAAGGATCATCAATTACATTGCGTAATCTTCCTGGTCCAGTAAACGCACTTGGGATTGGATCAATCAGTGGTTTTTGGTATAAAAAGTTTGGTGCAATCTGTAGGTTTCCTAATAGATAGGTGAACCCAGAAAGCACATTGGTCATGTTTCCACTACCAGAGTCTTTTAGTTTCCANCCTGTAAAGGTTTTGGTTTGGTCAGCACCACCATTGGCAACCAAGCCCATGTATGATCCTTGTGCATACCAATTGATTCTACCTTTTTGATAAGTGATTTTGGCTTTCGCACCCNAGTTGTCATCAGCAATAATTTTATCGACAAATACNTTGTCAAGCTCTTCGTCATAAACCTGAAATGAGCTTCCGTTGAGAGGACTACCGCCCCAAATTCCGCCNANAGTAAAGCCNAAATCACCAATCTTGCGCTCAAGAGCAATTGTCGCTCGCTCTGTTGGCCATGCTGGNATAACACCACTGGTCAACTGGTTTTNGTTTAATACACGTCTNCCACTTTCGTCATACTCCAAATTGGTCACAAGGTCTCTGTGGTATACCCCTGTTACTTTCCATTTGAGTAAATCCTTAGTATACTTTAGTAATACTGCTGGATTGGCACCCCACCACAACTGAGGTCCAAAGGCAGCTTTAAGACCACTTAATGCTCCTTTGCCATCTATTTCTGCACCTAAAATTTCGCCATTGTAGATGTCCAAGTTCGGACCATAGTTTGATTCAGAATAGAGATTGAATACGTCTCCTTCATATGCCCAGTGGTAATGCCCTGTTCTATAAAACCCTCTCAGGTCGAAATTNTTTGCATTCCACTCAAACTCAGCATCGTATATCTGTACTCTATATGGGTCATTCACAGTAATCACTTCACCTGTTTCAGACATTACTTTTATTGGTCTTCCACGATTTTCGTAGAAAATTTCATCAATCGCATTGTCAGTCACATTNCCCAANACACTNACATTGACCTCGGCACGCATGCCTGGAGCAGGTTTTCCTTCGACACCTACAAAATAGGATTGCATATGGTCAAAGCCCAACTGATCNGGATAAACTGTTTCTTCAGAACTCGCTGTTTCTGGNGTTGTCGTTAAATCTCCTCCAGTNTTNNANCTGGTAAACTCAGCCCTGAGCCTACTCACACGAAGTTTTTCACCACCACCCATGGCTGCCTTGTCTCCGCGAGCACGAAGCATCGCATCCATAATTTGGATGTTGTCAAAATGATTTTCTATNAAAGCAGCATCAACTCCACTCGCATAAGGGTTGAGTGCNTGTGCNTCTTTCAATGCATAATATGCTGCTCTTGGGTATAGTTCATATAATCCACGAGCGTCGTTTGGACCTTTTGCACAAATCCCAAACCACTCTTCATTCATGTTNTTTTGNCCTGGNTTATANTCAAATTGATAGCCNCCATTCGACCAAGAAGCGTTGTTGTCATGAACTTCCAGGTTGTCTGTTTGGCCAAATTTCCACCAACCATCGCTAAACTGGAAGGTACATCCACCAATTGAATTACCAGCTTTTCCAAGACCAGCAGCATTGGCATAAATTTCTTCCCACTGACCAACCATATACGTTGCTTGTGCCTTTTGATCTTCTTTGTTTGAAAGTGCGTTGAAAGAATCTGAGCCAAACTCTGTGAACATGACAGGCTTTCCATATTCATTTTTGACACGCTCGAAGGTATCGCCAAAAGAAATCCCACGATACATATTGGTTCCGTAGATATCTACATCTTGACATTCTTGTGCGATAATGTCCATGAACAATAAGTCTCCATTACAAATAGCCACTGGGTGTGATCCATCAATACCTTTGATTGCTATTGCTGCATCATTCATGAGTTTGTACATGGGTCTTCCGCGGTTTTCACCAACAGCTNTNATTTGNTCTTCTTCATCTGGAAAATCTTCTGTTTCAGCACCTGCCCAGAACAAACCGTAGTTGTTTTCGTTTCCTAACAAAAACATCAAAAGACCAGGAGTATTCTTAAACTCTTCTGCTAGGGCAGTTATTTCAGACATCAAAAGTTCTCTGACCGCAGGGTTACTGTAGTCTGTAACTGGAACCCATGCGCCATCAAGCGTCAAGCCATATCGTCCAAAAGGGTGATTGAGGATGGTATGAATGCCATAGTTTTCATAAATGTATTGTACCCATTTGGGTTGAATACCAGTGTATGATCGAATGGTGTTTACACCCATATTTTTGAGGAGTCCCATCTCTGAATCAAGCGCCGCGATGATAAAATCGTCGGATTGATTCCAAAAATCGAAAGAGTAGTTTGTTCCTCTTGGAAAGTAGTCCCAGTTCATTCCATTGACCATGAAGTCTTTTCCATCGACAACAAGTTTAAACTGATTGTTTTCGTTCTGAACGACAACATTTCCTGCTTGTGAATATATAGAAATAGACACCAGAAGGAAAAGGATATTAAAAAATTTGATTTTCATAAATGTAGATTTACTTTTATAACATTTACACAGAAAAATGATTGTGGTAAATATGTTGTTTTTAATGNGTTTCTAAAATAAANAAGNTGTATTGACAATTATGCAAAATATAACTCTACAATTTATATACTCAATAATATAAGTATTGTAAAATTTACAAAAAATCATTTTAACCTNATAATAGGTGATTTCATAGCCATATTTATCAATACTGTATAGGTATCGTATAGGTAAAAAAGGGGTTAGATAGGTACTATACAGAAAGGATATAGGAGATCAGATTGGTTTTGTGCTCCAAATTCATTCTTTTTCGCAAGCGATAGCGTTTAATTTCGACGCTTTTGGAAGAGATATTTAATAGAGATGCGATCTCCTTAGATGAAAGGTTCAAACGCAAATAAGCACACAAGCGTAAATCATTGGGGGTTAGTTTTGGGTGAATTTCTTTGATTTTCTTTAAAAAGTCCTTGTCAGCATTATTAAAGGCCTCTTCAAAGTAGTTCCAGTCATCATCATTATTGATGCTTTTATCGATATTTCGAACAACATTTTTGACTTCTGAAATATTTTTCAGATTCAATAATTCGTCTTTGATCGAGCCCAACAATGTGTTTTTCTTAATCATGCTCATGGTAGAAATGGCAAGCTCTCTGTTCTTGTTTTCGATACGTTGATTCAACTGTTCATTTTTTGCCTCAACCAAGGCTTTTGTGTTTGAAAGCTCCTTTAATGCAAGTTCTTTTTTGGTTTCTTCCACATACTTCATTTGTTGTCTTCTGTAGTAACGAGTGTAGTAGTTATTGATCAGAAATGAAATAAAGACAAGGGTACCCACATAAAAGGAAACTGCCCAATAGGATAAGTACCAAGGAAAATCGATTGAAAAGGGATAACTCACAATGTCGCCCAATGGCTGCTGACCACTTTGCGCACGAACATAAAAGGTATAATCCCCAAAGTCCAGATTTTTAAACGCTACCATAGACGAATCGTTCCAAGGAATCCAGTCTGTATGATAGCCTTCTAGAAACCACTGGTACTGTATACTGTTTAACTCGCTGTAGTAGGGGACAAAAAACTCAAATTGGATATTGTTCATTTCAGAAGACAAATCAATGTTTCCAGTCAATGAAAGGTCTGCTTCTGCAAGGTCTAGCGATGATGAGGTTGCACGACTCAAAAAAAGTTTGGCCTGTGGGACTTCGTAATTGTTGAGTTTAATGTTTAAAAATCCATTCATTGTCCCAAGCAAATAGGTGTTGCTGTTTTGCTCAGAGATGTTTTCGAATCCTAAATTTGTTTTTCGATAGTCATTATGTACTGGTATTTTCTGAATTGAAAAAGAGCTGTCAAAAATATTCTTCTCCAACAGCACTATGTTTTTTTCAAAAAATGTCCAAATGCGATTGCGCTCGTCTAAAATCATTTTGCCACTCAAGTAAAAATCATTTGCAAACATGGCCGAAGAAATGGAAAGTGGTAAAAAGTCTTTCAGCTGTTTGTCAAAGGCAAAAAAACCATCTGGACTCATATAATACACCTCATCATTAAACTTGATAAGGCTGGCGTGCCTTCCTCTTTTTACATTGAGAACACGCACGTTTTCAACCTGGTCTGCATCAGCAGATAAGGTCACGTGATAAACCCCCTTATATTCATGGCTAATCAAAATTTCATTGTCATTGACCATTTCCATATGTCGTGCGGAAATATCAAATCCAGTAATTTTATTGGCATACTGCCATACCCCATTGAAACGTTTGAGT
>NHEX02000035.1 GCA_002171475.2 Flavobacteriales bacterium TMED96
TCCATTGTCCAATATTCCTCACTGCTGCCTCCCGTAGGAGTCTGGTCCGTGTCTCAGTACCAGTGTGGGGGGTCCCCCTCTCAGGGCCCCTACCTATCGAAGTCTTGGTAAGCCNTTACCTTACCAACAAACTAATAGGACGCATGCCCATCTTNTACCGTCGAAACTTTCATCTCTAATTCATGCGAANAAANGATAATATGGGGTATTAATCCAAATTTCTCTGGGCTATTCCCCTGTAAAAGGTAGGTTGCATACGCGTTACTCACCCGTGCGCCGGTCGTCAGCAGAGTGCAAGCACTCTCTGTTACCCCTCGACTTGCATGTGTTAAGCCTGCCGCTAGCGTTCATCCTGAGCCAGGATCAAACTCTTCGTTGTAGTTATAAAATTATTTACAACTAAAGTAATTGAAAGGTCTCAAAATAGTTTACTATAAATGTATCAAATGATACACGCTGTCATNTAAATTTTTTCAAAGATCAAAGCTAAAAAATTGTTAGCGGATGCAAATATAGAATCTTTTTTCTTCCATACAATACAACTGTCAAAATAATTGTAAATTTTTATTAAATTTTATTAGGATTTACCTACTCAAAAAAATTCCAGACAATTCCAAATCGAATCATAGCATCACGATATGGATAACCTTCTGAACTGAAAAAATTGTATCCAGTCAATGATGAATTAAAATGTTCATATTTTAAAAATAATCGAGCTTTTTTTATCTTCCCATTAACAAAAAAATCGAGTCTAGGGAAATCACCGATTTTATATATGTTTTGAACTAAAAAACTACCTAATAAAGGGTTATATTTATTCATAAAAAATTTAGAGAAATATTGACCAGTGATTCCAAATTGTAAATACATGGCTTTTTTAAACACGAAAGAAGAATAACTTAATGAGGTTCTCAGGTTCCATTCAGGAACATTTAAAATTAAATTTTCCGAGTCACCATTGTCAGATTTTTGATATTGAATTGTGTTTGACAATTCAATATTTCTGTATCTAAAATTTGAGTCGTATCTAATTTTCAAGTAATCAATTTTTTTATCTGATTGATTAACAAGAGTTAGAAGTTGCCTTGGATATAAAAAAACTCCTTCTTCGTCATTATCTTCTTGCTCGAAAGGGATATTGAAATTCTGACTGTAATATATGTAGTTCTTTAATTTTTGAAGCGATATGTTGAACTTTCCAATTTTATTAATAAGTAAAGTCGATGATAATAGAGTAAAGTCTTGGTTTTCTAAATTAGAATTATACCAATTGTAATTTTCATATGCACTCTTGTAAAGTATAAAGTTTAAATCAGGCGCCTTGTTTATTTTTTTAATACCTATTTCGAAATAATTTTTTTGGTTGAAAATTATTTTAGCTGACATCNCTAAGAGATCACTTCTATAGTCTCCAGAGATGGTTTTTTTAAAAGAAGTGTTAAAATTAAATCCCTTCCAATTAAATAAATAATTTCCAGAAAGAAATAGCTGTTTGTATACGATAAAATTATTTGAAGTATTACTGAGTTCAAGAAAGTTTTTAAAAAAGTAATCTGTTTTATAATATTCTAATGCNCCGTTTATTTTTCCAAGTTTAGAANTATTATAATTTACACCTATGCTGTTTTGNATAACAGCCCAGTTAACCTGATCTTTTGCTTCTTCAGAACCTAATGGACCAAAATAGTCAGACCNCTGAATGTCTTCATATATATAGAATTTGGTTTCATTTAAAAACTCGTGGAAAACGGACAAACTGTTATCATTTTTTAGATTGCTATCACCTTTGAAAAAATAATTTTGCTTGAAAAAAGATCTTTTGCCTTTCAATTCATTGTTAGCCTTTTTTAATCGAACGTTTAAAACAGACCTTTCTTTAAATTCAGGATCGCCCAATTCAAATTGTGACAAACTTTGCTCAGTCACTCCTCCATTTTCATTATTACCAATATTTTGAGATGCATAGTGTCCTATAAAATTGTATTTATGATTTTTTGAATTATAATTGAAAGAATATCTAAATGCTTCATTATTTGACCTTTGATTTACATATTTACCCTGAGATCTCATTCCCCTGTATGCAATTGCAAAGTTAAAATTAGGGTTTAAGTTTAGGGTAATTAGNGCATCGGATAATTGTCCTTGTTCCATTGNTGTCCTAAAAAANAGTTCAGTAAAAGGTGTGGGAACGTTATAATATTTAATGTCTTCCGTTTTGAAATATAAGGTGTGTTTTGACTTTTGCCCTATTTGTGGAATTAGATTTTCTTCAAAAAAATTGTACCCCAATTTATTGAAAGCATGCCCCATATTAACAAAGGGTAGTAGTTCAAAATAATCTTTTCTGAGTAAATTATTAGTATACTCTTTCTTGATGGTTAGTGATGTATCAATTGAAACACTCTTTCCTTCATAATCAATTATTTTATACATGCCTATGTAAACGGAATCTTTTTGTTTTGATTTTTGTTTTTGAACTATGAATTTTTTTGATCCTGATTTTTCNTCAATCTGATTTTCAATAGTATTTGATGTTGTATTAAGTTTGTTTAAATCTAAAGTTTCTGAACTTTTTTCAGTATTTTGAAGAGGTTCTTGAAATGAGTGAAGATTGATAGTTTGTAATAAAAATATTATAAAAAATATATAGTTAATGTAATTACAAATTTTCATAACACGAAGTTATAATTAAATTTGGATTCATTACATGAAATTACTACCAACGCAGTATTCAAAANAAATAGAAGCTGGAACNGACGAGGCAGGTAGGGGTTGTCTNGCCGGACCTGTATCTGCTGCTGCAGTAATTTTCTCTGAGAATTATTCTAATCCCGATTTAAATGATTCAAAAAAACTATCTGAAAAAAAAAGAAATGAACTTAGAAAAATAATTGAAAAAGACGCTTTGGCATTTTCTGTTGTTCATGTTGACAACCATGAAATAGATAAAATCAATATATTAAATGCATCTATTTTAGCAATGCATAAAGCAATTAAACAACTTAAAATTGTTCCTAGTTTTATTTTAGTTGATGGTAATCGATTTTCTAAATATGGAAATTTAGAACATAAATGTTTAATCTCTGGAGACTCTAAGTATCAAAATGTAGCTGCAGCTTCAATTTTAGCAAAGACTTATAGAGACGAACTAATGACGAAACTTGGTAAAANNTACCCTCAATATAATTGGAATANAAACAANGGGTACCCAACAAAATTGCATAAAAATTCTATAAAATTATATGGTCCATCCATTTATCACAGAAAGTCATTTAGACTATTCGACATACAAACGGAATTAAAGTTCTGAATTATTAAATTAGCCCTATATTTAAATCAAATGANAGATTTTTTTTCAGCAAAAACTTGTGTGGTATTTGTCTCTTTAATTGTNTTGTCAATATCATGTNAAAAAACAACATCAAAAAATGAAGACTTGGAGTCTTTAATTCCGCAAAATACAGATATCATTTTAAGAATTAATGACATAAATTCTGTAAAAAATAAATTTCAAAATGACGAGCTATTAAAAAATTTATATTTNCCAAAAGANNTTAGGCTAAAAGTTAAAGATTTGGTTAACGATAGTTTGAACNATCAAATAATTACTTTTTCTAATTTTGGCAAAGAANAGAAAGCAATAACAGTTATTCACAAAAGAACTAAGGACAGCAGTTATTTAAAGTATGAGAAAATTATATATAGTGGAAAGCCAATTTTTAAATTCAAAAAAGGTAATACAGAGTATTACAAAACTTTTATCCAAAATAACACAATTGTNGGTGATTCAAGGATTATAATTGAAAATTGTATTAGGAATAATCAACAACAAAAAAAAGGTATAAATGATAAGAANTTTANTGAAATTATAGGNACCGCAGACCAGGAAAGGGNTATAAATTTGTTTTTTAAAGGAGATCCGAAATTAGCAAGTAACTCTATTTTCAAAAATTTACCACTTTTTCCAAAAATTATGGAAAGTTGGTCAAACTTAGATTTAGATATTCAAAATGATCTAATAGAAATAGACGGTGTTTTTAAAATAAGAGATTCTTTAGGAGAANTTTCCGGCCTATTTAAAAATAGTAAACCCATAGAGTTTTTACTCAGTAAATCAATTCCNAATAGTTATGAATCTTTCTTAATTTTTAATATAGATGATTTAAATATTTTTAAAAATAATTTTAAGAAGTTAGTTGAATATAAAAATTATTCTATCCAAAAATTTGATTTAAGTTTTCTAGAATTTNTAAATCAAATTGCATTAGTTAAAAACAACAGTGAAAATCTAATAATTTTTCACACATTTAATCAAAATATATCTAACAAATTACCAATCGATGAAACCAAAGAGTTCAATTACCGAAATGTGAAATTTTTTGAATTATCTAAAACTCCTGACCAATTAAATCTATTAACTAAAATTATCGCAAATGAAATTAAGGTTAGATGGATAGCATATGTTGATGAATTTGTTTTTTTATCTGAAACCAAAAATGGGATTAAAAATTTAATTGCTTCATATAAGGATGGACAGATCGCAGAAAAAACAAGTTTAAATTCATTTTATAAAAAATCTTTGTCAAACAGGTTTAACACTTTATGGGTTTCTAAAACTAAAAACTTAGGGCCAACACCAAATAGTTGGGATTTTTTAAAAGATATTGATGCTAAAAAATTTCCTCTTTTAGGGTTTCAAACTAAAGTTGATGAAGATTTTGTTATAATTAATATTCGTATTCAGAAATTTAATGAAAATGATAAAGAAAATAATTTAAAAAGAAAATTTATTTTAAACCTTGAAAACGAAACCCTTAAAAATCCTCAATGGATAAAAAATCACAGAACAAAGGAGAAAGATATTATAGTCCAAGACTACAAAAACAAAATTTATCTTTTTTCTAATGAGGGAAAACTTTACTGGAAAAAGAATGTTGATGGAAATATAATTGGAAAAGTGAAACAAGTAGATTTATTTAAAAATGGCAAACTACAAATTGCATTTAGAACTAATAAAAGATTATATATACTAGATAGAAATGGCAAAAATGTAAATCCATTTCCTTTGAAAATTCCAATTTCAAAAAATATAAATCCTCTATCAGTTTTTGATTATGATAAAAACAGAAATTATCGTTTTTTATTAGCTCAGGACAATAATGTTTTAATGTATGATAAAAATGGAAAAGAAGTTAAAGGCTTTAAATTTAAAAAAACCAACTCACCAATNATAAATNCACCAAAACATATACGCTTTGGTTCNAAAGATTTTATTTTGATTCATGAGGAAAGTGGGGATTTNAAAATACTTAATAGACAAGGTAAAATAAGAGTGAAATTGAAAGAAAACGTGAATTTTTCAAAACAAGAGATTTATCCATACTTGGGCACTTTTNCTGGCACCAATATGGAGGGAAACTTAATCCAGATAGATACGCGAGGCAATGTTTTAAGTTCAAATTTAGATTTATCAAAAAATCACAAGATTGTAATCGGATATGAATCATTAGTCACACTTTCAAAAAATAAATTAACTATCAAAGGTATACCAATTACGTTACCCTATGGCAATTATACTAAACCTGAAGTATTTAAGTTCAGAAATACGATTTATTTTACTACTACAGATTTGGAATCTGAAAAAGTTTATTTATTTAAAGAGGATGGAGAAACTGTTGAGGGATTTCCAGTTTATGGTACAACTAGTGCAAGTTTATCTAAATCAAAAAAAGGTGATCAACTAGAATTAGTTGTTGGCTCAGAGAAAAAAGATATAATTGTATATAGCTTTTCAAGTACTNAAAATTAAATTAGCTTGAAAGGTTTTTTTTAAATTTTCAAGTATTTTTTCTTTAACCTCATTGATTGAAACGTNTCTTTTAATTTCCNTGTTAATTGAAGTTATGCCTTTATCTTTAATACCGCAAGGAATTATATAATTATAGTATCTTAAATCAGTATCCACATTAAGTGCAAAACCATGCATTGTTACCCACCTACTTGTTTTAACACCTATAGCACAGATTTTTCTAGAATTTGGTGAATTCGATTCTATCCAGACTCCTGTTTCACCTGGACTCCTTTGTGAAGAAATTTTGAAATAATTCAATGTTAAAATTACTATTTCCTCCAAAGNTCTCAAATATCTATTTATGTCGGTATAAAAGTTTTCTAGATCAATAACGGGATACCCTACAATTTGTCCATACCCATGAAAAGTAATGTCTCCTCCTCTGTTGGTATTTAAATATTGGATTTTTTTTCTCTCAAGTTCCTCTTTAGTTAATAATAAATTTTTTTTTTGACCGCTTTTGCCAAGAGTTATAACTGGCGGATGTTCAACAAATAAAAAATAATTTGGTGTTTCAATTGAGCTACCCTTATTACGGTTAGTTCTTTTTATATCTATTATTTCTTGTAATTTTTTTTCTTGAAAATTAAATGCAGCGTTATAATCTAAAACACCAAGGTCATAAACAATAATATTTTTATTCAATTTTTTATTCAATCCTGTTTGTATTATTTATAATTATCAATGCAGCTATTACACCAGGAACCCACCCGCAAAGAGTTAAAATAAAAACAATCATTACAGAACCACATCCATAACCNATTACTGCAATTGGNGGAAAGATAATTGACAACAAAACTTGANTTAGGCTCATTAAAAATTATTCTTTTTTACAAATTTAAAAACTTTCATTTGTAACATACTTTCTATATTTACTTNAATTTAAAATATGTCTTANTCTGAACAGGAANAAGTTAGAAGAGAAAANCTNAAAAAAATTATTGNNTTAGGNNTAAACCCTTANCCNNCTGAATTATTTCNNGTNAGTCATTTNTCNANNGTANTTAAANANAATTTTNNANCTGGTAAAAANGTTTCGNTNGCNGGNAGAATTATGTCAAGAAGNATTCAGGGNAAAGCGAGTTTTGCTGAANTACAAGATAGTGNAGGAAAANTTCAATTGTANTTTAATCGAGANGAAATATGTAAATCTGANGANAANTCNCTNTANAATGAGGTTTATAAAAAATTATTNGATATTGGAGANATAATNGGTGTTACCGGTNTNTTATTCAAAACNNAAGTNGGAGAGAAAACGNTNCAAGTTGANGANTTCAAAATTTTATCNAAATCNATTAGACCTATTCCNATTCCNAAAACAGATTCAGATGGAAATNTTTATGATGAATTTAAAGATCCTGAATTAAGGTATAGACANAGATACGTNGACTTAATTTTAAATCCNGANGTNAAAAAAACATTNATAAAACGAACNAAAATNACNAANTCTATTCGNGANTTTTTTAACANNAAAGGNTATNTNGAAGTTGAAACNCCNGTNTTACAACCCATACCNGGAGGTGCNCANGCAAGACCATTTATCACTCANCANAANGCTCTNGANNTNCCNCTTTATNTANGAATTGCNAANGAGNTATANCTTAANAGACTAATTGTTGGAGGTATGGATGGTGTNTATGANTTTTCTAAAGATTTTAGAAATGANGGNATGGANAGATCTCATAATCCNGAATTNACTGTNATGGAATTATATGTAGCATANAAAGATTANTTCTGGATGATGGAAANNACAGAAAANTTGTTAGANAAAATTTGTAANNATGTAAATAATTCCAGNAAAGTGATNTTTGNNAATAANNAAATTGATTTTAAACCTCCNTANCCAAGAGTNCCTATTTATGAAGCCATCAAAAAGTATACAAGTTTTGATATTTCTAGAATGAATATTATTGAATTGAGAAAAACCGCTAAAAATTTAGGTGTTGAAATTGATAATTCAATGGGTAAAGGTAAAATAATTGATGCGATTTTCGGTGACAAATGTGAGAAGCACTTCATACAACCCACCTTTATAATTGATTATCCAAAAGAGATGAGCCCATTAACCAAACAACATAGAAAAGAACCAAATCTAACTGAAAGATTTGAATTAATTGTTAATGGCAGTGAACTTGCCAACGCTTATTCTGAATTAAATGATCCAATCGATCAGAGGACTAGATTTGAGGAACAATTAGAACTGAGTAAAAAAGGAGATGATGAAGCAATGTTTATTGATTACGACTTTCTCAGAGCTCTAGAATATGGGATGCCACCTACTTCAGGTATTGGAATTGGAATTGACAGGCTAACAATGCTTCTAACAAACAACACTTCAATACAAGAAGTTATATTCTTTCCACAAATGCGACCGGAAAAAAAAGTTCAACTAGATAAAGAAGAAGAAGAAGTTTTGTCATTTCTAATCCCCAACACAAAAATGGACATAAATGAAGTTAAAAGAAAAACTAGCCTAAGTAATAAAAAATGGGATTTAGCCTTAAAAAATCTTAGAAAAAAAACATTAATTGAAATTAAAAAAGAAAATAACACAATCTACATAAAGTCATTATAGCTGTTTTTTTAAAAATAATTTAAATTTTTCAACTGTATAATCGATATCTTTTAAAGTTAAAGCATCATTTAAAAAGTAACTTTCAAAAGCACTCGGTGGAAAATAAATTCCGTTCGATAACATATAGTGAAAAAAATCCTTAAAAACTTTGTTATTACCTTTAGCTGCAGAATCAAAGTCATTAACATAATTTTTTGTGAAGTGAACCGAAAGCATGGATCCGCAAATGTTTACTTGACAAGGTATTCCTGTATAATTTATTTCTTTTAAAAAACCCTCGTACAAACGTTGAGTTTTACTATTTATCCTTTCATAAAAGTCTAAATCATTTTTTAAGATTTTTAGAGTTTCTAATCCTGCCCTCATTGCTAAAGGATTACCACTTAAAGTACCAGCTTGATAAATTGGTCCCTCAGGAGCTAGCATATCCATAATTTCATGTCTTGAGGCAAAGGCCCCAACAGGTAATCCACCTCCGACAACCTTTCCATATGTTACAATATCTGCATTAACTCCTAAATATTCTTGTGCTCCTCCGAATGATAATCTAAACCCAGTCATTACTTCATCAAAGATCAAAAGAGATCCACAACTACTACAAATTGATCTTAAGATTTCCAAAAATTTTTTTGCAGGTGGGATACATCCCATGTTACCAGCAACTGGTTCTATAATGACACATGCAATCTCATTTTTATATTTATCAAAGATTTTTTCAACACTTTTTAAATCATTGTAATTTGCAATCAAAGTATCCTTGGCATTTGATTTTGTTACTCCGGGGCTGTTAGGCTGTCCAAAAGTTACAGCACCGCTACCAGCCTCAATTAAAAATGAATCTGAGTGACCATGGTAACAACCTTTGAATTTTACAATTTTATCTCTTCCTGTAAATCCCCTAGCCAAGCGAATGGCACTCATACAAGCTTCAGTTCCTGAATTTACAAATCTAATTTTATCAATATTTTTAATATTGGAGACAATTAGTGAAGCCAACTCAGATTCCAATTCAGTTGGGATACCATATGAAGTTCCCTTTTCTGCTTGAGACATTATTTTTTCAATAATCTCTCTTTTGGCATGTCCCAAAATCATTGGGCCCCAACTGGAAATATAATCTATGTATTTGTTGTCATCCTCATCAAAGAGATAAGCTCCTTTTGCTTTTTTAATGAAAATTGGTGTTCCTCCAACTGACTTGAACGCCCGCACAGGAGAATTCACTCCTCCTGGTATGAGTTTTTTCGCCTCTTCAAATAATTTACTACTTCTTTTGTAAATCATTTATTTATTGGGTATAATAAGTTCCTGTCCAATATAAATTTTATTGTCATTAATCTGATTCATTTTAACTATTGTTTTGATTTCAATATTAAATTTTTTTGATATTGAAAACAAAGTGTCTCCTTTTGAAACCCTGTAAAAAAACAACTCTCTTTTATTAGAATTTTTTGTTACACTATTTTTAGCATGCCTGTCAAACCGTTTTAAATTTAAACGCTCAATTAAGTTAATCAGTTTTAGAGGGTATTTTTTGTCGGTTGCGTAACCTGCTTTTTTTAATCCATATGCCCATTGCTTGTAATTTTTGATATTATAATCAAATAAAAAGGCATAGCGAGGTCTAATCGTTAAAAACAATGAGTGGTCACGATAGGATTCTTTTGGGTCTTTGTATTTACGAAAACATTCCCCTTTTTTGTCATCATCATGATAAATTTTTTTCCCAGACCACTCCTTATGGCATTTTATTCCAAAATGATTGTTCCCTTTAACAGCTAATCTGCCCTCCCCATAACCAGACTCGAGTAAACCCTGTGCAAGAGTAATACTCGCTGGTATCTTATATTTTTTCATTTCCTCAATCGCAATAGGTCCAAATTTAGACAAGTATTTTTCTATTTTTTGATCATTTGACAGAATAACAGTCTTTCCAGTGTTAACTTTTTCACTAACAACTTCTATTTTTTTTTCTTTTTTTGAAGATTTGAAGATTAATGCCTTGCAACCAATCTGAAATATTAAAATTATAGAGTAGAAAATCATTTTAGTAAAAGCCCCCCCTTTTTTTCCTGTAAAAAATTGAAACCATATATACCCTGTAGGCCTCCAGTGTGGATAAACAAAATATTTTTTCCCCAACTCCAATTATGATTTTTTATTAAAGTAAAAATACCAAAAAGAACTTTTCCTGTGTATATTGGATCAAGTGGAATTTTATATTTTTTTTTAAACGAATTTATAAATAAGATAAGTTCATTATTAAATTTCCCAAATCCACCGAAAGTAAATTCCTTGATTAAATCATAATTGATTGAAGAATCTATATTATTTGAAATATAATTAATTCTAGATCTATCGTTTGCTGACAGGAAACCTAAGAGTTTTTGATTGTTCTTTATAGACCTACTTACCCCAAGCATTGTTCCACCGGTTCCGACAGCTATACATATTGTATCAAAATTGTGATCGAAACTTTCAATCATATCCGAGCTTCCTGAAATCCCAAAATCATTAGCTCCTCCCTCAGGTATGAAATAAACATTTCTTTCTGATAAAAATTTTTTAACTTTTTTTGAAAACATTTTGAGCTTATAATCCTCCCTATTTAAGTACTCTAAATGCATTCCGGTATTCATACAATGTTCAATAGTTGGATTTGACTTTGTATTCATCTCATCTCCTCTAACAAATCCAAAAGATTTTATTCCAAAATGTTTACATAAACTTGAAGTNGCAGCCAGATGATTTGAAANAGGACCTCCAAATGTAGCAATACCNTCATNTCTGCTTTTGAAAAATTCAATTAAATTATNTTTTAATTTTCTGTATTTGTTGCCAGTTAAATAGAAGTCAGATGCAATTTCTCTTTTNACAGTAATGTTAACATCCTTTATTTTACCTAAAAAAATATATTGANTTTTTAAANNTATCATTTCANGAATATTAATTACNANTNTTAATTTTTAAANTAATTAAAGTTTTTTAAGTAANTTTNGNNAAGGCATGATATTTGTNCTCTTTTTTTTAAAAAAATGAAAAATTTATTNATANTAGGTNTAGGAATTTTAACTTTCAGCTGTNCATCANTAAGNGTNTTTTCCGATTTTGATAATTCAATAAACTTTGATAATTANAAATCTTTCGCNTTTTTNAAACCTGGAATTGANGAAGTTGAAATTTCAGANTTAGANAAAANAAGGATTTTAAAAAGTATNNAACANAGTTTAGAAGAAAAAANTTTAGTNTTNTCTAGTAATCCCGATTTATTAATTAATATTTCTGTAAAAGCAACTGACCGAGTGTTTATAAATCCTAATAATAANTGGGGCTGGGGCTGGGGCTGGAATNNCTGGATGTNTNNNTNNANNNTTAATTCTATATCAACTCAAACAAGAGGAGAGCTTTTTATTGATATAATTGATTCAAAATCAAAACTTCTTGTNTGGCAGGGTAAAGGATATGGCGGTATTAATGAATATANGAAAANCAGGGATGAAAGAATTAATTTGTTTGTCTCGGAGATTCTTAANAATTATCCNCCTGNTNATGAAAGTTAAGAANTAATTANTTTNTTGAATGATGAAATNGCTTTNTCTATTCCANTTNGATTATCTCCTCCTGCAGTGGAATAAAAATTTTGTCCTCCACCNNTACCNTTAATATATTTAGAAATTTTATTAATTATTTTACGNGCATCAAATTCTTTTTTTTCCNCTAAACCTTTGTCTATATAACANACNAAAATNGCTTTAGACCCNTCNGTAACAGCAATTAACATAAATAAATTTTTGATTGATTTTCCCAAATCAAAAGCGAGAGGTTTTAAAAGTTTTGGATTCAGTGAGAGTTTTTCAGAAAGCAGGTTAATACCATTACAATCTTTGACCTTATCCAATAATTCTAATTTTAAACTTTTTAAAAGTGATTCAGATAAATTTTTAATTTCATTTTTAAAANTATGTATTTCGCTTTGAANATTCTCCACTGCCATAACTACATTTTGTGGGCTTTTAATTAATTGTTTTATTTTTTCTAAGTCATTGGACTGTTCTTCAAAAAATATTTTACATGAATCACCAGTTATAGCTTCCAATCTTCTTATTCCAGAAGCAATTGCAGATTCTGAGATAATTTTAAAATGCCAAATTTTTGATGTGCTCTCAACATGAGTACCTCCACATAATTCAATTGATTTTCCAAATCTTACGGTTCTTACAGTATCTCCATACTTCTCTCCAAATAATGCAATTGCACCTTCTGAAAGAGCTTTTTCCATCAAAGTATTTCGATTTTCCTCAAATAAAATATTTTCTTTTATTCTGGAGTTTACAAACTCTTCAATTTGTGATATTTGATCCTTAGATATTTTTGAAAAATGGGAAAAATCAAAACGTAANGCTCTTGAATTAACCATTGAACCNTTTTGTTCAACATGATTACCCAAAATTTCTCTCAAAGCCTGATGAAGTAAATGAGTTGCTGTGTGATTAGATGAAGTTCGAATTCTTTGCGTTTTGTCAACTACTGCCTTAAATGTTAAATCAATTTTATCAGGAATTGTATTGCAATAATGAACTATAAGATTGTTTTCTTTTTTAGTGTCAACAATGTAATGTAAGTCTCCGTTTGTTTCTTCCAAATATCCCTTATCTCCAACTTGCCCACCTCCCTCAGCATAGAAGGGTGTTAGATTAAATACCAACTGAAACATATCTCCTGCTTTTAAAGAACTAGTTTTTCTATATCTTGTAATTTTTACATTGGATGTTAAGTGATCGTATCCAACAAACTCTTCTAAATCATCTTCATGAATTATAACCCAGTCTCCTTTTGAGCTAAAAGCAGCTTTTTTTGATGTCTCTTTTTGCTTTTTCATTGACTTTTCAAATTCCTCTTCGTCAAAACTAAATCCTTTTTCAGACAGGATTAAAGCAGTGAGGTCTTTGGGAAATCCGTAAGTATCGTAAAGTTGAAAAACTTTAGAGCCTTCGATTTTTCCATCTACATTTTTTGAAATCATCGAATCAAGTAATAAAAGTCCTTGGTTAAGAGTTTTTAGAAAAGAGTTTTCCTCTTCTTTAACTACATTGTGAATTAGATTTCTTTTACTTTCAAGTCCAGGATAAACATTTTTCATCTGAGTGTAAAGAACATCTACTAATCGAAAAATAAAAGGACTCTTTTGATTTAAGAATGAATAACCATATCTGATAGCTCTTCGTAAAATTCTTCTAATAACGTATCCTGCTCCCGTGTTGGAAGGCAACTGTCCATCAGCAACAGCAAAAAAAACTGCTCTTAAATGATCAGCAACCACTCTTATCGCCTTATCTACTTCCAAATCAACACCATAGTTATTCCCCGTAAGAATTTCTATTTCCCTAATGATTGGTTCAAAAATATCAGTATCATAATTGGAAGTTTTATTTTGAAGAACCATTGAAAGTCTCTCAAATCCGAGGCCTGTGTCAACATGTTTTTCAGGAAGGTCCTCAAGGGTTCCATCAGATTTTCGATTATATTGTATAAATACAAGGTTCCAGAGTTCTATAACCTGAGGATGATCTTTATTAATCAAATTTGCTGCAGGTACTTTCTCTCTATCTTTTTCTGATCTCAAGTCAATATGTATCTCTGAGCAGGGCCCGCAGGGTCCCTGGTTTCCCATTTCCCAAAAGTTGTCTGATTTTGAACATAAAAATATTCTCTCTTTATCAATAATTTGATTCCAAATTTCAAAAGATTCATTATCAACCTCCAGATTTTGAGTTTTATCTCCCTCAAAAATTGTTACATATAGTTTGTCCTTATCAATTAGATAAATATTCGTTAGTAATTCCCAAGCCGATTTAATAGCATTTTCTTTAAAATAGTCACCAAAACTCCAATTTCCTAGCATTTCAAAAAAGGTATGGTGATATGTATCAATTCCAACTTCTTCTAAATCATTGTGCTTACCAGAAACACGAAGACATTTTTGAAAATTGGCAATTCTTTTATCTTTTGGAATACTTGTGCCTAAAAAATAATCTTTGAAATGGTTCATACCAGCATTAACAAACATAAGAGTAGGGTCATCTGTAACAATCATTGATGAGGATTTGACAATCTTATGATTTTTACTTTCAAAAAATTTTAAAAAAAGATTCCTTATATCCGATGATTTCATTTCATCTTTATTTTTAGAAGGCTATAACTTATAAAAAAATATTATATTTGTTCAACTAAATTACTTACAAAAGAAGTAAATTTTAATATTAAAACCGCGATGGCTAAGGTTAAATATTACTACGATCCAGAAACACTTTCTTACAAACCAGTCGAATACCCAAGAACACTGCGGATATCTAATTTTTTCATTTTTCTCATATCTTCATTTCTTTTCGGTCTTTTTATACTATTCGGATTACTAACTACAGACTTTTTAAATACACCTGAAGAATTACTTCTTAAAAGAGAATTAAAAAATTATGAATTTCAATTTGACTTAGTTTCAAAACGGTTAGGTGAAATTGAAAATGTGATTTCTAATATCGAAGAAAGAGATAATGAACTTTATAGAAACTATTTTGAGGCAAGTCCAGTCTCAGACGAACAAAGAAAAGCTGGTTTTGGGGGAGTTAATAGATATAAAAATTTAGAAGGTTATGGAAATTCAGAACAAATAATTGAAACTACAAAAAGATTAGATGTTCTCTCAAGAAGGATTGTTATTCAATCAAAATCTTTGGATGAGATTAGACTTCTTGCTGAAAAAAAAGAAGAATTATTAGCCTCTATTCCATCAATACAACCAATAAGAAATGAGGATTTAAAGAGGATGGCCTCGGGGTATGGCTGGAGAATTGACCCATTCACAAAAACCAGAAAACGCCATTATGGAATGGATTTTTCTGCTAGCAGAGGAACCCCAATTTATGCTCCAGGAAATGGTGTTGTAAAAAGAGCTGACAGTAGATCTTCTGGTTATGGTCGTCATATCAGAATTGACCACGGTTTTGGATATGTAACAGTATATGCTCATCTAAATAAATACAATGTCAAAAGAGGGCAAAAAATAAAAAGGGGTGATATTATTGGCTATGTTGGAAGCACAGGAAGATCTGTAGCACCACATTTACACTACGAAATTATTAAAGATGGAAAAAAAATAAATCCATTAAACTTTTATATTGGTAATTTAACTTCCGATGAATATAATGCGATTCTGATTCAAGCCAGTCAAGAAAATCTATCTCTTGATTAGATTTAACAATGAAAAAAGTATTATCCAATAAGAAATATTATTCGATTGGCGAAGTTGCTGAATTTTTAAATGTAAATACATCATTACTAAGATTCTGGGAAAAGGAGTTTAAACAGATAAGTCCCAAGAAAAAAAAATCAGGTATAAGAAAATTTACAAAACCAGATGTAGAAATTTTACAAATCATTTATAGTTTACTAAAAGAAAAAAAAAATGACAATTGACGGAGCAAAAAGACATTTGGAACAATCTCAAAATAAAGATAAAGTTTTAATATCAATTCGTAATAAACTGGAAAAAGTTAAATCTGAATTGATATTTCTTAGAGATAATATGTAACTATTTTTTTCTAAAAAAAATATTGATTGGCACCCCGGATAGATTATAATTACTTCTTAATTTATTTTCAATAAACCTTCTATAGGAATCTTTAATGTATTGAGGAAGATTACAAAAAAGAACAAATTGTGGGTATTTTGTAGGTAGTTGAGTACAAAATTTGATTTTTATAATTTTCCCTTTATTAGATGGAGGAGGGGTTTTTTGGACAATTGGTAAAATAAATTTATTTAATTCACTAGTTGGAATTCTCAAATTTCTATACTTAGAAACCTTAATTGCTGTCTCTAAAGCCTTTAAAACTCGCTGCTTTTTAATGACAGAAATGAATAAAATAGGAACATCTATGAAAGGTGCGATTTTGTCTTTAATTTTTTTTTCATATGATATAGTATCTATTTTGTCTTTATCAATCAGGTCCCATTTATTAATTAGGATTACTATCCCCTTATTGTTGCGATGAGCTAACCAAAATATCTTTTGCACTTGTGTATCAAAACCTCTTGTAGCATCAACTAAAAGTAAAACAATGTCACTTCTTTCAATAGACCTAACTGCCTTCAATACAGAAAAAAATTCTAAATCCTCTTTTACTTTTTTTTTGCGCCTTATACCTGCTGTATCAATTAAATTGAAATTAAAACCATATTTATTTACATTTGAATCTATACTATCTCTAGTAGTCCCTGGAACTTCACTAACTATGTGCCTATTATTATCAATAATTGAATTAATAAAAGAAGACTTACCAGCATTTGGCCTTCCAACAACAGCAAATTGCGGCAGTTCTTGATTTAAATCCTCAGAACTACTAGGTAAGTTCTTTGCAAGAGCATCCATGAAATCTCCTGACCCCAGACCATTATTTGCTGAAATTGAATAAATGTCCTTAAAACCAAGTTTGAAAAACTCTGCCTCAAGTCCTTGAAAAGATGAGTTGTCGAACTTGTTTACTAACAAAAAAACTTTCTTATTTGATTTTTTTAGAAGTTTATTAACCTTTATATCTTCCTCAGTGATACCCGTTTGAACATCTACCAAAAAAATAATTAAATCCGCCTCCTCAATAGCTAATTCTACTTGACAATCAATTTCTTTCTCAAAAACATCATCTCCACCTACGATGTATCCACCTGTATCAATCAAAGAAAATTGTTTACCATTCCACTCTCCTTTACCATAGTGACGATCCCTTGTAACACCACTTTGAGAATCAGTTATAGCTTTTTTTTGTTTTACAAGTCTGTTAAATAATGTTGATTTTCCAACATTAGGTCTTCCAACTATTGCTACAATTGGGTTCATTATAAATCTATATTAGTTGTAACCAAGGAGTTTAAGTTTCTTTGGATTTGTTCTCCATTTTTTATTCACCTTAACAAATAATTTAAGATGAACTTTAATCTTAAAAAAACTTTCCAATTTTTTTCTTGCATCAGTCCCGACTTTTTTAAGTGCCAATCCATTTTTACCAATTAAAATTCCTTTTTGAGTTTCGCGCTCCACAATAATTGTAGATTCAATTTTAATAACGTTTTCCTTGCTCCTGTCAAAAACTTCAGTCACTACTTCAGTAGAATATGGAACTTCTTTGTTGAATTTTAGAAATATCTGTTCCCTAATGAATTCATTAACAAAAAACCGTTTGGATTTATCTGCAAATTGATCTTTAGGAAAAAATGCTGGGGAAAATGGTAGATTCTTTAAAATAAGCTTTGAAACATTTTCTACATTAAAATTATTCAGAGCCGAAATTGGGAAAATTTTGATGCCTGGTAATTTCACTTCCCATAAATTAACTTCGTTTTCAAGAGTTTGTTGATTTGTTAAATCAATTTTATTTATTAACAAAAAAATCTTTTTTTTAATGTTTTTAATTTTATTAATAAAATGATCATTTTCTTTAATTTTATCACCAACTGTTGTCATTAACAATAAAATATCTGAATCTATTAAAGTATCTTTTAAAAACTTCATCATTGAATTTTGTAATTGATATTTTGGTTCAATAAGTCCAGGAGTATCAGATAATACAATTTGGTAGTCTTCAGAATTGATAATAAATCGAATTCTGTGTCTTGTTGTTTGAGATTTTGGGGTAACTATAGATGCATCTTCCCCAACCCATGAATTCAAAAAGGTTGATTTACCAACATTAGGGTTTCCAATTATAGAAACAAAACCTGCTTTATGCTTTTTTGACATTCAACAAAGTTAACCACTAATACTTTTATACTTGCTGTTTCTGTTTAATTTTAGTAATTTCGATAAATATCGCGGGATAGAGCAGTCGGTAGCTCGTTGGGCTCATAACCCAAAGGTCGCAGGTTCGAGTCCTGCTCCCGCTACTATACAAGACGGACTAGTAAAAATACTAGTCCGTCTTTTATTGGATTCAAATTTGAGGTTCGATATTTTCTGTCGTTCGGGTCTATACCATTATAAAGTGTAGAGGTTTTTAATTCCTCAAACATCACCCTTCAAACATCTTGTGAAAAAAGGAAAACCATCTGTAACTACGTAGTAATAGATTCCTTCAGGAAATTCTGGTGTTACACCAAAACGTCCATTACATTTATCTAAATCTCCAAGGCCTTCAACATATTCGTAGTCTTGCGTAAAAGCACCCATTGGGATTGATGTATTTGGATTAGTTGTTGCTTGACCAGGACCTCCAATAAGAGCAGTTAAAATATTAGGACGATTAGCGTCAGGTATTGTTTTTAACTTATAACTAGATTTTAGAGATTTAATTAAACTATTTTGATCATTAGGATCTGAAAAACCATATCTAGCATAGACAGGGAAACCATCTGAAGCCCAACCAACTATTGTCATTCCCTGATTATCTCCTAAAAATTCAATAAGTAATTCTGGCATCCCATGATAATGATATGCACCATTGGGCTGAACATGGGCATGGTTCATGTCATCGCCAAAGTTAAATGTGTCATGACCTAATGCTTCAATATTCCAGTTTCCTTGTCCTTGAGCTAAACTACATTCCCCCAAATCATTGCATCTACCTGCTGTAGCAGGATCAAATTTCACACTATTTAATGCATAGGCGATTGCCAAAGCAGGACCCGCGACATCCAACCCATTTTCCGAAATAATTTCTGGGCAAAGTGTAAATCTTTTACTTACTTTTTGTTCTGAGATTGTGTTTGGATTATCAGTATTTGGAAACCTTCCAACCTCATGGTTGGGAATCCCATTTCCACTTAAAATTCTATCAATACCATCTGAAGTCCACGAGTATCTGCTGTAATTGTTCACTGACTCATCATCATTATAAATTTCTTCATTAATATTGTCTAAAATTCCAGCAGTATTATAATCTCCATCACAATCAAGATCAATAGCCTCTACTTTGTCTTGATTTGAATTACATGAAAAAAATATTAAATATATGATCGTAAAAAATAAAGATATCTTGTTATTCATAATTTTATTTATCTAACCTTTTAAGTCCTCGATTATAAATACCTATAAGTTTTTCAACTAGAAAATTTTAGCTTTTTTTCTATAGCAAGGATTATTTCATTGGCAATATCTTTCCCTGTTATACTTTCTATACCCTCTAGACCTGGAGATGAATTTACTTCTAAAAGTAATGGCCCTTTATTTGAACGAATAATATCTACTCCGGCAACATCAAGCTTAAAAATCTTTGCTGCTTTGATAGCAAGTTTTTTTTCTTCTGAATTGATTTTAACTTTTCTTGCTTTGCCTCCTTGATGAATATTTGAACGAAACTCTCCCTTGTTCGCTTGACGTATTATCGATGCAACAACTTTTCCATCAACAATAAAACAACGAATATCTTTTCCTTCTGCTTCTTTTATAAATTCTTGAACTAAGATGTTTGCTTGTAAGCTTTTAAAAGCATTGATTACACTCTCTGCTGCTTTATTTGTCTCTGCAGAAACAACTCCTTTTCCTTGTGCACTTTCTAATAATTTTACAATTAATGGTGATCCACCAACCATATCAATTAAGTCTTTTGTTTCAAGTGGTGATTTTGCAAAGCCCGTAATAGGGATATTTATTCCATTTATTGAAAATAATTGGGAAGAAAATAATTTATCTCTGGACTGAGAAATAGAAAAACTTGAATTTAAACAATAGGTTCCAATTGAATCAAATTGTCTTAACAATGCACATCCATAAAAAGTCATGCTTGGCCTTATTCGAGGTATAACTGCATCTAAATCATCTAAAATTTTTCCCCCTCTAAATCTAACTTCTGGCTTTTGAGCATCCAATTTCATATAGCAATGCTGTATGTTTAGAAATTCGATTTTATGACCTCTAGCCTCAGCCGCCTCAATTAATCTTTTATTGCTATATAAGTCCTTATTTGACGCTAAAAGTCCTAATTTAAGTCCAGAACTTTGCTTTATTAAGTAATTATATTTTTTAATTATTTCTCCATCCAAATTATCACTAAGGACAAAACTTTTTGAAGCATCTACCAGATATCGGTTGATTATTGCTTCTCGTCCTAGCAACATTCTATATTCCATACCATCTCTATCTGCGAGATTCAATTCTATTTCAAATTCATCAGATCCAAGTTTTAATTTAGTTTTTATAACATACCTTTTTTGTGACTCTCCTGAAGAACTTCTTATAATCCTTGTATCAATCACCTTCGACTCACAAGAAACATTTAAGCTTAAATTATCTTGGATTGGGTTTACATCAAATGTTACCCATGCCTCGCCGTTACGGGTAACACGTTTTATGTTTGAAGCCTGTATTGCTGATGTTTTAGCTCCTGAGTCTACTCTCGCTTTAATGGCTGGTATTTTGATGTCTTCAAGTGACAACCATTCTTCACAACCAATGATTGTTTTTAACATTTTTACATAAATTAACTTTAAAAGTAATATAAACTCTTAATAATCAATTTCTTTAAATGTTATTAAATAAAAAATATTTATAATTATTAAGTCTAATTTTTGAACTATCCGATATCCAAATTGGTTTTCAAAATACAAATCATCAAATTTTAAGTGTCTATTATATCCCACTGATTCATACTAAGATTCAATATTTCTAATGAAGTGTCTTCTAAATCACAAGCCGGGTGTTTTAACAGAATAACCATATTATACTATATTTAAGTATGGCAAAATCTTGGGAGGAAAATTTTTTTTCAAAAAAAAATTATGAAATAAAGAAGATTCAAAAGAATTTTTGCGGTCATTTTTCTGGTTCTAAAATGCTAATACCAACACCTTTTAATGATCCAAGAATATATAAATCATATTGAATTAGGTAATATTTCAGATGTTAAAACGATGAGAAAAGACCTAGCAATTAAATATGGTACAGATTTTACTTGTCCTCTGAGTACTGAAATTTTTTTTGAGAATTGTAGCTGAATTTAATTATGAGAATATGAAACTGAAAGACTTTCAAATATGCCCCTTTTGGAGAATAATAAGTCCTAATAGTAAATTGTCAAATAATCTTACGTTCGATAAGAAGTTTTTAATTAGGAGAAGGTATAACGAGACTCGATAATTTATTTTATCGTAGTTATATACTATATTTTAATTTTTTATTACTGGGAACGACGAAATTCTCAATCTAGACCCTCCCATCGGTACAAGTTCAATAATTTCTTCTTTTTCGTTTGATTCAACCGGACTATCCATTAATTCACCAACTAACTTTGTATCACCAATCTTCCATGACTTTATTTTTTTAGCTCTTGCTTTTATATAGATTGGAGAGGATTCATTGGTAAATGGAAAATTATCTTTTGGCCACTGTTTTTCTGCGATTTCAAACGTTTCATTTAAATCATCCTCTAAAATTAAACCGTAATTCCAAGCAGAGCCAGGATATATTTCATAAGTGGGCCAATTTTCTTTATCAACATCGCTTTGCCATTTAGAATCAAAAATAGCACTTTTATCACTTGGCTTATTAATATAATCTTCTTTAATCTTAAGAGAAAAAGTTAAAGGGCCATAATTTATGGAAACACTATTATGATTTTTCTCCCAAGTTCTTAAGCTTAATTTTTTTGGAAGATTTAAATTAACTAGATCACCATTTGACCACTTACGATTAATTCTTAAGTATTTTCCTTTCTCAGCCTTAACATTAATTTTTTTTTCCATTTATAAGAATTTCTGAATTTTTAGCCCAAGATGGAATTCTAAAGTAAAGAGGAAAAACATCAGATTTATTCATTTTAAGTTCAAATAATAGATTATCATCGAATGGATATTTTGTTTTATTTTTTATTGAAATTTCCGTACCATCTCCAACTTTTGCATTCACAATTGATGGCGCATAAACAACTGCAGCCAATCCATTATCAGGAGTAGCCATCCAAAGGTTTTCAGTAAAATAAGGCCATCCTTGTGTATGATTATGCTGACAACACCTTGAACTAAAGGGATTAAAGTTTAAAAAAGATGGCATCCAATTTGCAATTCCTGGACCATGACTTTCTGAGTCACTTACAACCATATTTGGGCTTGTAATATATCTAACAGCCTTAAAATCAGGAGATACAGTGGCGGGATAAGAATTAAATGCTATATCTTCTAAATGGTCTGCCCAAAAAATATCTCCAGTTATTCTAAGTAAATGTTCATCAGAATTCATATGTTCAACAATTCCGCAAAGCTCAATTCCTTGCCTAGGATCCTCATAACCAGGTCTTGAATTTTCATCACCTCCAAACATCCCACCAGGAACTTGACCAAAATGATCTCTTACAATATTGAAATTTTCATACGTTGCATTCAAGTATTTCTCATCTCCGTTTAACAAATAGTATTGAGCCGGTGTTCTAAATCCTTGGGCGATATTTACATTATGCCAATCAATTATATCTGTAAACCATTCTGGATATTCTACTCCTTCTCTTTTGTCTTTTGAACTTTCTATATCNTTTAAATCNTGTCCTCTACTTGTCCANGANGCNGTNCTTCTGTATATCTTTTCNGCAAGTTCCAACAACCATTTTTCTCCAGTNCTATTGTACAACCATATNACNCTGTGTAAATTATCNCCNCCACGAATTCTNTGCCAATAATGNTTNTCTGAAAGAAGTTCNTNTTCTTCNATATTNANTTGAAANTTAAAGTANTTTGTCATAAGATCAATAACCCTNTGGTCATTAGAATATTCNTAATAAGATTGAAGGCAATAGAGCATAATCATATTGGGCCAAAAATCNATNGCTTNTTTCTTTTTCTGNTCTTNNTCTTTAGTCCTGNACTCNTCGGAAATATAACTNTCCCATGCAAAAGAAGGNCCAAAANANCCATCNNCNCGCTGACTACTCTAGAACCGATTCAATCCATATTTTAGCCTCATCAATCATTTCTTTATCCTCTGTGATATATCCAATATTTGCATAACCTTTTAACCAGTATGGTACTTCTTCCCATCCCCACTTACCTTCACCGCTTTTAGAGAGCCAAGCATTATCTTTTTTATCAAGCCAGGCACTTATTTTTCCTAAATTTCCCGTGAGACCATTTTTTTGTCTATTAAAATATTCTAAAAGCCAACCTTCAGGCTTTACCGACCCCACTGGTAATTTTATTAGTTTACTTGGTTCTAAAGGAGTTCTATTACTAACATAATATTTATTTGTTTCCTTGGTGGCTATCGAATCAACTACAGATATATCATCATTACATCCCAAGAGGGTAAAGGAAATTAAAAGAATAAAGTTTTTTTGAATTCTAAACTTTTTCATAAATAGGTTTCGTTTTTTTGGATTTGTATTGCTTTGTTTGAGTTAATATTAATAAATGTAAAAAAAACATTTAATATAGTAAGGTTAATTCTAAATTCAAACTTTATAAGAGAAATTAATTCTTAGATTTTTCTTCTGAAAGGGTGGGTTTTTGATATTTTTGAAAAGGCTGAAATAAAAGATCTTTAATTTTGCTGTTTTTGTCTTCATTAGGAAATACGTCAACCCCGTATTTTATTTTTTCTCTTTCATAATAAATAAATGTACCAAAAGTTCTGTCCCAAATTGAAAATATATTTCCATAATTCTTATCTGTATAGGGGAGCCTATAGTGATGATGAATTTTATGCATATCAGGAGAAACAAATATATAGCTAATCATCCTATCGAGTTTTTTTGATAGCTTGATATTAGCATGAGTGAATTGAGTAGAAATTATAGACAAAGATTGATAAAGCATTACTACACCAATAGGTACACCAGCAACAAAAACTCCTAAAACGGTAAATGTAAATCTAATTAAACTTTCCAAAGGGTGATGTCGATTTGCTGTTGTTGTGTCAACCTTATGATCGCTATGATGAACCAAATGAATCATCCAAAGAGGTTTTACATTGTGTTCCACGTAGTGGGCTAAATAAGCACCAACAAAATCCAATAACAATACCCCTAAAATAACTTTAATCCATAATGGAAAATTATATAAATGTATAAGACCAAAATTGTTATTTGAAACCCAATCTGAAGACTTTAAAAGAAGGAAAGCTAAACTAAAATTTATTAGGATAGTTGTAAATGTGAAGAAAAAGTTTGGAATCGCATGTTTAAATTTGTTGTAACTAAACCTAAATAATGGAATTGACCCTTCNAACATCCAAAAAAAAGTAATACCTCCAACTAAAATTATAGCTCTATGATGAGATGGTATAGTGTCGAAATAATTAATAATTGCTTCTACCATATAACTTATACTAACAAAATTAACTAGCTGATTTAATTTTTCAAACTAAAACACTAATAAAAACTATAATAGATCAAATTGATAAGTGTATTTTATAGAAAAAATGCTATCATTAATTTCATCAAACCAATCCAAATCTCTAACAATATTGTAAACTATGAACAGTCCTGTATTTGCAGTTTGTAACCAACCAAATCTTGCATTTATTGAAGTTACATTAGTTATATTATTTCTTTGAATCAGAGATTGGATAAAAATTTTTGGTGTAAACTGATAACTTAACCGTAATCCTGCAATTATTGAATTTAAATTTTCTTTATCCTCAAATACAAGCTTAGTATAATTATAATTTAAATCCGCATTAAATTTATTTCCTAAACTTAAATTCATTGAGTTAATAAATTGAGTTCTTCTACCTCCATAATAACCACCGATATAAGTTTTATTATACCAAAAAAAGTTTTTGTTTGGATTAGTTTGAGCAACAAATTGAAGCTCACTATGNGAGTAATCACCATTTCCAATTTCTATGTTTGATATTGAAAATGAAGAATAAACCACCTCCCGAGTAAAGTTTACACCAGTATGAATTTCAAAACCAGAAGGCCAAACCCAGTGGTTATCAACATGGAGATAATCAGAAAGTATGTCTTTATTTGTTTTGTAAAAAGTTCTTCTATANATATGAGGCCTTATTTCGAATAAAGGACCTTTTTTACCCGTACGAATTGTTTTCCAAATTAAAAACTCTGGTTTATAATATGCATTTCTTTGTAAAAACCCAACTTCAGGATTAAATCCTTCTCCTACCTGACTAAGTGATGCATTTAATCTCCATCCATCCCAATTATATTCTGCCTTTATTGCATATGCAAAATCTTTTGTTGTGATATTTGGTGAGTTACTTCTTGACAAAAAACCAGAAAGTTGGGCTTTCTTTCCTAGACCTAACTTCCCGTCGAGGGCAAAAACCCTGTTATAATTATTATTGCCACCTAATCCAAATTTATTTACAAATATTCCGCCAAAAGATGAGCGACTTTTAGAAAAGTCATGGTTTACCCTAATCACAGAAAAGTTGTTTTTACTAATTGAGGAATCATTACTACCCTCTGTTGACATATTTAACAGCCCAATATTTGTTTGACCTATCTTTCCAGATAGTCTTCCCCCTCCTATAATTGGAACAATTGATCCATCGTTTTCTAAACCTATTCTTCTTGTGAAGAATAAATCTATTTCACCCGGTATACCAACAGAGAACTGACCAGCATTTTCTAGAAAAAAAGCTCTTTTTTCAGGAAAAAAAAGATTCACTCTATCTATGTTAATTTGTTGTTCATCTACTTCTACTTGAGCAAAATCTGTGTTGTATGTAAGATCCATTGTTAATCCAGGTGTTAGACTATATTTAATGTCTGTACCTAAATCACCATTTTGAGTAAAAGTTGAGCTAGACATTGATTTTTTACTTACAGCTTGTCCAATTACGTAGGGGATAAGTTTTAAGTTTTTTGGGTTTTTAAGGTTTAGGTTATTTAGTTTTCCAGCAATAGAAAGTCTTTTGATATCAAAAGTTAAGGGGAGGGGTGCCCAATAAGCAATTTCAGTGTTTTTAGAAATATTTCTTTGGAAGTTAATTCCCCAAGTTTTATTTTTACCTGGAGAAAATCTAATTGATTTTAATGGTATAGCAAATTCAGCACTCCAGCCATATAAACCCTTTTTAACTGACACATCCCAAGAAGCATCCCAGTTTATATTTGTGCCACCAATTACCCCCCCCTGTTGTCTACTTGAGCTTCTATTACCAACTCCTTCATTATTTATTTGAGCATCAAACTCTTTACCATCTGAATTTGTTCCAAATAAAAAACCATTTTGCTGATCGTTAAATGTATCTATGATAAATAAAAAACTGTCTTCGTCATTCAAAGCAGCGTCTCTTCGAGAATCACTAACTTGTATTTTTTCTGGCGACGAATCAAAACAAATTACAGAAACATAGAAGTAAAAATTATTGTATGCTAATCTAATTTGAGTATCCTCACTAACAGGAGAACCAAAATTTGGTGTCATTTGAGTTAATGATGTAATTGGTTTAATCTTAGACCATACTATATCAGAGCTTATTTCGCCATCAATGTTAATATTAGTATCAATAAATTGAGCTTTNAGCTGTGGCCTTTTNTTAATAAAATCTTGTTGACCCAAAAGAAAAAAATTGCTTAAATAAAATATAAATAATAAAAAAATTAAACTTCGTTTTGATAATTTATCATTCAACATATTGTAAATCATGTTTTTATATTAAATTAAAGTATTATAATTGTTAATATATTGTTTATTAATTATTTATTTTTCTTTTTTTTTTTAATGTGTTTAAATATAATTCTACTAATTTAATGGTTCAATTCAACACTGAAATGAATTGGTTTATGGTTAGAAAGAGTCCTCAGTTTATTTACTGAGGGCTTTTTTGCTTTGAAAATGAAAATGAAAAAACTATTTATTTTAGTTATCCTTTCAAACTTTTTGTTCTCGCAAAAAGATTCCCTTCAGGTAGTAAAGTTAGATGAAATTGAAATTAAGTCAATTAAAACAAGTTCTATTTTAGAATCAGTACCATTATCCATAACTAAGATAAATATACCTCGGCTTTGGTCTAAACAACAATTATCGCTTCAAGAATATATAAACTCTGTTCCAGGAATAGTTAGCTTCAATGCTAACAATTTTGCCCAAGACTTAAGAATATCCGTTAGAGGTTTTGGAGCAAGATCGGCTTTTGGTATAAGAGGAATTAAAATTATTGTTGATGGTATACCAGAGACTACACCTGACGGACAAGGTCAACTAGATAATCTTCCTCTTCAATTAATTGAAAGTATAGAAGTTATTAGAGGATCCAGTTCTCTTAGATACGGAAATGCTGCTGGAGGTGTAATCTTTTTAGAGACTCAAAATAATGTAGAAAATAATTTTCATGAATTAGGATTAAGAGGAGCCCAAAATAATTATAAACAAACCTACTATACTTCAGGTTTAAAATTTGAAAAGTCTCAGTGGCTACTACATTTAAATCATCAAGATGGAGATGGATTTAGAGAGAATAGTAGATTTGAGTCAACCCAGTTTAATCTTAGAGGAAACTATTTTTTATCAAAAAAAACAAAATTGGGATTTCAATTCAATTCAACAAATAGTCCCTTAGCTGAGGACCCTGGTGGACAAAATTTTGACAGTTTTAAAAACTCTCCTTCGAAAGCTCGAGATAGAAATGTATTATTTAAATCTGGTGAGAAAATCAACCATATTAAAAGTGCTATGGATATAAATTATGAAAGTGGAAATATTTTATTTAAAAGTTATAGCTTCATTTCAAATAGAACGTTTAATGCAAAACTGCCTTTCAATTTTGGGGGTATTGTAAATCTAAATAGAAATTATTATGGCCATGGATCATATTTCACAAAAAAAAAGTAAAGGAAATAAAATGCTTTTTAAAACACAAATCGGATACGACATCGCAAGCCAATCAGACAAAAGAAAAAGATATAAGAATAATGAAGGTAACAAAGGGGATAAAACTCTAGAACAGATTGAAAGCTTTCAAAGCTTCGGAATCTATTTTATAGAAAATATATCTTTTGGTAAATTCAAATTAAATGGTGGAGTTCGCTGGGACAACAACTATTTAAAAGTAGATGATAAGTTTATTTCAAATGGAGACGATTCAGGGAATATAAAACTTTCTGCATGGAGCAACGAAATTGGTTTTTCTTATAAAATTCTAGAGAGGTCGTATTTGTTTTTTAATTCATCAAAAAGTTATGAAACACCAACGCTTAGTGAATTATCGGCAAATCCTATTGGAAAAGGAGGTTTTAATGATTTATTAAATGTACAAAAAGCTAAAAATTTTGATTTTGGTTTAAAGTTCAAATCTAAATCAACTAATTTTTCTATTGTAGGGTTTGTGGTAAATACAGAAAATGATTTGGTTCCCTTTGAATTAGAGGATTTTCCAGGAAGAACATTTTATCAAAATGCTGGTAAAACCTTACGTAAAGGAATTGAAATTGATTTTAATCATCGCTTAAACAAAAATTTTTTAGCAAGAATTATTTATAACTACACTAATTTTAGGTATGGTGAATATATATCGGGTGATTTAAATTTAAAAGGAAACTATTTGCCTGGTATTCCAACAAGATTTGGCAACTTCGAACTAAAATACAAGAATTCAAAAAAATTAAATATTGTTTATTCACGTAATTATAGAGGGAATTTATATGCTAACGATAATAATACTGAAAAAATTAGTTCATTTTGGAGAGATGACTTCAACTTTTCAATTCCTATAAAAATCGGAAAAAATAATTTTGATTTCTTTTTTGGATGTAATAACATATTTAACAAATTATACCCAGATAATATACGAATCAATGCATTTGGTGGCAGGTATTATGAGGCTGCGCCTGGTAGAATATTTTTTACAGGAATTAAAGTTTTAATTTAAAATCTGTTCTTCTATTTTTTTGGTGTTCTATTTCACTTGTTTTGAAGCAAGAGTTTTTACTTAAACTATTTTTTTCTCCATAACCTTTTCCAGAAACTCTTTCAGGATTTTTAATTCTACTTTTAATGTAATTAACTACACTTTTATTTCTTCGATTAGATAATCCTAAGTTGTAAGAATCAGAACCTCTACAATCGGTATAAGAACTTAACTCAAGTGAAACTTGAGGGTATTTGTTTAGAAGTTTGATTAATTTATCGAGTCTTTCTTTATATTTTGAAAGAATGTCGCTTTTATCAAAATCAAAAAATATAGATTCGAATTGTTCCAATTCTACTTCATTAACCTGCTTTTTAATTCTTCTCAAATGAACTGTTATGGGGTCTGAATTCTTTAATTCAGACTTTAACACATAACTAAATGAATCTTTGGATATAGAATCACTTTCACTTTTGTATAAAAATGTACCGTTTTCATTAAAAACAATGTTACCGCTTTTTGGGGGAGATTTTAATATGACTGTCTTTTTATAAAGCTTTTGCAACGGATCAACAGAATGAATTAATTCTAAATCATTAAAAATTACACTGTTTTTTGCAACAATTAAAGTGTCTGAAAATTTGTATTCATAAAAATCTTCAACACCTGCTAATCTTGGATAAAACTTAAATGCATAGATATCATCCTCTCCCATTCCGTCTTGTCTATCTGATGATAAAAATCCAATTTTTAATTTTTGATTTATTCCAAATGAAAAATCGTCACTTCTAGAATTCACATTTTCTTTTAAAGCTTCTGTTGACCAACGGTTAGAGACCAATTTGGCAGCAATATAAATATCAAACTTCCCTCCCTTGTCAGCTTTATCTGAGGAATAGAATATAATTGAATCATTATATGAATATGGAAAAGATTCATTATACTCAGAATTTATATCTGGCCCTAGATTTGTTGGTTCAGTAAATTTATCACCTAATAAATCAACATAATAAATATCCATTCCTCCATAACCACCTGGTCTATTACTTGAAAAATAAAGACGGTTAGATTTTGAATTAATACTTGGATGAAGATTAGAGTATTTATTTGTCTCTTTAAGAATTAGTTTTATGCTATTTTTTTTATCTAGAACAGTACTATAAATATTTAATTGAATACTATCATTAGAATCTAATCGCGACTCACTCCTTGTAAAATAGAGGGTTTTATTTAACTGGTCATAACTTCCATATCCCTCTTGAAATTGAGAATTTAAATTTTTTAGTTTGTTTTTTGTACGTTCAATAAGAAAAGTTTCTGAGTTAAAGTTTCCTTCATAAAAATTATATATTGGAAATCTTGATTTAACTTTTTTAGATCTTGTTTTAATCTCTTTAGAATTTGATTGTTCACTTAAAAAAAACACCTTACTATCGATTTTATTATCTATAAAAATTAGACCGTGGTCTCCTTTTTTACTATTGCCTTGAGCATTTTCAATAATATATTCATCGGGTAAAATGTTGCTTACATTATCTGATCTGTTTACCTTTTCTAATGGTAGTTTAATCGCTTTTTCTATATATTCCATTGCTAAATTGCTACCTGCTGGTAAAAGATTTGCATAATTATAATAATCTAATACAGTAGCTTTGTTTGATTTTGTAATTTTTTCATAAATACTTTTTGCTTTTTCAATATTATTTGTCCGAGTATAAGATTTAGCTAGGTTCCTAAAACGATCAATTGAGAGATTACCCTCATTTAATTTATATTTTGAAATAGATTTCTCATACTTAGAATTCAAAAAGTAGTAATCTCCCCAGATGTAGTTTAAACTATCTATTTGTATATCTTTGAGTTGAGAAAAAACAAAAAAATTGTAAAAATTGAAAACTAAAAAAACAACTAACTTTCTTTTCATGTTTAAAAAAATCTAGGTGAAAACAAAAACGCCTCCCCTTTTGAAAAAATATCTAACCTTAAAAAAATTTCATGGGTTGGCATACTAATACCGTTACTAATTTCATTTGAAGGAATACCATAGGAATAACCTAATGATAGATTCTCAAAAATTTGAAAACCAACAAGCGCACTCATTCCAGTGCCTTCAAAATTTGTAAATCCATAGTCGTTAAAACTACTTCTAATTTGTCCACCAATCCAAATATTTTCCTTTATAATTCCTAAAATTGAAAAGTCATAACCTCCGATGCTTCTGGTTTGTTTCAGTAAAAAACTTGGTTTTAACATAAGAACTTCAGATATTTTAACCAATCCACCCGTTATAAAGTAATAGTGTGGCTCTAAATTGTATTCTTCATCCGACAATAATCTTGGAATTGCAAACCCACTGTAGAAAGATTGTGTAAAATAATAAATTCCAAAACCTATATTTGGTAGAATTTTTCTGTCATTGTCTAAAACAAATGCATTGTCACCTGGGGTCAAAGTTTGAATCAAATTCGGATTCAATGAGTAATTATGAATTCCTCCCTTTAATCCAAGTGAAAGACGGTTTCCTTTTTCATTTAATTTCAAATGATATGCAAGGTCAATATCAAAAGAGGTACTGTTTGTTGGTCCTATTTTGTCATTAAGAATACTTACTCCATATCCTAAATTCTTTGAATTTAATGATTTCCCAAATGTTATAGTTTGTGTTTCGGGCGCACCTTCTAAACCAACCCATTGAGAACGAATTATAGAAGTTAAGTTAGTTATTCCTCTTGAGCCTGTGTATGCTGGATTTATTGCTTGGTGGTTAAACATATAGTAACTAAAATTTGACTCCTGCTGAGATCTACAAATTGTGGATAACATTATCAAAATAAAGTATAAAATTGAATTTTTCATCTAGTTATTTCTCCTCTTAATATAAATAAATCCCCTCGTAGATTCTGTTTTATCTCCCCATATTATAGAATAAAAGTAAGTGCCTTCCGGTAACATATTGTCTTTAGAGATAAAAGAATCTGTTTGAGATGTTCCGGCCCAGTCATTTTTATAATTATTTGTCTCATACACTTTGATTCCCCACCTGTTGAAAATAATCAATTTATATCCAACTGCATTTTCGATACCAGGTATTTCCCACGTATCATTTATACCGTCACCATCCGGAGAAAATGCATTAGGAATGAAAAGATCCACTTTCCCAAATGTTACAACCTCTGATATCAAATCAGGTAAACATCCGTTAAATAAATTCTCTACCACTAATCTAAAATCCTTTCCAGATGGTATTACACTCAAATTATTTATCCGTAAAATATTGGAATCCCAACCCGAATATTTTGGGTCATTTGAGATACTTCTCCATGATGGATTTTCACTAGTGCCCATATTTTCTTGCCATTTAAACCCTGAATATCCACTTATATTAAGTTGTGACTCAATTTCTAAAACATTATCGTTTATTCTCCTGGAAGTTGGTTGAACAGTAAAAAATAATTCTTCTCCATATTGTTTGAAATCAGGAATACCGTCTCCAGACCTGTCTATGGGTTGAGTATATCCACCCTGGTTTAATACTCTACCTACGTTATCAAATACCACAGGTCCTGTCCCTAAAACTCCATCGTTATCTTCATCACTAAAACCAGCCTCAACCGCATCATAACAACCGTCGTTATCAGAATCCGTATCAACTGAGTTTGGAAGACCGTCTCCATCAATATCTTCATCTCCCTCCAAAAAATCTAAAATACCATCGTTGTCATCGTCAATATCATCTTTGTCGTCTACTCCGTCTAAGTCGCAGTCAACCAAAACAGTTATTGGGAGTGTAATGCTTGTTGGTATAAAACTACATGCGTTATAATTGGAGGAATTATCAATTGTTTCGGTTATATTTAAAACTCCATCCCCATCAATATCATCATCACAAGCGTCACCGATGCCATCCCCGTCAAAGTCCTTTTGATCTGGATTTGATATATCTGGACAATTATCAAAATCATCGCCTGCTCCGTCTGAGTCACTATCTTTTTCATTGTCAAGGGTCACCAATTCAACTGACACCGACTTCATATTTAAGTAATTTATATCTTCAGTATCTGAGTGAATCTTTAAGATTAAGTTCGATTGAATATCTCCATCTAAAAAAGGGTCATCAACGCCAAAAAGAGTTATTTTTTGAGAAATCTCCCAATTAAACTCATCAAACTCTATTTCTAGTTTATTAATTGATACTTCAGTTACATCTGTTAATTCAAAAACTATTTTCACTTTACCTGTAGGTTTATTTCCTAGAGAAATTGATATAATAGATGAATTCTTGTCTTCCGATAGAATCTCAGGTTCAGAAATATTTAAAAATGGAAAATCATTATCCTTGTTCACCAAATTAATATCAGCAACATCATCTGCATTTAAAACCCCGTAAAAAAGATCAAGGGATGTGGGATCACCGGTAATAAACTCAAATGTTTGATTTCCATCAATTATAGGATCATCAATTCCTGTAAGATTTATTTGGTTTAAAGCAAAATCGTCCCAATTTTCTTTTTCTATTCTAACTTTATTATCTCCTAAATTAACCTCATCAGAGTTACTTCCAATTGACAAAGGAATATCAACCCAACTAAGGGGCTCTGATGTTAACTTAAAACCTATAATTACGGATTCTAAGTCCTCAGAAGTTGTATAGGCATCGTTCATTACTTTGACAATTACAGCTGGTGAGTCNTTATCTTGGTTTGTAAAAGTAATTGGATCAAACGCATTAGGGTCGATAGTACCGTAATTGGGATCTAAAGAAAATAGATTAGTTACGGNAATATCAAAATGCTGTGGACCATCAGTAACAGGAGGAAAATCGTCAATACCAGTGACANAGACTANCTGAGGCTCACCCCAACTGGTAGAATCAAAAGTAATTTCTGGTATTACTGTACCCTCATTTAAGTTTGAAGAAGAAAAGCTNATTGTAACAGGGAAATCTGGTTTTGAAGTTAATAGTACCTCAAAAAAACCTTGATCTCCGTCCTCACTGGTTAATAAGTCAATTTCTGTTATTAATATGTTAGACTCATCGTCATCTATAGTTACAACATTAATTGATTGATCATCAAGGCCTACAAAATTAGGATCAGAAGACCCATCAACTGATACTAAAATAGTACTTGTCTTGTCTCCATCTATAATATCATCATTTACACTGTTTAAATAGACATTTTGAGGTACATTCCACTCTGCTGGGTTAAATACTATAGTTTGATAAGGAGCATCTACTTCTGCCTCAGTTGAATCATTTGTTGAAATATTTAAAAGAACTTGACTATTAGGTCTTGAATCTAGTACAAGGAAGAAATTAGCCTGATTTCCAGCCTCCTCTAAATCGTTTGAAATAGGACCAACTAAAAATCCTGGATTATCGTTATCAATATTAACAAAATCTACATCCGCAACATCATTTGCATCTAGATTATCATATGCAGGATCTGTAGACTGAGGATCACCAGTTAGTAGTTTTAAAGCAACATCACCATCTATTATACTATCATCAAGTCCGGTTATTATAACCTTATTTAAAGTTGGTTTATTCCAGTTAGCATTCAATATGGTTATAGAATTGGTACTAAAACTTACCTCGCCCAAGCCTCCAGATATAGACAAAGGAATGGTAACATCAGCTGAAAGAAGAGGTAGGGTTGTTAAATTAAATTCTACAATAAGCGTATCTCCATCTTCGCTGGTAGAACTATCAAAACCTACTACATTTAATTCTATTCCTACTCCATCTAAATCTTGGTTTATCATTGGTATTTCGTCAATTGTTGCAGGGTCTATTGCGCTATAGTTAGCATCTGTAGAACTAACGACTCCTGTAATAATTTGATAATTTATGGCACCGTCTTGAATCGGTACTGGATCAGGAAGACCAGTAACTGTTATAATTTGTGGAATATTCCAATTTAAAGGAGAGAATGTAACTGTTCCTTGGACAGAACCCTCTGTTAGATCTGAGGAGGTCAAAACTAAGTCTACAAAATCACTTGGTTTTGAATTCATTACTATCGAAAAAGAACCTACATCACCACTTTCATCTGTTAAATTGTCAATCGCAACTATAGTAAAACCCGGCTGATCTATATCTATTATCTCCGTTGGAATTGAAACATTCAAAAGATTGCTGTAACAATTTAATGTCTTGGTTGCGTTAACTGACAACCCTAAATTGAAGTTTTGATTGCCATCTACAATAAAATCAAGTTGGGGATCGATTGTGATAGTTTGGGTAACGTTCCAATTTAATGGTGTGAAAGTCAAAGTACTTGTACTTACTGCAATTTCAGTATTATCAATATTTACAAAATCCAGATAAACCTNTGAAGAGGGAGTTCCAGTTAAACTTACCTCTAAAGATGCATTGTCAGCATCCTCCCTTTTAGAAAGTGATGTCGGAGAGATAACAATAGATGGAGTATAAACGCTTATTATAGCCTCATTAGAAATGGTCTCACATTGGGTATTTAGTTTTCTTGTTTTAACTCGATATTTCTTCCCATTTAGTGAGGTTTTTAAAGGTTGAACTGTTAATGTATCAGAATTCACTCCTGTGTAATTTGCTTCTGATGGATCATAGCCACACTGCTTAAAAGTATATTTTACTTGTAAATCAGCGTTAATACTTCCAGTACCATCGCCATTTTGATTACCAAAAATTAAATTAAATCCATTTTTACAATCGTATTGAAAACCAGGATTTAACACAAATCCTGGTACGGTTTGGTCCATATATGGGAGCGCATCCTCTCTTTCTCCACTTCTTGTGTCTAACATTAACTTTATAGTTCCTGATGAAATCTCTAAAGAGGGGTTTCCCTCACCTGCCCATGATTCCCAATATCCGTTCATATTAATATCAAAAATTCCATTTTTAGGGTCAACGGAGGAAGCATCATAATTAAAAGCAACCACATTTGGGTTAGCTGGGAGTCTATTATCATAGTGAATTTGAGAAAAGTCAATAATTGTTACCCCGTCAACTATAAATATAAGACCATCATCAATGTATTTACCACTAGCTGGATTCAAACTCATAAGCAATTCACACTTTTCAATCTCTTCGCCAACTGCTAAATCAATCCCTACATCAATATCCCAGCTGATTGTACCAGTTCCAGAATTACCACTTATATTCATAATTGGGGATAAAATTGTGTTAGTTGATAATGCATTGCTGGAACTTGTAAAATCACCACTAATTGTTACAGTTGAAAGTATGCTGTCAGGTGTACATCCAATATTGTCCCAAGATGTACCATTAAATATTTGCCATTGGTAAATAGAATTAAGTGGATCTGATGTAACTACAGAAAAAGAACTGGTGTCACTTACGCATATAGTTTTGCTTATTGGATGACTAGTTATTGAAACAAGTGTTGTTGCCTCCTGGAAGTCAAAAATAGAGTTGGAATCTGCATCTAAGGGTATCAAATAGCCACCTTGCCCAATAACTCTTCCCATAGAATCTACCGTAATTGGGTTTGATCCTAACTTTCCATTATTATCTGGATCATTAAATCCAGCCTCAAAAGTGTCATAGCAACTATCATCGTCACTATCTAAATCCTTATAATCATAAAACGAATCACCATCTGTATCTATTGGAAGATCTTTTAAAGAAATTTTAAATCCAAAAGTGGAAGTGGACAAAATACTTTCATTTNNATGAGCAATATTTACTTCTCTAACTTCTCTAGCATTAAAGGAGAAATCGGTAGCTCCTAAAGGAGAGGGATTATATTTGAATAAAAATTCATTCGCTGTAAAAGAGGTAACACCAGTTTCAAAAATTCCATCAAAATTTGTATCAACAAGAAGTCTATTATCGAGATCTAATAGTGTAAGAGTTTTAGTATTTGGACCTACTGATATTCTAAATGATTCATCAGAAACAATTGTATGAGTATTATTATCACTATTTGTAAGAATAAAGTTGAACTCATCAGAAAAAGTTAATTTATAATCAATATTTTCTAAACCTCCTGGCCCTGCCGTTGATGTTACATTGCCTGAATTGTCACCTACTAAATTATTAGTATTTGAAGAACTTAGTGATAAATTAGTTGAAATTGATGCAGTTGTTGAGGAACCTGTTGACAAATTCATTACAGGATTTTCTAAATCTAATAAATCGAAAGAAACAACACCTAAAGACTCCGAGCTATTAAATATTCCATCATTGTCTACATCCAAATCAATATTGTCAGCAACTCCATCTGAGTCAAAATCTGTAGGACAAACTGATACAGTTACCTCCTTAGATTCAAACTGCTGAATTGGATCTGTTCCGCATTGCTTTTGAGCAATGACTTTGTATTTCCCAGGTAAGGAGGGAGAATATGGACTAGTTGTAACACCTGTATTAGAATAACCTCCTCCGGTTTTATCATCATACCACCAAGAGAAACTATCATAAGAACCAATTCCATCAACAACTAAGTTTACATTTGGTAGACAAAAATCTTCTGTTAAACTTATTTTATCGAGATTAATTTCTGGATTTTTTGTAAAACCTGAGTAAAATGCACCAGATGCACCAGAAATATTTTTGTTCACATAAGAGACATAAAGTTCATCTTCAGATCTAACGCTGACATTACCCTCTAAACTCCCAACGTTATAAATAGTGTAATCTGCATTCCCATTGGCATTGTTTGAGATCACATCGGGGAGTGAATTAACGTTTACATTTGTATTATTATCATCTGAGACAAGTACTGTTGCTCCAGATTTTGTTATTATAAATAGTTCACTATCAGCCATATTAACAGTACCTATTTTATCTATGTCAGGAATATTATTTACCTCTTTCGTAGCAAGACAAGATAACGGAGGGACAAAAAACATTCCTTGATTTTTTTCTGCTGTTGAACCTCCAATGCTTTGAAAAGCGTATACATTTTCGGAAGTACTAGCATAAATAGTTGGAACTGAAACAGCATCATAATAATTACCTTCAATAATTGTAAATTCATTTTTATTAATTGTAGTATATGGGACTAAACTTCCATTTAGATAAACCTCAGTATTGTCGGCTGTTGCGACAAGTAAAACATTTTCCCATGCATCTCCCCCCTTACCTCGTGTGAAAATATATTTTTTTCCAACTTTTTCTTCAGGAACAATTTGATCAAATCCGAAATCTCTTTCTGCACCGCTTCCAAAAGTACTATTTGCAGCCCCAGAGTTGACTACAATATCTTTATTTGACACAATCGATGTCCCAATTAATGTACTAGATGTTACACCTGATTGATCAATAGAAGCAGCTAAAATGTAGGACTCTCCCCTATTTAAATTTATAGTTAGCGATGAAATGGAAGATGTTACAGTTCCTGCATAGGTAACAGAAGAATCTAAGTTCTCAAAGGTTACATTTGTGTTGTCAATAGTTGCCATTACAGATATAAATTGGACCATGCCATAATTAGTGTTTGGAATTAATGGCATCCCTGCTTTGAAAGATTTTCCAAGTGCTGATTTACCCTTGGAAGTCATTGCTCCAGCTTGTGGAAATGAACTCCCACCTTGAGAATCTCCAAAAACCCTTACGCCTACATATACCTCTTTTGAAGATTGAATTATATATCCTTTATCATTTATTATTGA
>NHEX02000036.1 GCA_002171475.2 Flavobacteriales bacterium TMED96
CAAAGGCTTGATGCAGAAACCCTTACAATAGTTGCAGAAGAATTTGGATTTAACGTTGAATTTGCAAAGGCCGACGTAGAGGATGATTTTGATACTGAAGCTCAAGAAAAGGAATCAAATCTTTCTCCACGTGCACCAATTGTAACTGTTATGGGGCACGTCGATCATGGCAAAACCTCTCTGTTGGATTTCATTAGAAAGGAAAATGTAATTGCTGGTGAATCGGGAGGGATCACTCAGCACATAGGTGCATATTCAGTTACTATAGAAAATGAACAAAAAATCACTTTTCTTGATACACCAGGGCACGAAGCGTTTACATCTATGAGAGCAAGAGGGGCTCAATTAACAGATATAGCAGTTATTGTAATTGCAGCAGATGATGACATTATGCCACAGACAAAAGAGGCAATAAGTCATGCTCAAGCTGCAAGTGTTCCAATTATATTTGCAATTAACAAGGTTGACAAAGAATCCGCAAACCCAGACAAAATCAAAGAAGGTTTAGCAAACATGAACTTAATGGTCGAAGATTGGGGGGGTAAAATTCAGTCTCAAGATATTTCAGCATTAGAAGGGAAGGGTGTAAAAGAACTTTTAGAAAAAGTTTTATTAGAAGCTGAATTATTAGAATTAAAAGCAAATTTTGAAAGGGCTGCTAAAGGAGCTGTAGTTGAGGCTTATCTCGATAAAGGAAGAGGTTTTGTATCTACTATTTTGGTGCAAAGTGGGACATTGAAAATAGGGGATTTTGTTCTAGCTGGCAAAAACAGTGGCAAAGTAAAAGCTCTTTTTGATGAAAGGGGTAAAAATTTAAAAATTGCACCCCCATCAACACCGGTGTCAATTCTGGGTTTAGATGGTGCACCTCAGGCTGGAGACAGTTTTCTTGTTTTGAAAGACGAAAAAGAAGCAAAACAAATTGCAGCTAAAAGGACCCAGCTTCAGCGAGAACAAAATGTAAGAACTCAGCGCCATATAACCCTAGATGAAATTGGAAGAAGAATTGCTCTTGGTGAATTTCAAGAATTAAATATTATTTTAAAAGGTGATGTCGATGGTTCTGTTGAGGCACTATCTAATTCATTGGAAAATCTCTCAACCCAAGAAATTGAAGTCAAAATAATTCATAAAGGAGTTGGTGCGATTACTGAATCTGACATTATTCTCGCATCGGCCTCAGACGCTATTGTAATAGGATTTAACGTTAGGCCAATGGGAAATGCTAGATCTCTGTCTGAAAAAGAACAAATTGATATTAGAACTTACTCCATAATTTATGATGCAATAAATGATGTTAAAGATGCAATGGAAGGAATGCTATCGCCTGAACTTAAAGAGGAAATTACAGGTAATGCAGAAATAAGAGAAACCTATAAAATATCAAAAGTCGGTACAATTGCTGGATGTATGGTTACCTCTGGTAAAATATATAAAAACTCTGGAGTTAGATTAATAAGGGAAGGAGTTGTTCTTTTCACTGGAACCTTAGTTTCACTTAAAAGGTTTAAAGATGACGTAAAAGAGGTCGCTAAAGGATACGATTGCGGAATTCAAATTAAAAGTTTCAACGATTTGAAGGTAAATGATTTAATTGAGGCATTTCAAGAGGTAGAGATTAAGAAAAAACTATAAATTATTTGGTTTTAATAAGAATGCGGAGGGGTATAATTCTCGTATATAATCTAATTTTTTACTAGCTTCCAAAAACTCTTTAAAATTCCCTACTCTAACTTTGTAGTTTGGCGTTTCAAAAGATAAGATCGATTCCCATTCGGGAAATTTATTTTTAAACTCCGATAGTGTTTTTTTAGCTATCTCATAATTTCCGTTGTAAAGTTGAATTGCGTAGTAATTATTTTGATACTTATTTTTATTAAACAAAATCTTTAACGAAAGAAATTTCTCTATTTCGTCGCTAATTTCAATATCTAAATTTTTAGATTGTCCAAAAACTGTTGAACAATTAAAAATTAGCATCAACAAAAAAAAGTTAGCAAAACCTTTGAAAAAAAACATAATTATCAAATAGAAGCTGTAAAAATAAATATTTTAAAATTAAACAAAGCCACCTATTATTTAGATTCATTATAAATTATATTAAATGGTTTTATTTGCTTTTCACAAATGCCGTTTATGTGTTAATTTTGCAATGGATTTTTATACAAATTAATAATATTTATTTAAATTTGTTATAACTTTTTTATAGTGAAGATTGAGCTTAATTTACAAAGGTTGCTGAGGAATAATTTACTGTTAATTTTATTTATTTTTTGTGGGATTTCTTATGGTCAGGATCCAGATCCCCTGGCTGGGAAAAAACTATTTAACGCTAACTGTGCAGCTTGTCATAAACTCAATAAAAAAGCTGTTGGACCTGCATTAAAAGGCGTTACCTCCAAATACGAAAAAGAGTGGCTATACAGTTGGATAAAGAATAGCTCTGCTATGATCAAATCAGGAGATGTTCAGGCAATTGCGATTTGGGAAGAATACAACAAATCTGTAATGAATAATTTCCCCCAATTGTCTAACCAAGATATCGATAATATTTTGGCTTATACAGATTACGTTCCACCGCCAACAGTTGCTGCGGTTTCAAATGTTCCTGTTCAGCCTCTTCAAGACAATTCTGTCTCAAACCAGCTAATATTGTTTGCTTTAGTTTTAATTTTCTCTATTTTACTTACCATGTTGGTTCTAGTCAATAGGGCTCTAAAAAAAATTGCTCTAGCCAATGGTGTGGTCCTTGTCGAGGAAAAAAAGAAAAAAAATATAACACCTGTATGGGAGGCGTTTGTAAAAAATCAGTTTTTAGTCTTTGTTAGTGTTATTTTTCTTCTTTTATCAAGTGCATATTTTGGATATGGATATTTAATGCAGATTGGGGTTGATCAAGGTTACATGCCGGTTCAGCCAATCCATTATTCTCATAAGATTCATTCTGGTGCAAACCAGATTGATTGTAACTATTGCCATTCTTCTGCTAGAGTATCTAAACACTCAGGTATTCCATCTTTGAACGTCTGCATGAATTGTCATGTCAATATTGCTGAGTATAATGGTGAAGAAGATCTAGAAAATGGATACACTAAAGATTTTTATACAAATGAAATAAAAAAACTATATGCTGCTGTTGGTTGGGATGAAGATAATCAGAGATATACAGGGCAAGTTGAACCAGTAAAGTGGGTTAGAATACATAATCTTCCAGATTTTGCTTATTTTAACCACTCTCAACATGTTACTGTGGGTAAGGTTGATTGTCAAAATTGTCATGGCCCTGTTGAAGAAATGGAAGTTATGTACCAATATTCACCTCTCACAATGGGTTGGTGTATAGATTGTCACAGAAAATCAAATCTGAAGCTAGAGGATAATGAATATTATCAAAAGATACATGAATCGTTATCTAAGAAGTATGGAGTTGAAAAGCTAACTGTTGCTCAAATGGGAGGACTAGAATGTGGAAAATGTCATTACTAATTAATTTATAGTGAAGAAGAAAAAGACATATTGGAAAAATATTGAACAAATTGATAAAAAATCAACTTTAATTAAAGATATTGAAAACAAAGAGTTTGCCAATCAACTCCCAGTAGATAAAATCTTGTTGAATAAAAATGGTCTCGATTCAGAAAACACTAGCAGAAGAGACTTTCTAAAGTATGTTGGATTTAGTACTACTGCTGCAGCATTAGCTGCTTGTGAAGGACCAGTTATAAAATCTGTACCATACGTAGTTCAACCTGAACAAATCAGACCAGGAATTGCCAACTACTATGCGACTGCTATTGCGGACGGATTTGATTTTGCCAGTATTTTGATAAAAACACGAGAAGGAAGACCAATAAAAATTGAAAGTAACAAAGAAGCACCGGATTTCGGCAGCGCAAACGCAAGAGTCCATGCATCGGTTTTGTCTTTGTATGACACGAAAAGAATTCAACTTCCTAAAATTAATGGGGAAGATTCATCATGGGATTCTTTGAGGTCTCAGGTTTTGTCAGATTTAAATTCAGTATCTGAAAAACAAGGAAAGGTTGTCTTACTAACTCAAACATTTGCTAGCCCTACCACAAATAAAATTATTAAAGAACTAGTAACTAAATTTCCCAACATAGAACAAATAATTTTAGACACAGTACCTTCAAATTATGCTGTAGAGTCATTCAAAGATTCATATGGGTTTACAGGACTTGTCGATTACGATTTCAGTAAATCTCATTTTATTGTTTCTGTTGATGCGGACTTCTTAGGAGACTGGCAAGGTGGTGGGTATGATACTAAATATGTCAGTAACAGAGTACCGGACAGTAAAACTGGAGAAGGAAAAATGTCAAAGCATGTTCAGTTTGAAGCAAACATGACTCTTACTGGAGCCAATGCAGATGTAAGAGTACCGGCAACGCCATCCGAGCAAAAAAGGATTTTATCTTATATATATTCTGAGATAAAAGGATTAAAAAGCAAGGTTAAATTATCTTCAGAGCATAAAAAAAATGCAAAACTTGCTGCAGATGGAATTAAAAAATTCGGTTCCAAAGCTGTCCTCGTTTCGGGTTTAGACGATAAGAACGTTCAAGATCTGATATTAGATTTAAATAATCATATTAAAAGTTTAGCTATTGACAATTCTGCAAGATTAACAAGGACTCAAAGTGGTGATGAGGTAGATGCTTTTATGGAAGATCTGTTTGCTGGTAAAATTAGTGGATTAATCGCTGTTGGCGTCAATCCGGTTTATAGTTTATCAAAAGGAGAAAAGATAAAAGAAGCTATTAAAAATTTAGACTTTTCTCTATCTTTCTCAATGAAAGAAGATGAAACTTCGTCAGTTTGTAAATATATTGCAGCCGCACCACATTATTTAGAATCCTGGGGAGACTACGAGTTTAAAGAGGGACATTATTTTTTAGCTCAACCAGCAATCAGACCTCTTTTTAACACAATGCAATTTCAGGATTTTGTTTTATCAATTTTAGATTCAAGCAAAGACTATTATGCAAGCATTAAAGAGTTTTGGACGCAAAACATTTTAAATGGAAAATCTTGGAACAAAGTATTACATGATGGGTTTTATCAAAAAAGCCAAAAAGAAAAACTTAAGTTCAATCCAAAAAATAATATTGTTTACGATTTAGACTCTAGTATCAATGGTGAATCTGAAATGGAACTTGTACTGTATACCAAAACAGGTATGGGTGACGGCCAGCAGGCTAATAACCCTTGGCTTCAAGAATTTCCAGATCCAATAACCAGAGTCACATGGGATAATTATATGACCATTTCCTCTTTTGATGCCAGAAGAATTGGTTTGAAAAACTTAAATGTCGCCAACGGAGCATTAAACGGAAGTTATGCAAAAATAAGCAATGGTGATAGTACTATGAAAATACCCGTTGTAATCCAACCTGGCCAGGCGAAAGGATCCGTTGGATTGGCACTAGGATATGGCAGAAAAATGGGAATTCAAGAGGAGATGCAAACAGGGGAAAACGCATTTGTTTTTTTCAAGTCTTCTAGGAAAAATCAAAATGTAAAAGTTGAATTGACTGACGGCTTTCACGAGTTTGCATGTACTCAACTTCAAAACACTCTTATGGGTCGAGGGGATATTATTAAAGAAACCACTTTGGAAATTTTTAATTCAAAAGATAAAGAGTACTGGAATCCAATTCCAAAAGTTTCTAAAAACCATATTGAAACCGCTGTTACATCCAAAGAGGTAGATATTTGGGAGAGTTTTGATAGATCAATAGGACACCATTTTAATTTGTCGATTGATTTAAATGCTTGTACTGGTTGTGGAGCTTGTGTCATAGCTTGTCATGCTGAAAATAATGTACCTGTTGTTGGCAAAAGAGAAATCCGAAAGTCCAGAGATATGCACTGGCTGAGAATAGACAGATATTATTCTTCTGAAGATTCTTTTAAAGACGATGTTGACACAAAAGATGCAATTTCTGGAATAGGTGACTCTTTAACAACTTTTGGAAAAATGGAGAAGGCTTCTGAAAATCCTCAGGTAGCTTTTCAGCCTGTTATGTGTCAGCACTGTAATCATGCTCCTTGTGAAACCGTATGTCCAGTTGCGGCGTCGTCCCACGGACGTCAAGGGCAAAATCACATGGCCTACAATAGATGTGTTGGAACAAGGTACTGTGCGAATAATTGTCCTTACAAGGTTAGAAGATTTAATTGGTTTCTTTACAACAAAAACGACGAGTTTGATTATCACATGAACAACGATTTAGGAAGAATGGTTTTAAATCCTGATGTTGTTGTGAGGTCTCGAGGTGTAATGGAGAAGTGTTCAATGTGTATACAAATGACCCAGAAAACCATCCTTGATGCTAAATTAGAGGGAAGACAAATAAACGATGGTGAATTCAAAGTAGCATGTTCTTCTGCTTGTACAACTGGAGCAATGGTATTTGGAGATATAAATGATAAAGAAAGTAAAGTTTCCAAGCTCAAAGCTGATGAAAGAATGTATCACCTCTTAGAAAGCGTAGGAACAAAACCTAATGTTATGTACCAAGCTAAAATTAGAAATACTTAATAAATAACTATGGCATCACACTACGAAGCAGCAATTAGAAAACCATTAGTAACGGGTGAAAAATCATACCATGATGTCACTGAAGATATTGCTGCACCAGTTGAGGGAAAAGCTAATATGCAATGGTGGATCGTATTTTCAATCGCCCTAGTTGGATTTCTATGGGGAGTTGGATGTATTATATATACTATCTCCACGGGAATAGGAGTTTGGGGCTTAAATAAAACTGTAGGATGGGCGTGGGATATCACTAATTTTGTTTGGTGGGTAGGTATTGGCCACGCAGGCACGCTAATTTCAGCAGTGCTTTTACTTTTTCGTCAAAAATGGAGAATGGCCATTAACAGATCTGCGGAGGCAATGACCATTTTTTCTGTTATTCAGGCTGGACTTTTTCCAATCATACACATGGGACGCCCTTGGCTGGGATATTGGGTGCTACCTATCCCGAATACATATGGTTCCTTATGGGTAAATTTCAATTCCCCTCTTCTTTGGGATGTGTTTGCAATATCAACTTATTTGTCAGTTTCTTTGGTCTTTTGGTGGACTGGATTACTTCCGGATTTTGCAATGATAAGGGATAGAGCTATTAAACCATTTCAGAAGAAAATATATTCAATTCTCAGTTTTGGTTGGTCTGGAAGAGCAAAAGACTGGCAAAGATTTGAAGAAGTCTCTCTTGTATTAGCTGGTTTAGCTTCACCGTTAGTTTTGTCAGTGCATACCATCGTGTCTTTTGACTTTGCAACTTCTGTGATACCTGGATGGCATACAACAATATTTCCTCCTTATTTTGTAGCTGGAGCAATTTTTTCTGGTTTTGCAATGGTTCAAACATTATTAATTATAACGCGAAAGGTTTGTAATCTGGAAAACTATATTACTGTACAACATATAGAACTTATGAATATAGTTATTATGATTACTGGATCAATAGTTGGTGTCGCATACATAACTGAATTATTTATAGCTTGGTATTCGGGTGTTGAATATGAACAATATGCATTTTTAAACAGAGCAACTGGACCCTATTGGTGGGCCTATTGGTCAATGATGTCTTGTAATGTTTTTTCACCCCAATTTATGTGGTTTAAGAAATTAAGGACAAGTATTATATTTTCATTTCTAATCTCAATAGTTGTGAACATAGGAATGTGGTTTGAACGTTTTGTTATCATTGTCACTTCACTTCATAGGGATTATTTGCCATCCTCATGGACAATGTTTTCTCCAACTTTTGTTGACATAGGTATATTTATTGGGACTATAGGTTTTTTCTTTGTTTTATTTTTACTTTATGCAAGGACTTTCCCAGTGATAGCTCAAGCTGAGGTGAAAACTATTTTAAAGACTTCGGGGGATAATTATAAAAAATTAAGAGATGGTGGAAAGTAATAAATATATTCATGCTGTTTATGACGATGACGATACTCTTTTGAATGCAGTTAAGGTTCTTAAAGAAAATAAATGTGGTATAGATGAAGTATATACCCCATTTCCTGTGCATGGACTTGATAAAGTAATGGGGATTGATGAAACAAGAATAGCAATAATGTCGTTTATATACGGGTGTATTGGACTTTCAATAGCAGTATTAATGATCAATTTTATTATGATTGAGGATTGGCCCCAAAACATAGGTGGAAAACCAAGTTTTACTTTTTTTGAAAACATGCCATCTTTTGTTCCAGTATTGTTTGAAATGACAGTTTATTTTGCTGCACACCTAATGGTTATTACTTTTTATCTAAGAAGTAAATTATGGCCATTTAAAAAGTCAGAGAATCCAATCCCGTCAACTACTGATGATAAATTTTTAATTGAGATACAATCCAATGGGGAGGATAAAAAAATAAAAGCCCTTTTAAAAAAAACTGGAGCTATGGAAATTAATATGTATGAAAAAGAATAATAAATGAGAATAATAAAAAAATTATTTACTGGTTTGTTCTCATGTATATCACTTGTAGGTTGCTATGATTCATCTCAACCTAATTACCAATATTTTCCAAATATGTATGAACCAGTTGGGTATGAAGCTTACGCTGAATCTAAGGCTTTTCGTAATGGAATAGAAGCTCAAATCCCAGTTGATGGAACAATATCAAGAGGGTGGACCCCTTACGATTATTCGAATTCAAATGAAGGATACGATGATGCGAAATCCAATCTTAAATCACCTATTGAATTTAATGAAGAAAATCTTAAGAAAGGTAAAGATTTGTACGGAGTTTATTGTGCTGTTTGTCATGGAAATAAAGGAAACGGTCAAGGTATTTTAATGACTAGAGAAAAATATTTGGGTGTTCCAAGTTATGCTGATAGAGAAATAACAGAGGGAAGCATTTATCATGTAATTTTTTTCGGGAAAAACGCAATGGGATCTCATGCAAGTCAAGTTAATGAAATTGAAAGATGGCAAATAACTCAATATGTAATGGAACTTAGAAGTAAATTAAAGTGATGGCTGAGGAAAGATATTCATTTAACCGTAGATTAAAACTAGTATCATTTTCATTAATGATATTGGGCCTAATAGGTTTATCTTTTGGATTTATCACAGCTCCAAAAAACATTCAAGAGGTTAGAGAAATAATTTCTCATCATGATAATGGTGAAGATCACTCTGATAATTCTCTAAAAATTCAAGATAAAATTAACATCAATTCTTTAAGTATTAAATACGACTCCAATAAAGAAGAAGATGAGCATACTATTTCTCATGATGAGCACGTTTTTCATCAATTAAGTAATAAACCATGGGCTGCCCTATACATAGCTGCTTTTTTCTTTTTTATGATCTCACTTGGAACGTTGGCTTTTTATGCGATTAATCGAGCAGCTCAAGTGGGATGGTCTCCTATTCTCTTTAGAGTTATGGAAGGCATAACTGCTTACATGTTACCTGGAGGATTAATTGTAATTTTCATTTTATTTTTATCAGGACTTCATCTAAATCATCTTTTTATCTGGATGGACCCCGACGTAGTAGCACATGATAAAATAATTGCTGCTAAAAAAGGGTATTTAAATGCACCTTTTGTTATAGCAAGAGGATTGTTTTTCCTTGCTGGTTGGAGTTTATATAGATATTTTTCTAGAAAACTTTCACTGGCTCAAGACATAGCAAAAGACAACAGAAATCACAAAAAAAACTTTAGGATTTCTGCTGGGTTTTTAGTTTTTTATATAATCACAGAATCCATTATGTCATGGGATTGGATAATGTCAATTGACCCACACTGGTTTAGTACTTTATTTGGTTGGTATGTCTTTGCTAGCATGTTTGTAAGCGGTATTTCAACAATAGCATTGGTAACAATTTATTTAAAATCAAAGGGATATTTAAAAGAGGTTAATGACAGTCATATTCATGATTTAGGAAAATTTATGTTTGGAGNTAGTGTCTTTTGGACNTACCTNTGGTTTTCTCAATTTATGCTNATATGGTATTCTAATATACCAGANGAAGTTACTTATTTTATAACACGAATGGAAGATTATAAANTACCATTTTTTGGAATGGTAGTTATGAATTTNGTATTTCCNTTNCTTATGCTAATGAATAGTGACTATAAGAGGATGAATNCATTTATCGTTACAACTGGTATTNTTATTATTATAGGTCATTATATTGANGTTTTTAANATGATTATGCCTTCTGCAGTTGGNGATCANTGGTTTATNGGNATAACNGAAATAGGNGGNTTTNTNTTTTTTATGGGACTATTTATATATNTAGTTTTCAATGAANTAACTAAGGCNCCANTAATAGCNAAAGGNGATCCGTTTTATGGAGAAAGTGAACGTTTTCANTANTAAATAATTTAGAAAGCAAATGACANTATTATTAATATTTACGATTTTAATTTTGATTTCCATATCGATNTGGCANATATCNAAGATGTTTGANTTATCNCANACTAANGTGAATACNACANANATAGCNGANGATAAAGACAACGATTACCAAGGAAANNTAATGTTTGCTTTCTTAGTATTTATATANTTACTNACACTTTTTTCGTTTTANCAATGGGGNGATGTTTTACTNCCCAAAGCGGCTTCTGATCANGGAGATTTGTACGACTCACTCATGTGGTCAACATTTGCTGTAATTTTCTTCGTTCAAACTNTAACNCANGCGTTATTACANTATTTTGCCTATAAATACAGAGGTGAAAAAAATAAAAAAGCNTTTTTTCTAGCCGATAATGACCGNTTGGAAGCAATTTGGACNATCATNCCTATGATTGTTTTAGCAGGATTAATTTTGTTTGGATTGTATACTTGGACCGATATTATGACCGTNGAAGAAAACGAGGATGCNATGNTTGTAGAGCTTTATGCTCAGCAATACAATTGGAANGCNAGATATGCNGGNAANGACGGAGTTTTAGGNGATGCNAANGTNAGNTTNNTNAACGACTTTGANGGTAAAAATCTTGTTGGNATTGATGCNACAGATCCNAANGGNTTNGATGATGTAGTTGTNCAAGAATTNCATCTNCCAGTTGGNNNAGAAATNATNTTTAAAATGAGATCNCAAGATGTCTTACATTCAGCCTATATGCCNCATTTTAGAGCNCAGATGAATTGTGTCCCAGGGATGATAACAGAGTTTGCATTTACACCANTAATGACNACAGAACAAATGAGNCAAACTCCNGAGATGATNGCCAAGGTTAAAAAAATAAATAAAATTCGGANAAAAAATAGCGAAGAATTGGTTTTAAAGGGAGAAGAACCTTTAGAACCTTATATATTTGACTATATTCTNCTATGNAATAAAATTTGTGGGGCNTCTCACTACAANATGCANATGAAGATTATAGTTGAAACAGAAGATAAATTTAAAAAATGGATGAGCAATCAACAGACGTTTGCTCAATTTATACAATAACTAATAGTATTAANAAATGTCAACAGCAGTTACTACANANGAAGAAGTTCACGAACATCATCACAAAGAAACATTTATAACCAAATATNTTTTCAGTCAAGATCATAAAATGATTGCAAAACAATATCTCATAACAGGTCTTTTTATGGGAATTATAGGNATAGCTATGTCTTTACTTTTTAGAGTTCAGNTGGCTTGGCCGGAGCAATCNTTTAAAATTTTTGAAGTATTTTTAGGAAAATGGGCNCCTGAAGGTGTNATGGATCCAAATGTATACCTCGCATTGGTTACAATTCATGGNACAATAATGGTATTTTTTGTTCTAACAGCAGGTTTAAGNGGTACNTTTAGTAATTTACTNATTCCTCTTCAAATTGGTGCNCGTGACATGGCATCTGGGCTTCTAAANATGATTGCTTATTGGCTATTTTTTCTTTCATCNGTTTTGATGATAGCNTCACTATTTGTNGANGCAGGNCCAGCTGCTGCCGGATGGACTATCTATCCTCCTCTGTCNGCCTTACCTCAAGCCCAACCNGGTTCAGGNCTTGGTATGACNCTATGGCTCGTTTCTATGGCAATNTTTGTNGCCTCTTCACTTCTNGGTTCATTGAATTACATAGTTACAGTTATAAACATGAGAACGAAAGGTATGAGTTTTTCCAGATTACCACTTACAATTTGGGCATTTTTCATAACCGCAATTATTGGTGTAGTTTCTTTTCCTGTGTTGCTTTCAGCGGCATTGTTATTAATAATGGACAGGAGCTTTGGCACATCCTTTTTCCTATCAGATATTTTTATTCAAGGAGAGGTGTTGCATTATCAAGGAGGCTCACCTGTATTATACGAGCATTTATTTTGGTTTTTAGGTCATCCAGAAGTATATATTGTTCTTCTTCCAGCTTTAGGAATTACCTCCGAGGTTATAGCAACAAATGCAAGAAAGCCA
>NHEX02000037.1 GCA_002171475.2 Flavobacteriales bacterium TMED96
GTCCTTATTTTTCTAATTTAATGTTAGATGGAATTGAAGACAAAAATATCAGAAAAGGAAATAATTAAATTATCAATAGCCACTTTTAATTAGTGCCAAGAATTTAACTAACTTTATACTTAAACTTAATTGTAAGAAAAAACCCCTCATTCAATGAAGGGCTTGTCCTGATTGAGCTTACGCTCTTTCGTTGTTGGTGGTCCCACCTGGGCTCGAACCAGGGACCAACTGATTATGAGTCAGCTACTCTAACCAACTGAGCTATAGGACCTTTTCAATCAGATCAGATCTGCCATAAGGAGACTTGATTAAAAAAATTGCANNAATAAAATTTTAAAAATTTTATCAAAGCAATTTTTGGATTGATTTTCAAAAACAAATATAGTATAAATTTTAGGTGTCTATATCCAATATTGATAGTTTGCTTTATGATTTTTTTTTAAGCTATATTGTAAAGAATGTTAGAACGTAATTTTATAGATATNAATAACGAGGAGTTTTGGAATACAGTCACTCATTTTATAGGATTAATTCTGGCATTAATAGGAATCCCTTTTCTTTTTTTCTATAACACTCACTTCTCAAGCTTGAGTGTTTTTTCATTGTCTCTGTTTTCTGTTGGCCTGTTATTGGTCTATGGATCCTCAACAATTTATCATAGAGTGTCAGAAGCAAGTCTTAAAAGAAAATTGAAAGTTATTGATCACATAAGCGTATTCTACTTGATATTGGGGTCTTACGCTCCTGTTTGTTTAATAACACTCTACGATTATTCGGGGTTTTTTNTTTTTTCTTCAGTACTAGTTATAGCTGTAATTGGAACTATTTTGAAAATTTTTTATACAGGAAGACTCGAGATATTATTTCTTATATTATACTTGACTATGGGGTGGTTAATTGTAATTGATATCAAAACACTTTTTGAAATAATTAATACTAAAGCAAAAGTTTTATTAATTGCAGGAGGAGTTTCATATACCATCGGTGTGTTATTTTATGCCTTTGATAAAATTAAATTTTTTCATTCTATATGGCATGTTTTTGTTTTGGCTGGATCAATTTTTCATTATTCGATGATTTTATTTTATATAATATAAATTCACTCATAATTATTTGTTTTTAGATAGGGACAAATAATTTGTTAATTTAGCCAATTAGTTCAAAAGAATGGGTTCCGTTAAGTTTTGGAGAAATGCTACAATAATTTCATTAATTCTAACTATACTTTCTATAGTCAATACCATTATAAAAATATTTACATGATATGAAAAAATACACTATCATATTTTTTTTGCTTTTTGTTTACTCTCTTTTTAGTCAGAAACCGAATTATACAGTTTCAAAAGAACGGCTTTTAAGGAACCTTAAAAAACTTAGTGAATTCGGGATTAACAAAAACAATGGGAATGATAGGGTTGCATATAGTGACTATGATATCCAAGCTAGAGAACATTTAAAAGAATACTTGAAAAATCTTGGGCTGAAAGTTGAAGTCGATTACGCAGCAAACATAATTGCAAGAAAAGAGGGAGCAAATAAAAAACTTAAACCAATCATTTTTGGTTCTCACATTGATGCTGTGCCCAACGGTGGTCATTTTGATGGGCCTCTTGGAGTAATTGCTGGTATTGAAGCTCTGGAAACAATTTTAGATAGCAAGATTATTACTTCTCACCCTTTGGAGTTAATTATTTTTACAAATGAAGAAGGTGGGGTCTTTGGGAGTAGAGCTCTAGCCGGAAAATTAAATAATGACGCTTTAGGGGTTAAAACGGCCTCAGGCTTTACAAACGGAAAAGGGGTTGATAGGCTTGGAGGTAATCAAAAGAGAATTTTTGAGGTTGCTAAATCTTCTAATGACTATCATGCATTTGTTGAACTTCACATCGAGCAAGGAAATATTTTAAACAAAAGCCATGTCGACATTGGAGTTGTAACTGGAATAGTTGGTTTGAAATGGTGGGATGTTGTAATTGAGGGATTTGCAAATCATGCTGGTACAACCCCAATGGATGAAAGAAAAGACCCAATGATTACAGCTGCTGATTTTATTTTACTTGTCAGGGAGGTTATTAGTGAAGTGCCCGGTAATCATGTTGGAACCGTTGGTAAAATTGAGGCTTACCCCGGAGCACCAAATGTGATTCCAGGGAAAGTAAAGCTAAGTTTAGAAATAAGAGATTTGGATGAGAATAAAATAGATTTTTTATTCAGAGAAATAGAAAAAAAGGCTAAAATGCTTGCCTCAAAGAATGAAACTACTATTTATTTTTCATCTATTGATATAAATGCAAGTCCTGCTCTAATGAATAAACAAATTCAAAGTTTGATTATAGATTCTGCAAACGAATTAAATTATTCTTTTAAAAGAATGCCAAGCGGAGCAGGGCATGATGCCCAAGATATGGCAATCATTGTCCCCTCAGGAATGATTTTTATACCAAGTATTGATGGAATTAGCCACTCGCCAAAAGAACTCTCTTCAGACGAAGATGTGTATAAAGGNGCCAATGTCCTTGTCAATACAATATTAAAGCTTGACATGGAAAAGTTTTAATGGATAAAAACACCAAAAAATGGATTTATTTGTTTTTGCTTTCTGGTATATGGGGTAGTTCTTATATATTAATCAAAAAGGGATTGGTCGGTTTATCCCCAATTCAATTAGCTTGTTTTAGAATTGTAATAACATCCTTCATACTNGTTTTTTTTGGCCTCAGACATGTTAGTAACTTAAGCAGAGATCAATGGAAATGGTTATCCGTTACAGGTTTTTTTGGAACATTCTTTCCAACATTTCTTTTTGCTTATTCAGAAACAAAAATAGATAGTTCTGTTGTGGCTGNTTTGAATGGATTAACGCCCCTGTTCACTCTATTTATTGCAATGCTTTTTTTTAGTTACACTTTTAAAAAACTACAGTTTTTAGGGGTTGCTGTTGGGCTATTAGGAACTGTTATGCTCATATATGATGAATATTCCTCAAAATCTTTTTCTAATGCTAACTATTCTTTATTAGTATTAATTGCATCTCTATGCTATGGATTTAATGTGAATATTTTAAANTACAAACTCAAAGGTGTTTCCTCAGTTGGGATAGCTATTGGAAACTTTTTAGCAATTACTCCTCCTGCATTAATTCTTTTAGNCTTGTCAGATTTTTCTTGGNATACTTTTTACAGGGAGGAGGATATCATTACCTCTCTTTTATTTGTATTTATTTTAGCCTCTATGGGGACTGCCCTAGCTAAAGTTATGTTTAATGAATTAGTTTCTATTTCCTCCCCTGTTTTTTCTGTTTCAACAACTTACTTGCTCCCGATAGTAGCTATAGGCTGGGGGATTTTAGACGGGGAATCATTTGGTATTAGTAAATTTATATCTGCTTTTGTTATTTTGATAGGTATTTATCTCATCACTAAAAAAAAATAAATACATAATTTTGAATATTTTTGTAAAACGTTTATTTTAAAAAAATATGACAAGCATAGTTAGTTATTTAGGAAATCTTAGGACAGAATCTGTCCACACATCCTCTAATGAAAAGATAGTTACAGACGCGCCTACAGACAATAACGGAAAAGGAGAGGCTTTTTCTCCCACAGATTTAGTTGCTTCATCTTTATCATCTTGTATTTTAACTGTTATAGGGATTGTTTCTAAACAAATAAGATATGACTTAACAAACACTACCTCATCAGTAAAAAAGATAATGGGTGATAACCCTAGGAGGATAGTCGAAATTGAAGTAAAAATAAAATTTTCACAATCTACAGATTCTAAAACAAAGTCTATAATTGAAAAAACTGCTCTAAATTGTCCAGTTGCAAAATCTTTACATCCAGACATAAAACAGAAAATTTCATTTGTATGGCCAAATTAATTTTCTAACACATATGTTAAATTTTATTCTCTTTTTAATCAAAAGAATTCTTATTATGTTATCATTTATATCTATGTTTTTTTCGTTTTCATCAATTGAGCCAGCAGATTGTCGTTTGCGACTCAGATATACATCATTTAATAAAATGACAAAAAATGAAAAGCTTGCCTGGTTATTTTGTGCATACGAAAAGCTTAAAGAGGGGGATGACNAGCATTTGAAAATTTATAAAGAAAAGTATGGTGAAATACCAAATTACAAACAGTTTTTGAAATTATGGGAAAACAGGAAGTTGAATAAGTAAACCTTTATGATTTTTATAGATTAAAATCTTACTGTATTTTTGAATTTAGAAACTTCTATGCAGATGATAGTTGAACAAATTTATACCAAGTGTTTGTCCCAAGGGTCTTATTATATTGAAAGTGGGGNAGAAGCCGCGGTAATTGACCCATTAAGAGAAATAGATTCCTACATTGAAAGAGCCGCTAAAGGAAAGGCAAAAATCAAATATGTCTTTGAAACTCACTTTCATGCCGATTTTGTAAGTGGGCATTTAAGTCTCTCAAAAAAAACTAATGCTCCCATAATTTTTGGTCCAAATGCAGATCCATCTTTTGAATCAAAAATTGCAGTGGATGGAGAGAAATTTAAACTTGGTAAAATAACCTTACAATTAATTCATACTCCTGGGCATACAATGGAGAGCTCCTGCTACCTTCTTAGAGATGAAGATGATAGAGAGTTTGCCATTTTTACTGGTGACACCTTATTCCTAGGTGATGTTGGAAGACCCGACTTAGCTCAAGAGAACAAGAAACTTTCAAAAGAATACTTAGCGGGTCAACTTTTCGATAGTTTAAGAAATAAATTGATGCCTTTACCAGACAGCATAACCATATATCCTGCGCATGGTGCAGGATCTGCTTGTGGTAAAAACATGATGGATTTGACTAGTGATTCCCTTGCCAATCAAAAAAAAGTAAATTATGCGCTTCGCAAAGACATGACTAAAGAGGAATTTATAAACGAGGTCACAAAGGACCTTTCTTCTCCTCCAAAATATTTTCCATCAAATGTAAAGCTCAATAAAGGGGGGTATGAGGATGTTTCGACTATAATCAAAAAAAACCTGANCCCTATAAGTATCCACAACTTTAATGTATTAAGAAAACAAGGTGATGTTTTAATTTTAGATGTAAGATCTAANGGTTTGTTTTCCAGAGGGCACATACCAGGAAGTTTATTTGTCGGCCTAGAAGGTATGTTCGCTCCATGGGCGGGCACCCTAATTAAAGATATTANCCAAAAGATAATTATAGTTTCACCCAAAGGAAAGGAAGAAGAGGCTATATCTAGATTGGCGAGAGTTGGTTTCGATAACGTTGTTGGTTTTTTAGATGGTGGTTTTGATAGATGGGTAAAGTCATCGGGGGAAATAAAAAAAATTGAATGTATAAGTGCNAAAGAATTTGTTAATAAATCCAAGTCCTTAAGAAGAAATATTTATGATGTCAGAGGTGAGGATGAATTTAAGATCGGACATTTTCCAGGTGCGAAGAATATCCCTTTAAAAAAGATTGATAACTATATAAGTGAACTTAGAAAATGCTCGCCATTTTATATTTATTGTAAAGGGGGATATAGAAGTGTTATTGCTAGTTCAATCATAAGTAAAGAAAATGACTTAAAATTAATCAATATTGAAGGAGGACATGATGAAATCGAAAAACTTAATTTTTCATCATAAATTCTACAAGTATGCATTTATAAATATAAAAGCTACAAATAGAATGTATAAACCCACAAGATAGATACTGTGTCTTGTTTTAAGTCCTTTATTAAAATAAAAAATATAAAAAGAAATTATCGTTAAAATAATTAAACTTATTTGAAGCTCAATAACATCGGATAAAGTTCTCTCAGGCATAACAATTGGACCTTTAACCAGTGTGTATGCAAAAATAGGTAAACCTAGAGCAAAACAAATNTCAAAAATGTTGCTCCCTAGTGCATTTGATATTGCNTCATCGTAATCCCCTTTTATCGCGTCTCTATATGATAAAATTGTATCTGGCAAGCTTGTCGCTGCTGACGCAAGAATTACCGCTATAAAATATGGTGCAATCCCCATTCCTTCGGCTATAGTTTCACATGCGTTGATTAACAAAACGCATGCTGAACCAATTATTCCCATCGAAAATAGTAGCAAAGACCATGCGTTGAGCGCATTTGCTTTTTTTCTAAAAAAAATATTAACAAAATCAAAATATACGATCGATTTTAAAATTGGTGTTTCTCCTTTACCTTGTGTATTGTTTGAAATTAAACTAATTTCTTCAGCCGTCTTCATAGAAGTAAACATGTAAATAATATAAACAAAATAAGATAACATTAAAATAAGGCCGTCTAACCAATCTATTTTATTTTTATAAATCACATACATTAAAAGAAATTCGCAAAAAATTAACCCAAGGCCATCTCTAAGAATTACTTTCTTCGAAACTTCAACCTTACTAGTAATCCCAAGCAGAGTTACAGCCATAATTACGACGGCAGGTATAATCATACTATTAAAAATCGCACTGCCCGATGTTGTTCCCATTCCAAATGCAAAGTTGTCCAATTCTCCTAGCATTATCAAGCCAAAGAGAGTGGTGAAAAGTTCAGGCATTGAACTACCAATTGCATTTATGGTAGCTCCTCTNACACCTTCTGTTAAGTTCCTTCCTAGATAATCTGAAGCGGCTTGNAATCCGTCACTTGACCTCCANATTACTATCATAGCAATGAAAATAGAACAAAAGGGGACAATAAGTTCATTCATTTTTGAAGCTTTAATTGTCAAAAGTAATACTTAATTTTCTTATTGTTTGAAAATAATTTCAAGCAACAGTAAAAAATTATATTTTTACTTAAATGAATTCCCAAAGACAAAAAAAGGTTTGTTCTCTTTTACAAAAAGAGATGTCGTATATATTTCAAAAGGCTATTAGATTTAGTGACTCATCTAACAAACTTGTCTCTGTAACAAAGGTTAAAATTTCATCTGATTTGACTATTGCTAAGGTCTATGTAAGCATTTATCCATCAAAAAACAAAGATAATTGGATAAGNGGGCTTCGTGAGAATGCTTCACGGGTTAAGCACGCGCTTTCACAAAAACTTAAAAATGAATTAAGAGTGATCCCCAACTTAGCTTTCTATTTGGACGATTCTCTGGACTATATCGAAAAAATTGAATCATCTTTAAAAGATGGTGAAAATCCAATTAAANAATAACTTGAAGGTATCTCTCTATTTTGCTTTGAAGTACTTTTTCTCTAAAAAAGAAAAATCTGTAATCAATATAATGAACATGATTTCGGTCATAGTTATTTCGTTTTCAACAGCCTCTTTATTTATAGTTTTAAGCGCATTTAGTGGGCTTAAAACTTTTGGTCTTTCGTTCACAAATAAATTTGATCCTGATTTCAGAATAAAACCTAAAAACGAAAACAAGCTAATTGTTTCGAATGAAGAGTTGTCGAAAATTGATTTAATTCACAATGTGGTTNATAGTTCACCTGTAATAGAGGGTAANGTGGTTTTAAACTTTAAAAATAAAACTATGATGGCGGTTTTAAGGGGTGTAGGACAGCAGTATTCAAACATAGTTCAAATAGATTCTCTACTGATTTCAGGAGATTGGTTAGAAGGTGGGTATTCTGAGGTTATTATTGGTAGTTCAACGGCGAGACAACTAAATCTTGGCGTTTACGATTACTCGGATCTTTTGAAAATAACTGTCCCAAGGAAGTTAAATGAATCGNCAATTAATTTTAATCCTTTTAAAAGTGAAACAGCATTGGTGGCTGGCATCTATTCTTCAATTGACGACATGAATAANTTTTATATTTTTTCTANTATTGACTTTGCTAGAAAAATTTTTCAAAACGATTTTAACGAATACGATTTTATTGACTTGAAAATTCAGGGAAATCCAAATATTAAAAAGTTAAATGAAGAGATACTCAAGGTGTTAAATAAACCGGTAACTATTGTGTCAAGAAAAGAATTAAATTCTGCTATTTATAAGATGTTGAATACCGAAAACATAATTTTATATTTTGTTTTTAGCCTCATAGTTGTTATATCGCTTTTTTCTCTATTTGGGTCAATTGTTATTATGTATCTAGACAAAAAAAGGGAGTTTAATACTTTCCACGCAATGGGAATTATTCCGAAACAAATACAACAAATATTCTTTTTTTTGGGCTGTTGCATTTCNTGNNTNGGATNNNTNATAGGNTTTNGTTTGGGATTGCTAATTATAATTATTCAAAAACACTTGCCTATTCTCTACGTCCCGTCAACATCACTTGCATATCCAGTTGAAATTGAATTTGAAAATTGCTTAATTGTGTTGTTAACTGTTTTTACATTAGGGTCAATAACGTCGGTTATAGCAACAGCTAACATTAAAAAGAAAGCCTATTTGTATTTAAGCTAATTGTGGTTCATTAAAATTTTTACGTAANTCCTGTAGACACCCAATAACTTCTTCTACGGAATTTGAAGAGATTAGTTTTAATTTAAATTTCTTTATGTTTTCAATCCCTTTAAAATATCTACCGTAATGTTTTCTGGTTTCATATATTGCAAGTTTCGGCCCTTTCCATTTTACTGACATCTCAAAATGTCTTTGAACTAAATCTATCTTGTCAATTATTTTTGGTTCTTCTAATTTTTCTCCAGATTTGAAATAATGTTTTATTTGATTAAAAATCCATGGATTTCCGATACTTGCTCGTCCAATCATTGCACCATCCAAACCAAATTTATTTTTCATTTTTAANGCTGCCTCTGGAGAATCTACATCACCATTACCAAAAACTGGAATTTTCATTCTTGGNTTACTCTTAACGTCCGAAATTAAGNTCCAATCCGCTCTGCCTTTATACATCTGAGATCTTGTTCTTCCATGAATTGATATTGCAGCTATNCCTACGTCCTGAAGTCTTTCTGCAACTTCAACTATTTTGATTGAGNTGTCATCCCATCCAAGNCGNGTCTTCACGGTCACTGGTAATTTTGTTTTTTTTACCATTTCTTTGGTTAGCTTGACCATTAGGGGAATATCTCTTAATATGCCTGCCCCAGCACCTTTACAAACAACTTTTTTTACAGGACAACCGTAATTAATATCTATTATATCCGGTTTGGTTTTCTCAACTATTTCAATTGATTTTAACATTGATTCTAGATTAGAGCCAAAAATTTGAATCCCGACTGGTCTTTCTTTTTGATAAATATCAAGCTTTTGAACNCTTTTCGCAGCATCTCTAATTAGTCCTTCGCTTGATATNAACTCGGTGTAAACAACATCTGCGCCGTTTTCTTTGCATAAAGCTCGAAATGGCGGATCGCTTACATCTTCCATAGGAGCAAGNAGCAAAGGAAAATCGTCAAGTTCTATTTTACCTATTTTTACCATGAAATTTCATAAAAATAAAAAAAAGCCTCCATACAATAGCGTATATTTACAATCATTGAAAATTTAGATGGAACTAATTAGGAATTTTTGTATCATAGCTCATATTGATCACGGAAAAAGTACTCTTGCNGACAGGCTTTTGGATTTTACAGGAACTGTTGAGCAAAGAGAAAAGAANGATCAACTTCTAGATGACATGGACCTTGAAAGGGAAAGGGGAATAACAATAAAGTCTCATGCCATTCAAATGGAACATGAATATGNAAACAACAATTATATACTGAATTTAATTGATACCCCTGGGCATGTAGATTTTTCCTACGAGGTTTCTAGATCAATAGCTGCTTGTGAAGGGGCGTTATTAGTTATTGATGCNGCTCAAAGTATTCAAGCACAGACCATTTCAAACTTATATCTTGCTTTGGATAATGATTTAGAAATAATTCCAGTGCTTAATAAAATCGATCTTCCCTCAGCAAACGTTGAAGAAGTTACTGATGATATAATCGATTTGTTAGGCTGTGAAAAAGATCAAATTTTAAAAGCCTCTGCAAAAACGGGTGAAGGTATAGATAAAATTATAGGCGCAATAATTAATAGAATCCCTTCTCCAAAGGGGGATAGCGCTTTGCCTCTTCAAGCGTTGATTTTCGACTCTGTTTTTAACCCTTTTAGAGGAATTGAAACGTATTTTAAGGTTATAAATGGAAAGATTAAAAAGGGTCAAACTATTAAATTCTTGGCAACCGGAAAAGCTTATGTGGCAGATGAAGTAGGAACGTTAAAACTTGACAAGGTTTCAAAAAATTCAATTTCTGCTGGTGACGTAGGATATCTAATCACAGGAATTAAAAACGCAAAGGAAGTAAAGGTGGGTGACACAATTATAGAAGATGGAAAGATTAAAGTTAATGCCATTGAGGGATTTGAAGAGGTAAAACCAATGGTGTTTGCCGGAATTTACCCAGTAGACACAGATGATTACGAAGAACTAAGGAAATCCATGGAAAAATTGCAATTAAATGATGCATCTTTAGTTTTTATACCAGAAAGTTCAGCTGCACTTGGTTTCGGCTTTAGGTGTGGCTTTTTGGGAATGTTACACCTTGAAATAATTCAGCAAAGGCTAGAACGCGAATTCGCAATGAGTGTAATCACGACAGTCCCAAATGTTTCTTACCACGCATTCACTCGGAAAGACCCAAACAAAATGATTCTTGTAAACAATCCATCTGATATTCCCGACCCTTCAACTTTAGAGAGGGTAGAAGAGCCTTATATAAAAGCTTCAATAATTACAAAGTCGGATTATATTGGAAATGTTATAACGTTGTGCATAGAAAAAAGGGGGAAGATGATTAATCAAACTTACCTTACCCAAGAAAGAGTCGAGATTATTTTTGAGCTCCCGCTTGCAGAAATTGTTTTTGACTTTTATGACAGACTAAAAACAGTATCCAAAGGCTACGCTTCTTTTGATTATTCCCCAATAGGATTCAATGTTTCAAAATTAGTTAGAGTTGATATTTTATTAAATGGTAATTCTGTGGATGCTTTATCTTCTCTGATTCACGCTGATAATGCATACACCATTGGTAAAAAAATGTGTGATAAGCTTAAAGAGTTGATTCCTAGACAACAATTTGACATTCCAGTTCAAGCTGCAATTGGAGCTAAAATTATATCTCGCGAAACAATAAAAGCTGTTAGAAAGGACGTCACTGCGAAATGCTATGGAGGGGACATAACAAGAAAAAGAAAACTACTTGAAAATCAGAAAAAAGGGAAAAAGAAAATGAGACAAATTGGTAATGTTGAGATACCCCAGCAGGCATTTTTAGCAGTTCTAAAACTTAATGATTGAATTATAATATGATTTCTTCTAAATTCGACTTAAATTTAAATTGATGGAAAGAATCAATGCTTTTTTTGAAAAATTAAAGAATTTTTCGTTTTGGGAAAGGATTTTTTCATGGAGATTAATAAAAGAGCTTTCTGACAGCACGCTTAATGAAATCAAAGGAATAGAATTACGAATAAGCATGCTAGAAAAAAAACTTTTAGACGAGACCTCTAAGAATAAAGTATTAACGAGCGAAATAAACGGCCTGGAAAAACAAGTTTTGATTCAAGAGAAATCCTTAATAAAGGAATACCAAAGAGAGGTCGCACAGGTTTCGCAAGTTAAAAAAGATTTGGATGCTGAGAGAGGCCGAATCCAAGATTCTAAGTTAAAAGAAAAAGAAGATGAATTTGAAAAACTTAAAATTCAGTGGTCTTCTCATGAAACTTTTGTGGAGCAAAAGATAAAAATGCTCTGCCAGACTCATCTAGTAGACTATATTGAAGAAGTGCCATTCAAAGGAAAGCCTGATAACACAATTAATATATGTGGCGAATACATAATATTTGACGCTAAAAGCCCAGCTAACGACGATTTAACTAATTTTCCAAAATATATTAAGCGAGAAACCGATAATCTTAAAAAATATGCCTCTCAGGAGTCTGTAAGAAAAGAAATTTTTTTGGTTGTCCCTTCCAATACAATCGAACATATATCTCAGCTTACATATAACCTTGGTGATTATAAAGTCTATGTAATTACAATTGACTCTCTGGAACCGATAATTTTATCTTTAAAAAAGATTGAAGAGTATGAGTTTGCGGAGCAACTAAGCCCTGAGGAAAGAGAAAATATATGTCGTGTTATAGGAAGGTTTGCACATACAACTAAAAGAAAAATCCAAATTGATCAGTTTTTTGCTAATCAATTTATTGAACTTTTGGTCAAATGCAAAAATGACCTGCCTAAGGATCTACTAGAATCAGTAATTGAGTTTGAAAAAGCTGAAAAATTAAACCCTCCATCAGAGAGAAGGTCAAAACAAATATTGACTAAAGAGCTTAAATCAAAAAATGAATCAATTAACGCGGAGGCTCAAGTGAGACAAATAAGTATCCCTGAATCTTTTGAAGATGTTAAAAATCTTGAATAAATGAAAAAAATTATATTATTTCTTTTTATTAGCTACTCTTCAAATCTTTTTTGTCAAGAAAGATTAAACCTAGATCATTTAGCCTCAAAATATACACTAAGTTCCTTTGAGGGATTTAAGAAATTACTTAGTATTCCAAACGATGCAAACGACAAAATAGGTATACAAAAAAATATAGAGTGGACTGAGAAAGAATTTGGGAAGAGGGGATTTACGGTTTCAAAAATTATGACTAAGGGTGCGCCCCTATTATTGGCTAAAAGAGATTTTACCTCAAAAGGCAAAACGGTACTCATATACCTTCAAATGGACGGACAGCCAGTGGACCACTCAAAATGGAATCAAAAAAATCCATATTCCCCAGTATTGAAAAAAAGGAATTCTTCGGGTGATTGGGAGGCTATAAATTGGGAGAAAATATATGAATATAATGATGATTGGAGAATTTTTGCGCGATCCTCAAGTGATGCAAAGGGTCCAGTTTCAATGTTTATTGCAGCAATTGACGCGATTGATGAGAATGGAATCGCTCCCAACTTCAACATAAAAGTAATACTCGATTTTGAAGAAGAAATGGGGTCTCCGAATCTGTCGGACGCTGTTAAAAAAAATGGTGAATTGCTTACTTCTGATGTATTAATTATTCTTGATGGCCCTCGTCATAGACTCAATAAACCAACTTTAACTTTTGGGGCTAGAGGGATTGCCACTATTCAATTAACAACATATGGTCCTATAGTCCCTCAACACAGTGGACATTTTGGGAACTATGTGCCAAATCCTGCATTAAGATTATCAAAAATACTCGCATCAATGAAAGATGAAAACGGAAAAGTAACCATTGAGGGTTATTATGATGGAATTGAAATTACACCCGATGTTAAAAAAATACTTGAGTCCACACCTCATAATGAAAAGGAATTATTAGACCTATTCCAACTCGCGGGGTTTGATAAGGTGAAAAATACGTATCAAGAGGCAATTCAATACCCTTCATTAAATATCAGAGGAATGGGCTCTGGTTGGATTAATGAGGAGGTGCGAACGATAATTCCTTCTTGGGCTAGAGCAGAAATTGATGTGAGGCTTGTAAAAGAATCTGATCCGAAAAGACTTTTATCGTTGATAAAAAAACACATTGAGGGTTTAGGGTATTTAGTACTAGATAGAGAACCAAACAAAAAAGAAAGGTTAGAAAATAAAAAAATTGCAACTTTTACCTCTAAGATTTCATATCAGTCGTTTAGGACTAGTCTTAAAAATGAATACAGTATATGGCTTAGGAATGCTATAAAAAGGGGGTTTGGCGAAGACCCAATTTTGATAAGGATGAGTGGTGGTTCAATACCAATCTCTCCGTTTGTTAATACTCTAAACATTCCGGCAATTACCGTTCCTACTGTCAATAGGGATAACAATCAGCACAGTCCAAATGAAAATATTAGACTAGGAAATTACAGAGACGGGGTGAAGACAATTTTGTCAATTTTGTCAGAAAAATTATAGCTTTAAAAATGAAAATTACTTACCTGGGACATTCGTGTTTTTTAATTTTTTTTAATGGAAAAAAGCTTTTAATAGATCCGTTTATTACAGGAAACGAACTGGCAAAAAATATAGACATTTCGAGTATAAAATGTGATTTTATTTTAATTACTCACGGGCATCAAGACCACCTGTTAGATGCAGAGTTAATCGCTAATAACAATAATGCTACAATAATTTCAAATTATGAAATAGTTTCATGGTTCCAAACAAAAGGTCTTAATGGACATGGTATGAACCATGGGGGAAAATTTAATTTTGATTTTGGAACTGTTAAATTTGTATCAGCTATACATTCATCGGTGCTGCCTGACGGAAGCTACGGTGGGAATTCTGGGGGATTTGTTGTTTATGGAAATAATAAGTCCTTTTATCATGCTGGGGACACTGCTTTAACTTATGATATGAAAATAATTCCTAGGCTTTGTCCTAAACTTGATTTTGCAATTTTACCAATCGGGGATAACTTCACAATGGGCGTTGATGAGGCCTTGATGGCTTCAGATTTCATTAAGTGTGAAAAAATAATAGGGTGTCACTTTAACACATTCCCCCCTATAAAGATTAATGTTTCTAGTGCTGTGAAAAAATTTAGCTTTGATAAAAAAAAATTAATTATCCCCAAAATTGGTAGCTCTTTGGATTTGTAAATTACAATTATGTTGAAAATTAAAATTTAAATTCTAGTTTTTTTAGATTATATTATATAAAAAAAGTTGAAAAAAACTTTATTTAAAAAAATTTTAGTTGGTTTTGCTTTTTCTCCAAATTTAAAAGCCAACATATTTACTTCTTTGCGTTTAGCCGATTCACTAAAGGCAGAAATCTTTTTCATTCATGTTGGAAAGAAAACCTCTGTAAAGAAAAAAACCTTTGAAGAGATATTAGAGGATTCCCCTGTCCAGCCAAAATTGATAAAAGTGCTCTGGGAAGAAGGGGNGCCNATCCCAACTATTNTAAAGATGTGCAAAAAAAATAAAATTGATTTATTACTTCTAGGTGCCGTTCAAAGAGAAAATGTTTTAAAATTTTATGTGGGGTCAATAGCAAGGGAAATTACAAGAAAAGCGCCCTGTTCGGTTCTACTTTTAATTAAACCNTCTGTTGAAGAGGTCCCNTCAAAACACGTTGTAGTAAATGCTATAAATGAACCTAATACAGAGAAAACGATACGGNCTGCATTTGAATTTTCTTCTCTAATGGGCATTCCTAACGTAACTCTTGTTGGTGAGATAAGCCAATCTAAGGTAAATGTANCAGCCGATGACGATGAGAGCCTAAAAAAAGTTACCGAAATNAAAGAGGGAATAGAAAACGAAGAAAAAAACAGATATGACGAAATTTTATTAAATATACCTGACAGTCTTAAAGAAAACAAAAAAATCCATTCACAAAGTATTTTTGGAGCTAGAGGGTATTCTATTGGTCACTATGCNAGGGTTGTTCGNGCTGANTTGTTGGTTCTAAATTCAGAAATGAAACGGTCCTCTTTCATTTCAAGAATTTTTCCAAAAGACATGGAGCATATTTTATCTGAATTGCCAACTGATGTTCTTATTATAAAAAACTGAAAATAGTAAATAATGAAAGACTTTATAAAAGAAGTTCCTAAAAATTTATTCGCNGGATTTGTTGTNTCGTTAGTCGCATTACCACTTGGATTAGGTCTTGCCATCGCTTCAGAAGCACCTCCTATTTCTGGTGTAATCGCTTCTNTTGTTGGTGGAACAGTTGTTGCTATTTTGGGAGGCTCACAATTAACAATAACTGGGCCTGGCAATGGTTTAGTTATAGTTTTATTATACGCTATCACTTCGTTGGGCGNTGGTGATTNATATCAAGGCTATCTATACACTTTGGCTGCTATAATTGTTTCAGGTGTTTTAATGTTTNTTTTTGGTGTTTTTAGACTCGGTGCCTTAAGCGAATTTTTTCCTTCATCTGCTTTACAGGGTATGCTCGCCGCTATTGGTGTGGGGATACTTTCTAAACAAGTTCATGTTATGATTGGTATAACCTCTGTGAGCGGAAAACCCCTTGAGGTATTATCGAAAATTCCTGAGTCGCTTAATATAATATTTTCTTCCACTTCTATGGAAATTATATTACCCGCCTTGTTAGGAATACTATCACTTCTGATTCTGNTTTTCTATTCAAGATTAAGAAACCGCTTCTTTAAGTTAGTTCCTGCTCCAATGTGGGTTGTTTTTCTCGCTATTGGGCTAAATTATTACTACGATTTAGTGTCATCTCGAGAGTATCCTATAGGCTCAAATCTACTAATATCTCTTCCTGATAATATCTGGTCTGACCTGCCTACTCCAGATTTTGGAATAGCTTTAACGCTACCCTTTTTGTCAACAGTTTTCTCTATCACGCTTATCTCTAGTATTGAATCGTTATTAAGCATTAAAGCCGTTGACAAACTCGACCCCCAAAAAAGAAGATCAAATGTAAACAAAGACCTTAGGGCATTGGGTATAGCTACAGCTTTAAGCGGAATGGCCGGAGGTCTTAATGTTGTAACAGTAATTGCAAGAAGNTCAGTAAATGTCAATAATGGNGGTACAAATCGTTTTGCCAACATGTCACATTCTTTAATGCTATTGTGTTTCATTCTTTTATTTCAGGAACAGATACAGAGGATTGCTCTTCCCGCATTAGCCGCAATATTGGTTTACACTGGATACAANCTTGCTGCCCCTAGTAATTTTCTTAGGATTCTAAAAATAGGAAAAGAGCAGGCGGCAATTTTTATTGTTACACTAATTATAACGCTGACCAATGATTTAATTACTGGTATTTTCCTTGGAATTGCAACCACCTTTTTAATACATGTTGTTTTAAATAAAAATTTATTTCTCTTCACTAGAAATGTTTTTAAACCAAATGTGTTAATGTATTTAGAAGAGGAAACAGGAAATTATTACGTGAGTGTTAAAAACTTCTGCAGTTTCTTGAATTTCTTTCGCCTTAAATCAAAACTCGATGAAATTCCCGAAAACGAACATGCTGTTTTAGATTTTTCATTATGCAGTTTTGTGGACCACACCGTTATGGANGGGTTGAATGAGTACAGAAGGGGGTTTGCTAGAAAAGGAGGGGCGTTTGAGATTATCGGGCTGGATGCACATACGGCAGACACACAACATCCTTTCGCCATAAGAAAGTCTCTCCCGACAAATGATTTCTTCAGGATTAATGATAATCTAACCAANAGACAGTTGTCTCTTCAGAAACTTTCTACAATTCTTGGTTGGGGCTATCGGTCAGAAGCCTCATCTGACACAAAAGAACTTGAGCGTTTTGATTTTTTTAAGGCAAAAATTATAAATTATCAATTCAATGAAATCGTAAATGAAAGNGGCGATTTTCATTTGTTTGATCTTTCTTACAGCGAAGGTGCTTTTATCTCAAAAGATAATATTGTCTCTTCTTTCTTGCTAATAAATCTAAAATTTGATATACCTGTTTTTATTTTAGATAGAGAAAACTTACTNGGGGGTATTAATGAAAATACCGTTTATAAAGATTTAGATTTTCCAAAACACCCTGACTTTTCCAAACGCTTTTTCCTTGGGGGAAAGAAGGCAAGTGAAATAAGGGGTCTTTTTGACTCAAAACTTATTTTCTTTTTTGAAAGCCACGCTTATTTTAGAGTTGAGTCAATTGGAAAAAGCCTTCTTATAAAGGGTAAAAACCGGTTATCGAGTATACAGGAAATTAAACAATTGCTTGCATTTTCTACTGAACTAATGTCAATTATTAATAATAAATATTTAGATAAATAATTGTGGANAATGTCTATAATTAAAAACCTTTATTCCATTGAAACCGGTAATTTNAAACTTGACGGAGGAGCAATGTTTGGTGTTGTTCCAAAGACTATCTGGGAAAAAACAAACCCTGCCGACGATTTAAATATGATTAATATGGCTGCAAGATCACTTTTAATAGAGACAAACCATAAGCTAATTTTAATTGACACAGGCCTAGGAGATAAGCAAAGTGAAAGATTTTTTTCTCACTATTANAGGTGGGGTGAATATTCAATTGAAACCTCAATTAAAAAAGCTGGCTTTAAAAATGCNGATATTACTGATGTTTTTTTTACACACCTTCATTTTGATCACTGCGGCGGAGCTATAATTAGAAAGAACCGGGAACTGGTTCCTAGGTTTGAAAATGCGAACTTCTGGATTAATGAAGATCATTGGAGGTGGGCAACTTCTCCAAATTCGAGAGAAAAAGCATCCTTTTTGCCAGATAATATTCTTCCGCTTGAAGAAAGCGGTAAATTACATTTAATAGCAGATGATGAAAAACCTCTTGGATTTGATGTTTTGACAGTCAACGGGCATACGGAGAAAATGATGCTTCCTGTTTTGGAATATAAAAACAAAACCCTTGTTTTTGTTTCAGATTTAATACCAACAGCAGGGCACGTTAGAGTCCCTTTTNTTATGGGGTATGACACAAGACCCTTATTGACTTTACNGGAAAAGGCNTCTTTTTTAGAAAAAGCCNCAAAAGANAAGNTTCTTCTTTNTTTACAACATGACGTAGAGAACGAAATTATAGAGATTAGAAAAGAAAACGGCAAATTTAAGTTAAATAAAACACTTAAATTAGAGGATATTTAATACTTCACTATGAGATATATTATCCTCTTTTATTTATTTGCGGGCATTGTTGCCCGTTCTCAATATTGGCAGCAAGAAATAGACTATAAAATTGAGGTAAACTTTGACAATATTAACAACCAATACAATGGTTTTCAGAAGATTAAGTATACCAACAATTCGCCCGAAACACTAAGAAAGGTTTTTTTTCATTTGTATTTTAATGCTTTTAAGCCAGGGAGTGAAATGGCTATAAGGCAAGATAATTCGGCTGACAAAAACACTAGNTTTAAAGTAGATATAGACTCTCTTGACCCAAAACAGCAAGGTTTTTTAAAAGTTTACAATTTATATCAGAATGGAAAGTTACTTGAAACTGTAGACAGTGAGACAATTTTAGAGGTTGTGTTAGATNCNCCCCTATTACCAAGTGAGACNACAGAATTTAGCATGGAGTTCATGGGACAAGTCCCTGATTTGGTAAGAAGAGCTGGTAAGAATTCTAGAGATGGAATAGAATATTCAATGGCACAGTGGTACCCAAAAATGTGTGAATATGACTCCGAAGGCTGGAATGCTGACCCNTATACTGGCCGAGAATTTCACGGTGTTTGGGGTAATTTTGATGTGAAAATAAGAATTGANAAAGAATATACAGTTGCCGCTAGCGGTTATTTACAAAACTCAAACGATATTGGCAAGGGGTATTCTANAAGAAAAAAGTCTAAGTCAAAAAAGGGGAAAGTTGAATGGCACTTTATTGCGCCCAACGTTCATGATTTTACTTGGTCAGCAGATAAAAATTACATCCATGATACCTATTCTGGTCCAAACGATGTAACGTTGCACTTTTTTTACAAAAATGANNCTAAAATCATTGATAACTGGAAAAAATTACAGCCCTATACAGCAAAAATGATGGATTATTTTAATTCTAAAATTGGTAGATATCCATATAAACAATATACTGTTGCACAAGGTGGNGACGGCGGTATGGAATACGCGATGATGACACTTATTACCGGTGGGAGATCCTTCAATAGTTTGTTTGGTGTAACTTGCCACGAGCTGGCTCATTCTTGGTTTCAGCATGTCTTAGCAACCAACGAAACCAAACACGAATGGATGGATGAGGGTTTTACAACTTTCATNTCTACNCTCGCAGAAGATGAAATACTTNAAGAAAACAAGGGGTTTCCGATGGAAAGGAGTTACAACGATTACTACAGGCTTGCTCTTTCAGGAACAGAAATGCCACAATCAACCAANGCTAACAGGTATGAATATAATTATGCGTATGAAAATACTGCTTACGACAAAGGTGCGGTTTTTCTATCTCAGCTAGGATATATTGTGGGNGAAGACATGTTGTTTAAAACTCTTCAAGAATACTTTNATGAATGGAAGTTCAGGCACCCAAGACCTAACGATTTTCGCCGTGTTGCCGAAAGGGTTTCCGGAATACAGCTCCAATGGTATCTAACAGATTGGACACAAACAACCAACGTCATCGACTATAAAGTTGACAAGGTAGANGGNGACTCCGGTAAAACGAATGTTGTTCTTTATAGAAAGGGNCTTATGCCCATGCCACTGGAATTACTTATAAAATACAATGACGGTCAATATGATATAATATATATCCCTATCTCCCTCATGAGAGGTGAAAAAAACAATCCTTATACTGTCGNTTGGAAGGTAAAACCAGACTGGTTCTGGGCTAACCCATATTATAGTTTTGACTTAGAAAGAAGTGTAAATGATATTGAAGCTATTATTATCGACCCAAGTAATTTAATGGCCGACGTTGACAAGACAAATAATTATTATTTACCAAAAATGAAGAANTTTGAGGATAAAGAGCTTGAAAAATAAAAAAATAATTGAAANCCTTTNTAGATCTAACGTATTCGTTGTTCAAAATGAGATAAAAGTAAGTAGAGACAACGGAAAAGANAATCCCCCGTTTTTCTGTGTGTCTGTTCCAAAGAAACATTTTTCTCGTGCTGTTGATAGAAATAAAATTAGAAGAAGGATTACAGCTGCTTTGCGCAATATAAACGTTAAGGTCAGTGGTAATTATTTAGTTGTCTACAAAAGGTTGAACATTATGCCTTATGAAGAGATAGAAAAAACTCTTACTGGCATTTTAGTTCTTTCTAATTGAGGATCATCTCAATGTGAGGAATACCGTCTTCCAAATAGCTTTTTCCCGTATGTTTAAATCCTAACCCAGTATAAAAATTTTTCAAATACTCTTGGGCTGATATTTTAATTTTTTTTTGATTNAATAGTTTTCTTGCTTTTTCAATTGACTTTTCCATGAGTTTTATGCCTATTCCGTTTTTTCTTAATTCTTTTTTTACCAATACTCTGCCTATAGAACAAAACTCATTATTTAAATTCATGATTCTAGAATAAGCTATTATTTGTTCTTGTTTTTTACCAATAATATGGATGCTATTTATGTCTTTTCCGTCTATGTCTTGATATAAGCATTCTTGTTCAACAACGAATACCTCCAAACGAAGTAAAAATATGTGATGAAGAGTTTTGTTGTCTAATTCATTAAACCTTTTCGCATCAAATTTCATTACCGGCATGGTATTTTTTCAATTCTTCTTTGATGCCTTCCTCCTTCAAAATCGGTATTTATAAAAGCNTCCACTATGTCTATTGCTTCAGTGTTGCTTACGAACCTCGAAGGAATACTCAAAATATTAGCATCGTTGTGCTGCCTGGCCAGCTTTGATATATTTTTGTTCCAACAAAGCGCGGCTCTAATATTCTTTCTTTTGTTTGCTGTCATAGCTGCTCCNTTNCCACTTCCGCAAATGATTATTCCTAGACTTGATTTTTTTNTCCTCTATTTCTTTAGATACAGGATGAATAAAATCTGGATAATCTACACTCTTTTGTGTGCTTGTTCCTTTGTCATTTATTTTAATCCCTTTGTCTTTTAAATGTTTTACTATATAGTTTTTAAGATTCACTCCAGCATGATCATTCCCAATTGAAATTGTCATTTTTTATTTAAATTTAAGAAATGGAAAACAGCTAAACTANCTGTTAAAAAAATATTTAATATAATGTTGATAAAAAAAGAAAAANAACAAAGCTCATGGCGTTTTATATAAAGNTTATACCAACAAATAAAGTTTTATTTATTTATAAAAATAATTAGTNNAAAAATTAACATTCTTAATCATTAGCATCACAAATAGTTATTAATTTTTTTTGTTGTTAACCGTTGTTAATTGAAGATCTAAANNNTTGTTNTTGAAGTATATAATATTAAATTAAATGTTAAAAGGTTGTTTAAATTNATAGGGTTTTTTAATATCAAAAAAAACTGTCTTCTTTTTTTTAAATATTAACATCCCATAATCATAATAATAGATTTATAAATTAATTTTTATATATAATATAATATTGAAATCTAGTGAATNTAAAAAAGATTAGATTTGTTAAAAATGANGAAAAAGAAGAAAAAAAAGTTAGAGAGCCAAATACTTAAGTTGATAAAAAAATCTTCTTCTAAAATAGTTTTTAAANAATTAGGAGATAAACTAAATCTAAATACAAAAAAGGATCTCAAAATTCTNAAAAAAAAACTTCGTGTACTNAAGGAGAGAGGTAAATTAGAGACNAAANAAGACAGTTATTTTTCTACAAACGATTCTGAAATAAACACAAAACTAGGCTTTTTGGAAATAGTTAGATCTGGAACAGGCTTTGTTGTCACTCCAAAAAATGAAAAAGATATTAAAATAAGTAGAAAAAATTTAATGAATGCCCTACATAACGATCTGGTAGTGGCTCAAGTGATTAATAAAAATGGAAAAGAAACAGGAAAAATCATAGAAATTAGGAAAAGGGATAAGAAGAATTACCCTGCTACAATCGATAAAAAAAACAAAATAATATTGAAAAGTGGAGGAAGAACTGTTGAATGTAAACTTAAAAATAATTATGAATTAAGTNAAATTAAGNNAAAGAGATTTACAATAGAGATTGAAAAGTGGGAACCAAAGGAATTAAAACCTACTGTTAAAATTAATGAAGTATTGGGAGATATTGGAGAAATAAATGCAGAGATAAAAAATATTATTATAGAAAACAAAATAGTAAACATATTCCCGAAAAAAGTGTTAAAAGAATTAAAAAGCATTAAGGAAAAAAAAGAAAACAAAGAGAAAAGAGAAGACTACACAAANCCACTNACCTTCACTATAGANCCAGATAATGCAAAGGATTATGATGATGCATTATCATTTAAAATATTAGANANTAATGTTTTTGAAATAGGTGTTCATATAGCAGATGTATCGAGCTATGTCAAACAGGATACAGAATTNGATAAAGAGGCAAGAAAAAGAGGAACATCTGTATATCTNGCCAATAAAGTAATTCCAATGCTTCCAGAAAAACTATCNAACGAGATATGCTCACTTGAACCTAAAAAAAAGAAAAGGGCATTTTCTATAATTTTCACGATTGACAAGAAAGGAAATGTAAAAAAAGAAAGGGCAGCGCGAACAACAATTTANTCAGATTACAGACTTACATATTCAGATGTACAAAATATAATCGAAAACAATAAAGAAGGAAAAAAGAAAAATAAAGAAATTGAAACCGCAATAATAAACCTTAATAAAATATCGNAAAAAATAAGGAAAAAAAGGGAGGAAAGNGGAGCAATATTTTTTAATAAAAAGGAGNTGGGATTTAAATTTAAAGGAGACAAAATTGAAGGAACATTTNTAAAAGAAAGTAAAGAGTCACACAAACTNGTAGAGGAATTTATGTTGCTTACAAATATAGAGGTNGCTGAAAAACTAAAGAAAAAAGCAATTTTTAGAGTTCACGATAAGCCAGATGCGAAAAAANTGGAGAATTTATTTAGTGTTGCAGAATCTTTTGGACATATGAAATTAAATAAAAAAAATAGTANAGGTAAACAAATAAANAACCTNCTTTCAGAAGCNAAAGAAAAAAAAGAATCCAANATTATAAACTTACTCGCTTTAAGAAGCATGAGTAAAGCAGAATACTCAACAAAAAACATAGGACATCACGGATTGTCACTTACGCGCTATTTGCATTTNACTTCTCCAATTAGAAGATACCCAGACATCATTTGNCATAGGCTATTGTCCTCTATTTTAAATAAAAAAGAAAATAAACTAGACAAAGAAGAAATGGATAAAATTTCTTACCTATCAACCCAAAAGGAGAAGGATGCCACAAAAGCAGAAAGGCAAACTGTTAAGCTGATGCAAACTGTCTTTATGAAAGATAAATTAGGAAAAAGGTTTATGGGTATTATTTCTGGAGTTACTGAAAGAGGAATATACGTAGAGATGGAAAAGAATTTTTGTGAGGGGTTTGTTGAAATAAGCAGACTCCAAAACGACTATTTTTATTATGACATTGATAATCATCGGTTGGTTGGAGAATTAACAAAGAAAACATATCAATTAGGGGNTAGTTTAAAAGTNATAGTTAAAAGAGTAGATTTAATTAAAAGAGAAATAATATTAGANATNTCAAATTAGAGGCACCGAGCGGATTCGAACCGCTGTACAAGCTTTTGCAGAGCTCTGCCTAGCCACTCGGCCACGGTGCCATTATACAAAAATACACTTATCTTTTAAATTCGTTTTTTACTGATACAAAAAGAGCGTTCCCTAGAATAGGGGGATTTANTTTTTTTATTTCAACAGTCACAGAGCTTATTTTATCGTCAATATTTAACAATTTATTTCCTATTCTATAAATCACAGTTTCNAGCAGATTACACCTTTTCTTCATNTCNTCATTTACAACTTTAGACACACTAACGTAGTCTACAGTCTTATTTAAATTATCATTCAATTTTTCAAAGCAACACATAAAATTTATTTCTATATCAGTCTCATATTCAGATCCTATTTTTTTTTCTTCATCCATGCATCCAATGAATGAATATGTCTTTATGTGGTTGATTTTTATAAAAGCCATGATTTTTTGTAAAGATAAAAACTAGATGTAAATTAGAAGTANATGTGACTAAATAAAAAAATAATTTTGANTAATTATAAAAANTTTATAGAGCAAATAATCGAAGAAGATCTGAATAATGGGTTTAANCGAAAAGAGTTGTGTTTTCGTTTTCCCCCTGAACCAAATGGATATTTGCACATTGGTCATGTCAAAGCAATCACTTTAAATTTTGAGTTAGGCAAAAAATACAGCGCCCCAGTTAATCTTAGATTTGACGACACAAATCCTGTTAAGGAAAACTCACATTTTGTTGAGGAAATAAAAAATAATATTAAGTGGTTAGGATATGAATGGTCAAATATATGCTATGCCTCTGATTACTTCGAAAAATTGTATGAATGGGCAAATTACTTGATTCTAAATGATAAAGCATACGTTGACTCTCAAACATCAGAGCAAATTGCCACACAAAAAGGAACACCGACCAATCNGGGAACAAATAGCCCCTATAGAAACAGACCAAAAGAAGAAAGTGCAAGGATATTTAAAGAGATGAGGGAGGGAAAGCATAAAGAGGGGACTCATGTTCTAAGAGCTAAAATAAGAATGGATTCTCAAAACATGCTTATGAGGGATCCAGTTATGTACAGAATATTGTTTAAAGACCACCACAGAACAGGCAGCAAATGGTGTATNTACCCAATGTATGACTGGGCACACGGAGAGTCAGATTATATTGAAAAAATATCACATTCATTATGTACACTAGAGTTTAAACCGCACAGAGACTTGTATGAATGGTTTTTGCATCAACTGCCTAAAGAGAANAAAATTTTACCTAAGCAAAGAGAGTTTGCGAGGCTTAATATGTCTTATACAATAATGAGCAAGAGAAAACTCTCCTATCTTATTGAAAAAAAAATAGTTTCATCATGGGATGACCCTAGGATGCCTACCATATCCGGTATGATAAAAAGGGGATACCCCCCNAATGCTCTCATTAATTTTGTTAAAAAAGCGGGTATTGCTAAAAGAGAAAACATTATAGACGTTTCATTAATGGAGTTCTACGTAAGAGAAGAGCTTAATAAGACCTGTGCCAGGGTAATGGTTGTTACTGATGAAATTAAATTGNTAATCATTAACTATCCGGAAGACAAACACGAAATACTTGAGGCAACAAATAACCCAGAGGATGAGTCTCAGGGTAAAAGAAAAATGATCTTTTCAAAATATCTTTATATAGAGAGAGAAGATTTTAGGGAAACAGCAAACAGAAAGTTTTTTAGATTGACAATAGGTAAAGAGGTTAGGCTTAAAAATGCCTATATAATTAAAGCTGAAAACTGCATCAAAAACGAAAGGGGAGAAGTAATAGAGGTGCATTGTACATATGACCCCAAAAGTAAAAGTGGCTCTAATTCAGAAGAAAGCCAAAGAAAGGTAAAGGGAACAATTCACTGGGTAGACATTAATTCATCTATTGATGTAAATATAAATGAATATGAAAGATTGTTTTTTAAAGAAAAGCCAGACGAAAACGATGATTTGATTAAANGTGTTAATAAAAATTCTAAAAAATTAATTGTTGGTAAATCCGAANATTTTGTATCATCCTTACAAATAGGCCAAAAGGTTCAGTTTCAAAGAAAAGGTTATTATATTGTTGATAGCAATGAAGGAGGAGTCATTTCTTTTAATAAAACAGTGAGCCTGAGAGATGGNTGGAAAAAATGATTAATCTGTACCCCCTTCACCTATTTCCTTATCTAAATTAGCATTAATGTCCTTTTTTTCGGCGTTTTTTTCAGAAGCGCCCTTTTTCTTTTTTAGGTTGTCTTTTTTCATAGCCTCTCCTATTTGATTGCTGGCTGTAAATGATGCAACCATATTGTTAAGCATATCGCTACCCGCTTGTGGAGAATTAGGAAGTAAAATTAAATTGCTGTTTGTTTCTTCTCCAATAGATTGAAGTGTGTCATAGTGTTGTGTAACTACAATTAAAGCCGAGGCNTCTTGTGAATTTATTCCAACATTATTTAGAACATCTACAGACTCTTCTAAGCCCCTGGCTATTTCTCTTCTTTGATCAGCAATTCCTTGACCTTGAAGCCTTTTGCTTTCGGCTTCTGCTTTAGCTTTCTCAACTATTAGAATTCTAGCCGCGTCGCCTTCATATTGGGCAGCAACCTTTTCTCTCTCGGCGGCATTAATTCTATTCATAGCCTCTTTGACTTGAGAATCAGGATCTATGTCTGTTACAAGCGCTTTAATTATGTCATAACCATAGTTTACCATGGCATCATTTAACTCCCGTTTAACCGCATTAGCTATGTCGTCTTTCTTTTCAAAAACGTCATCCAATTTCATTTTAGGCACCTCTGCCCGAATTACATCGAACACATATGANGTGATTTGATCCTGAGGAAAATCTAGTTTGTAGAACGCGTCATAGGCTTTATCTGGCAGAACTCGATATTGAACACTAACCTTTAATTTTACAAANACATCATCTTTTGTTTTTGTTTCCACTATTACGTCAAGCTGCAATATTTTAAGGCTTAGCCGTCCCGCAATTTTATCAATCAGTGGTATTTTTATGTGAAGACCAGGCTTCCGTATAGCTATAAATCGCCCAAACCTCTCTATGACCGCGAAGGTTTGTTGTTTTACAATAAAAAGGCCNGAAGCTATAAGAAGAAATAGTATTAATATAAAAATGTAAGTAGATGCGCTCATTGTTTTTGTATTTTTTCTAAAAGTAAATTAAGTCTTCTTAAAGTTACATCTTTCCCAACTATTTTTATAATAAAAAANACATCGGGTCCACTCAAATCACCAACTAGAGATATTCTAAGAAACTGCATTAACTTCCCGAAATTAACACCTTTTATTTGAGAATCTTTGTAGATACTTTCCTTGATAGAGTTTGTCTTACTGAGCTGAATGTTTTCTTCAAGTATATTTAAATCATTAAATCCAACAGACTTTAAAATGTTTTTTATTGCACCCATGTCATACTCCTTTGGATCTTGCACAAATGGATTTAATTCTTTTTGAAAGTCGGTCAGCAAAGAAACCCTTGTTTTAATCAAATCGACAACCCCAAAAGCATTGCTTCCTGTGCTTTTTATAAGCCTTTCAAAAACCTTAGGATGTTCCGAAATAAGCAGTGAAGAGTCTTTTTTTGATAAGATTTTTTGATTTATAGACTTAGCTTTCTCAAAATCAAATCGCGCCCCTCCCTTTTGTAAGGCAGACAGTTTAAATNTTTTAGACATTTTTTCTACATCAAACTCAACCTCATCATGATTAAAACTAGACCCAAGCTGAGATATGTAAGCCAACTGAGCTTCTGCCAAAAAACCGGTTTCTTTAAGACCATCTAGTTTTTCCCACCCGATTGGGAATATGCTATAATTGTTTTTAAAAGCATCTCTTTTACTTAATTTGCCTGATCCAGATGGGTTTAATATCAATGGAAGATGGATTGTTTCTGGCATCTTCCACCCAAAACTATCATATATTAACTTATGAATTGGTAGTGATGGGAGCCACTCTTCACCCCTTATGATAGTTGTTATTCTCATCAAATAGTCATCAACAACATTAGCAAAATGATATGTTGGCAACCCGTCCTCCTTCATCAGTATTTTGTCTTCCAAATTATCCGAATTTATCCTTATTGTTCCTCTTANCAGGTCTGTAACATTTAAATCAATGCCCNCCTTTANCTTCAGGCGGACAACATATTTGTTTTTTTTCTTCAGCAACAAGCTCTCCTCTTCTTTTAAGCTTATGCTGTTCTTAAACATCATCCTTGTTTTAGAATTATAGGAAAAACCCCTGTCTTCTCTTGCCTTAACAAGTTCATCTTTTGAAGCATAACAGTAGTATGCGCAACCTNTGTCAAGNAATAATTTTATGTATTCGTCATAAATTTTTTTCCTTTCACTTTGCCTNTAGGGGCCGTACCCACCGCCTTCACGGGGCCCCTCGTCAATCTTAATTTTATAATAGTCTAAAACATCATAAATGTATTTTTCAGCGCCACTTACCCTCCTAGACCTGTCTGTGTCTTCAATTCTAAGGACAAATCTCCCTTTTTTGTTTAATTTAAATAAATAGTTATATAGCGCAGTTCGAACACCGCCAATGTGAATTGGCCCTGTCGGGCTAGGCGCAAATCTTACTCTAACCATAAAACAAATATACCACCTTCTTTAACAATCNCAATGAACAGGATTTTCTATCTTTGCACCGTGAAAAAAACAATTTTTTTTAATAACCTCCCCTCATTTAAGCTAAATGAACAAGATTTGGCAGACTGGATTTATGAATGTGTTAAGGAAAAAGATGCCACAATAAAAAGGCTCGATATNAACTTCATTAAAGAAGATGAAATGCTAAACCTAAACCAGAGACATNTGAAACACGATAATCACACAGACATTCTTACCTTTAGTTACAATGACCGACGAACAATCGANTCGGAGATTTTCATATCTTTTGAAAGAGCATGTCAAAACGCCAAAATGTATTCTGAAACAACTGAAAATGAGACACTTAGACTCATATCACACGGTCTGCTTCACATCTTTGGAATGAAGGATAGCACAAAGGAACTGAAGGAGCTAATGGTCAAAGAGGAAGATGTTTTTATGAGAAAGTTCCACGTGAAACACGCAAGAAGTGAAAAAAATTTATGACACAATTATTGTAGGTGGAGGCCACGCTGGCTCAGAGGCCGCTTTTATTTCATCTCAAATGGGTGGAAAAACGCTTCTTGTAACAATGAACCTACAGAACGTTGCCCAAATGTCTTGTAATCCCGCAATGGGAGGCGTTGCAAAGGGACAAATTATTAGAGAAATTGACGCTTTAGGCGGAAGAAGCGCTTACGTTTCCGATTTATCTTCTGTTCAGTTCAAAATGTTAAACCGATCAAAAGGCCCCGCCATGTGGAGCCCAAGGGTTCAATCCGACAGGATGTTGTTTAGCGCAATTTGGAGAAAAGAGTTAGAAAGACAAAAAAGGCTAGACTTTTGTCAGGCCATGGTGAACGATTTACTGCTTGAAAACAATAAAATTTCTGGCGTTGTGACTTCAACAGGAGCTAAATTTTACGCTAAGACGGTAATTTTGACTAACGGAACTTTTTTAAATGGACTTATTCATATTGGAGAAAAAAACTATGGCGGCGGAAGGACTGGTGAGCAATCTTCATTTGGAATAACTAAAGCTCTAGAGCGAGTCGGTTTTTCATCTGGACGCATGAAAACAGGAACCCCCCCAAGGGTTGATGGAAGATCTCTGGATTTTAATATAATGGAGCCACAACCAGGCGATAAAAACCCAGAAAAATTAAGCTTTTCTGATGATACTAAACCTTTAAGAAGACAGCTTGACTGTTTTTTGACTTACACAAACAAAACAACTCACGACATTTTAAAGTCAGGGTTTAGTCGGTCTCCAATGTTTAATGGTTCAATAAAAAGCGTAGGCCCAAGATACTGTCCGTCCATAGAAGATAAAATTAATAGGTTTGCTGATAAAGAAAGGCATCAAATTTTTGTAGAGCCTGAGGGATGGGATTCAATCGAATATTACATAAACGGTTTTTCAACATCTCTCCCGGAGGAGATTCAAGAAAAAGCACTAAAAGAAATTAAAGGGTTTAAAAACGCAAAAGTTATTAGACCCGGATACGCAGTGGAATATGATTATTTCCCTCCAACACAACTAAAAAAATCATTGGAGACTAAAATTATTTCAGGCTTGTTTTTCGCTGGACAAATTAATGGCACCACNGGCTATGAAGAGGCTGCCGCTCAAGGTTTAATGGCGGGCATTAATNCGAATTTNTATNTTAATAACAATGATCCNTTTGTNTTGACAAGAAGCGAGGCATACATAGGCGTTNTGATTGATGACCTTATAACTAAAGGAACAGAAGAGCCCTATAGGATGTTTACATCTAGAGCAGAATTTAGGACGTTGCTTAGACAGGACAATGCCGATTTAAGATTGTCGGAAAAGGCCCATTCTTTAGGGCTAATTGGCCCAAAAAGACATAAAAAACTAATTTCAAAAAAAAGCGGCAATTAACAAGTTGATGAGTTTTTACATGAAAACAAGCATATCGCCAAAAGAGTCAATTTGTATANTAAAGGACAAAGAGTCTGCTAAGCTTAAACAGTCACAAAAAATCTCCAAACTCTATTCTAGACCAAATGTTTATTATAAAGACTTACTTAAAGCGGCAAAAATATCATCTTTTATTAAGAGTGAGAAGTTTGACACAGATGTTGTTTTGCAAGCTGAAATACAAATAAAGTATTCTGGCTANATCGACAAGGAATTAAAAAACGTTGAAAAAATCAATCGTCTAGAGAATCTTAAAATACCAAAAGACNTTGATTTTGCTTCTATGAAATCACTTTCTAACGAAGCAAAAGAGAAGTTGATGAAAATATCACCCAGCACTATCGCTCAAGCATCGAGAATATCAGGAGTTTCCCCAAGCGACATATCTTCTATTTTAGTAAAAATAGGAAGATGATGTTTCACGTGGAACAAAACAAAAAAAACCTTCACTGCGAAACCAAAGACTATTTGGTGACGGGAGAAAAGTTTAAAGTTNATATGGATCAAAATAATATAATTGGCAAAACGCATCCNGTCCCCCAAAAAGAGGAAATGCACAAATACTATGAATCAGAGGACTATTATCCACACTCACTAAACAAGAAAAACCTTCTCACTTTTCTTTATAANATAATTAGAAAAAAAATNCATCTAAAAAGACTCACGTGGATTAGGGGCNATTTAAAAAACAGCATTAGCGTCTTAGATTATGGATGTGGCTCTGGAGACTTTGTTAAATTCTTAAGATCNAAATCTATAGACGCGTACGGTTACGACCCTAACTATAATTTTTGCGAGTATGATTTTTTAACCAATAAGGAAGGCTGGAAACGCAAAAAGTACGACATAATCATCTTGTGGCATGTTTTAGAGCACATTCACAACCCTTTTGTTTTGATTCAAAGTTTAAAAAAAAGATTAAATAAAGAGGGAAAAATTTTTATTGCAGTTCCCAACTTTAAATCGTTCGATTCAAAATATTACGGAAAATACTGGGCAGGTTATGACACTCCAAGACATTTATGGCACTTTTCGCGAGAAAGCATAAGTCTGATAGCAAAAAAAATTAATTGTGTAATTTTTAAGGAGAAGAGGCTTCATTTGGATTCAATATATGTTTCATACTTGTCTGAGAAACATAAAAGCAGCCCCTTCCCTTTATTGATTGGCATTATCATTGGATGTATATCAATTTTAAAAAGTCTCTTTACNAAAGAGAGCTCATCTTTTTTATTCGTTTTAAAAAAGGCCTAATNCTTTTTATACAAAATATCTGACAAGCCTAAAAGAAAACTTGTTGATAACAATTTTGAGTTTGCGTCTCTAAAGAGCCCGTTCCTTTTTATATAACCTAAATTAAGATCAAATAAAGAAACCAGTTTTTTATAATTAGTATCATTAACATACACTGCAAAATTTTCAATTGAAAAATCATTCAANGTTTTAAATTCGTAAAGCTCNTNAACGCCTCCGGAATATAAGAAGGCTTGTCTTATAAATTCAATTCCAAATTGTAAAAATCGCTTCAATTCAAATTTAGTCAAAGACCCGAGATCAGTTGAATTTTTAATTATATATGAAAAATCACCTCTGTTTGCAGCAACATAACAACCCCTAAGACAATCTATAAAAAGCCTCTCTCTTTCCATAATAATTTCTCTTTTATTGNTGGTCTCATTGCCNCTATTTGAATTCCCTTTTGAAACGACAGAAGCANCTATNGCTTGAAATTTATATGGCTCCAATTTCCTGAAACTATCACTAATTTTTTCATTCTTTAAAGGATGAAGCCTAAACATTTGGCACCTAGAAGCTANAGTTGGTAATATTTTTTTTTCATNCTCTGCTATTAAAAAGAAATAGGTTTCTTTTGGGGGCTCTTCAATTATTTTTAGCAATTTATTGGCACTATCTTCTTGTAAGTACTCCAATCCCCAAATTATACANGTTTTTTTGTNGCTCTGAAAAGGCTTTAAATTTAAGGTCGATATAATTTCGGAAATCTGATTCACTCTTATTTTAGCAGGCTTGTTGTCAGAAGATGAAAAATCTAGCCAGTCATCAACAGAACTGTATATTTGATTTCTCAAAAAAGCTCTCCATTTGTCCATATAAAAAGATGTCATCCCCTTTTTAAAAACACTTTCGTTTGCAGGTTTTTTTGTTGGGAAGATGTAATGAAGGTCTGGGTGTGNGTAATCTAATTTGTTCNATTTCTCACTTAGATTATTAACAATAGCTAAACCTATTTCAGAGGCTAGTTTTAAAGACCCCCTTCCCCCTTTGTCTACGAAGCATACTGCGTTTGGGAACCTCCCAATTNTTATGTTTTTTAAAAGCGCATCTTTAATTTGGGANTGTGCCATTTTGTAATNTAAAAAATAGGANTTTTATTATAATCTTATTGATTGTAATATAAAAACTATAATTAAATTTGAACAAAANTTTTAATGTTAATTACACAATTAGATTTAAATAATAAAAAAGTTTTGCTCAGGGTGGATTTTAACGTCCCAATGAACAAAANCCTTGAGGTTACAGATAACACTAGAATAAANTCATCAATCAAAACNATCTTATATGTTATTAAAAAAGGGGGGACTTGTATTTTAATTTCCCACATGGGAAGGCCTAAAAACGGATACGAAAAAAATTTGTCATTGAAAAANATTGTTGAAGAGCTTCAANGCTTATTAAATAAAAAGATAACTTTTGTAAATGACTGCATTGGGGATAACGTAAAAAAAACATGTCAAAGATCTAAAAAAGGAGAAATTATACTTTTGGAAAACCTGAGATTTTATTCTCAAGAAGAGGCCGGAGAAGTCAGCTTTGCAAAATCACTATCTGCACTCGGTGATATTTATATTAATGATGCATTTGGCACAGCCCACCGAAACCATGCTTCCACGGGTATTCTTCCGAGCTTTTTTAAANGAAAAAAAGCAATGGGTTTTCTGCTTTCAAAAGAAGTAGAAGTTTTAGATAAAGTTTTTAANAACAACACNCCCCCCGTTTTAGCTGTAATAGGCGGAGCTAAAGTCTCTTCTAAAATTCAAGTTTTAACAAATTTAATTAACGTTGTTGATAATTTGATAATTGGAGGAGGAATGGCATATACCTTCATAAAAGCAAAAGGTGGAGAAATAGGAAATTCGCTATGNGAAGACGAATTTTTAGATGANGCTCAAAAGATTCTTTTATTGGCCAAAANCAGAAATGTAAAGGTTCATCTTCCTGATGATGTAGTTGTTTCACAAAAATTTTCTAACAACTCCAATACGGATATAGTGAACATANATGATATACCAAAAAATATGGAAGGATTAGATATTGGGCCAATGACAATTAATAAATTTAATCAAATTATACTTAATTCAAAAACCATTTTGTGGAATGGACCCTTAGGAGTATTTGAAATGTCCAACTTTCAAAAAGGAACCAAGCAAACTGCATTATCAATTGCTAAGGCAACTAAGAATGGTGCGTTCTCTCTGGTTGGTGGCGGCGACTCTATATCTGCGATTAAACTCTTTGGGATGGATGATAAGTTTACTTATATTTCCACTGGAGGCGGAGCAATGTTAGAAAGTATAGAAGGTAAAGTTTTACCCGGGATTAAGGCTATATTAAATTAAAAATTTGAAAAAATCAATATTTATTTTTCTCGTTTTTTTATGTTGCGATAACAGAAAAAACCAGGCATATATACCTCAATCAAGTGGAAATATTAATAACGTTTCTATAGTCATGAAAGAAAAAGATTGGGGGTCGGGATTAGGAGAAGATGCACGAAATATAATTGGGGATATTTATGAGGGCCTCCCAGTTGATGAACCAAACTTCAAGTTTTTCTATACCTCACCAAAACAGTTTAGCGGTTTTTCAAGGCACTCTAGAAATATCATTTATTTTCAAAAAGATACCACAAACAAGTTCACAATCTACAAGGATCTTTATTCAAAACCCCAACTGTTTTTTTTAATTCAAGGAGAGGATGAGGATATATTAAGCAATTATCTTTTAGAAAATAAGGCTTTAATTATTAATACCATTAAAGATGGTGAGAGAAGAGAGAAAATTAGAAGAATAAGAAAGTCTCTCTCTAAGTCAAATGTTTTAAGTGAAAGAATCGGAATAAAATTAGTTTATCCTAGTATTTATAAAACAGTAAAAGACACTTTCAATTTTGTTTGGTTAGAAAAACAAATATTAAAAGGCACATTGAATATTATTTCTTACCGATTGCCTAAAAACTCTTTGAGTGATTTACCAAAGCTAAATGAGATTATAAAGGCTAGAGACTCTATTGGCAAATTATATATACCTGGGCGTCTTGAAGGAACTTATATGACAACAGATAATGATTATAAACCTTATTTTTATAAACAAAGTATCGACAAAAATATCATCTTTCAGACAAAAGGAATTTGGGAGGTCAAAAATGATTTTATGGCAGGACCATTTTTAAATTATCTTTTTAAAGACAATAAAACTAACGAATGGGTCGTCGTTGAGGGTTTTGCATTTGCCCCCTCTGTGTCTAAACGAGAGTATATGTTTGAGTTAAGCTCAATATTATCTACAATTTCTCTTAATAATTGAGAAAATTATTTTTCTTTTTTTTGATTTGCCTCCTCTTCTTTAGATGCATTTTTGAACTCCTTAATTCCGCTCCCAAGCCCACGCATCAATTCAGGAATTTTTCGTCCTCCAAATAGCAAAAGGACAATTAGTAATATAATCGCAATTTCTTGGAAGCTAAAGGCTAAAATTATGTTATAAAGATTCATAATATTTTATTTACACAAATGTAATCATATTTTTGCATTTTAAAAGCGAGACTTTGTTAATATACTATACCAAATTGCAGGATTACGTATATTTACTTGAATCATGAAAAAAAAACTAAATTTTAGAAAACGTGCAAAAAAAAACCTTCTCAGTAGATACAGGCTTGTTATACTTAACGAGGAAAATTATGAGGAACAGTTTTTTTTTAGATTATCAATTCTCAATGTACTTATAATTTCAACTTTTTTATTTTCATTTTTAATAGCAAGTACCCTATTAATAGTATCATATACTTCATTAAAGGAATTTATTCCCGGATATGCATCTAATTTAATGAGGAAGCAAGCCGTTTTAAATGCAACCAGATTAGACTCTCTAACAATTTCATATATCCAATCTCTAAATCAATTAAACTCAATAAAAAAAGTTTTAACCGGGGATATTGAATTTGAAGAATTTAAAGAAATAGAGTTTAAATTGGATACTGGAAATATTGATGTAAAATTAAATTCAAAAAAAATAATAGAAGATTCTTTATTGAGAAGAGTTGTAGAGCAAGAAGAAAAGTATAATTTTATTAACGATTCAAACAGTAACGAAAGCTTTTTATTTTTCCCACCTGTTTCAGGGTATGTATCTCAAGAATTTGATTCATCAAAAAAACATTTTGCTATTGATGTTGTTTCGAAGGGGAATGCTCCTGTCAGATCGGTTGCTGATGGAGTTGTGATCTTTTCTGAATGGTCTTCAGACACAGGCTATGTCATAATCATAGAACACAAACAGGGCTATTTATCTGTTTATAAGCATAATGAATCATTAAATAATGTTCAGGGCGATATAGTTAAAGCCGGAGAAGTTATAGCCACGGTAGGTAATACAGGAGAATACTCAACAGGATATCATTTGCATTTTGAATTATGGAATGATGGCTATCCATTGGACCCTCAAAATTTTATTAATTTTTCACCCTAGATCAAATTTAATGTATCATTATATTGCTAGAAATTTTGCCAACCACATTGTTTCCAAGAACCAATCTTGGATTAAAAACCCTATTAAATCACAAACAAAAACACTGAAAAATTTAATAGATAGTGGTAGAAAAACATTTTTTGGAGATCAGCACTTTTTTAAAGACATAAGGAAATACGAAGAGTTTAAAGAATCAATTCCTGTAAGAGCCTATGAGAAATATAAAGTTTATATCGAAAGGGTAAGGAAAGGTGAAAGCAACGTTATTTGGCCAGGCAAACCCGCATATTTTTGCAAAACTAGTGGGACAACGTCTGGGGTAAAGCACATTCCCATATTCAAAAATGCAATTAAAACTCACACTAATTCAGCAAGGGACTCCATTTTAAATTACATATTAAACACCGGTGACACAAACTTTATTAAGGGCAAACAAATATTTATACAGGGATCACCAATTTTGAAGAATCAAAATGGAATTAAAATTGGAAGATTATCAGGCATTGTTGCGCACCATGTTCCTTTTTATCTAAGGCATTCTAGAATGCCAAGTTGGGATGTAAATTGTATAGAAGACTGGGAAGAAAAAATCAATGCGATTGTCGATCAAACTATCAACCAAAATATGACTTTAATAAGCGGTATTCCACCATGGGTGCAAATGTATTTTGAAAAAATAATTGAAAAAAGGGGTAAACAAATAGGTGATGTTTTTAAAAACTTTTCTCTATTTATTTATGGAGGAGTAAGCTTTAAGCCATATAAAAACATATTTGACGAATTAATTGGGAGGAAAGTAAATTCAATAGAGGTTTATCCAGCCTCAGAGGGTTTTTTTGCTTTCCAAGACCAAATTGATAACGACTCTATGCTATTAATCCTAAACAATAATATTTATTATGAATTTATAAAAGTCAAGGATTTATTAATAGGAAAAAAAAATTATATATGCTTATCTGATGTTAAAGTTGGAGAAAACTATGCACTTGTAATTTCAACCTCTTCAGGATTATGGAGATACGATATTGGTGACACAGTTCAATTTACACAATTAGAACCCTACAGAATAATTGTGACAGGGAGGATTAAACAATTTATTTCTGCTTTTGGAGAACATGTTATTGCAAAGGAAGTGGAAACTACAATAAAAGAGGTATCATCTAAGCTAAATTTAAAAGTACGAGAATTTACAGTTGCTCCCCAGGTCTCCCCTAAAGCCGGATTGCCATTCCACGAATGGTTTATAGAATTTGATGAAATAAACGATAATTTAGATGAAATAGAGGGTATAATGGATAAAATTATGCAAAGACAAAACATTTATTATAAAGATCTCATACAAGGCAAAATATTATCACCTCTTAGGATCAAAAAAATTAAAAAAGGGGGCTTTAATCTTTTTATGAAATCTGTTGGAAAACTAGGTGGTCAAAACAAGGTTCCCCATCTTTCAAACGACAGAAAAATTGCAAATCAACTTAAAAATTATACTATTTAAAAATGAATATTCTTATTACAGGAGGATTAGGCTTTATAGGGGGACATTTTTTGACAAGAATTAAAGACAACAACTCATATGATAAAATAATAGTCTTTGATAAAATGACCTATGCCTCCAATTATAAAAGGCTTAAAAACATATTTGAAAAAAAAAATTTTTTGCTTGTTAAAGGAGATATAGCCAGCAAAAGTGATGTCCGGCAAGTTTTTCATGCGCATAAACCCAATATTGTAATCAATTTCGCAGCAGAGTCTCATGTTGATAATTCGATAAACAAACCTGACTTATTTCTAGATGTTAATACTAAAGGCACTTTAAATTTATTAATTGAGGCAAAAAAACTATGGGTTAATAAAAAAAATGTTTTAAAAGAATTTTACAAAAAATCAATATTTTACCAAATTTCAACAGATGAGGTTTTTGGGTCCTTATCGAAGAGAAACTCTTTTGACGAAAAATCTCCATATTCTCCAAATAGCCCCTATAGCGCTTCAAAGGCAGGAGCAGATCATTTTGTCAGAGCATTCCACAAAACATATAATCTACCAACAATTATAACCTACTGTTCAAACAATTTTGGCCCTTATCAAAATGTAGAGAAATTAATCCCAAAAATTATTTCTTGTATAAAACAAAACAAAGACATACCTATATATTCTGATGGCTCAAACATTAGAGACTGGATTTATGTTGAAGATCACTGTAAAGCGATTAGTTTAATTTTGGAAAAAGGTAAACCGGGTAAAGAATATTGTATTGGTGGTTCTAACGAAATGTCTAACTTAGAAATTTGTAAATTAATACTAGAGATTATTGACACATTAATTCCCTGTAAAAACAATAATAAATACATGGATAAAATAAAATTTGTGAAGGACAGGAAAGGTCATGATTTTAGATATTCTTTAAAAACAAGTAAAATTTTTTATGACCATAAAATTTTTCAAAACTCTTCTTTTAAAGAAAACTTGAAATTTACTGTAGCTCACTTTTTGAATTTAAAACTAAAAACTCTATGAAGGGAATTATTTTAGCGGGAGGGAAAGGTTCGAGATTATATCCAATGACATTGTCAGTCAGCAAACAGCTCTTACCAATATATGATAAGCCAATGATATATTATCCTTTAAGTACTCTAATTAAATGTGGAATTAAAGAAATATTAATTATTTCAACTACAGATGACTTACCAATTTTCAAAAGGCTTTTAGGAGATGGTTCCCAATGGGGATGCTCTTTTTGTTATGAATCACAAAATTTTCCTAAAGGCCTAGCGGATGCATTTATTGTTGGAGATGAATTTATTGGAAATTCAAATGTAACCTTAATTTTAGGGGACAATTTTTTTTTCGGAGGTAATTTTGAAAACGAAATTATATCTCGAAAATATTTAAAAGGCGGATTTATTTTTGCTTTAAGAGTAAGCAACCCAAAAAGATACGGAGTAATTGAATTCGACAATGATTTTAATGCTGTTGGGATAGAAGAAAAACCTAAGAGGCCGAAATCACCATACGCTGTGCCTGGCATTTATTGTTATGATTCAAGTGTGGTTTCAAAGGCCAAAAGCCTTAATTTTTCAGAAAGAGGAGAGTTAGAAATTTCAGATATAAATAAAGCTTTTCTAAATGACACAAATCTAGAGGTTAAAGTGTTAAATGAGAACACAATTTGGCTAGATACAGGTACAGTTGATTCGCTAATGAAAGCAAATCACTTTGTGGAAACACTCCAAAAAAGGAAAGGAATACTGGTGGGATCACCAGAACTGTCAGCTTTTCAAAGCAACTTTATAACAAAGGAGACTTTATTGATTTTGGTTGAATCTATGGCGGAGAGCAAATATGGAAAATTTCTTAAATCGAATTTGTAAAATGAAAATAATCAACTGTCCACTTGAAGGTTGTTACTTGTTGAAAGAAAATGTTATTGAAGATAAAAGAGGGAATTTTTCAGAAACATTTAACTATAATTTTTTGAAAGAAAAAATAAACTCCGGCTTCTTTGTCCAAGAAAACGAGTCTTTTTCGCGTAAAAAGGTTATTCGAGGAATGCATTATCAAAAATATCCATATTCACAGGATAAAATTATCAGAGTTTTGAGTGGGAAGATATGGGACATAGTTATTGATTTAAGACCAAACTCATCTTCATATTTAAATTCATATGGAGTTGAATTATCTCAAGAAAATGGGGAACAATTATTTGTTCCTTCTGGATTTGCTCACGGTTTTGCTGTCACATCTGACTATGCAAGAGTAATTTACAAAGTGAACAAACCCTATATGCCTCAATCAGAGAGAGGTATCTCACCTTTCGACCCACAATTTAATCTTAATTGGCCATTTTCAAAGAAGGAATCTATTCTTAGTGAAAAAGATTCAAATTGGCCATTATTCAAAAAGGATGCTAAAAAATAAAAAGATTTTAGTAACCGGATCTGGAGGTCAATTAGGTAAGACTCTTCAAAAAAGATTTTCGGGTAAATATGGTTTTGATTGGATTTTTTTACCTAAAGAAAAACTTGATATAATCGAAACAAAACAAATTCAAGCAACATTTAAAAAGTATAACCCACATTTTTGCATTAATTGCGCCGCATTTACCGATGTGTTAAAATCAGAGGAACAGCCCTCAATAGCATATAAAATTAATGTGGAGGCCGTAAAAAACATAACACGGGTTTGTAATGAAAATGAGTCTATCTTGATACATATTTCAACTGATTATGTTTTTGATGGTAGAAAAAAAAGGCCGTATGTCGAAAATGACAAAGCGAACCCCGTCAATGTATATGGGATGACAAAGTATTTGGGAGAGAAGCATGTTTTGGAAAATGCAAATTATGGATATATCGTAAGGACATCATGGCTATATTCTAAAAACTTTGGATATAACTTCTACAGAAACATTTTAAATGAAGCATCCATTGGGAATGAAATAAAAGTAGTTAGTGATCAATATGGAACCCCAACAAATACAGAAAAGGTTGCTAATTTTATCTTGAAAATACTTGCCTCACTACCTAAAAAAGGTATTTACCATTGCGCAGGGGATCAAGTTATGTCATGGTATGATTTTGCCAAGAGAATAGTTAAGGAAAACAATTACTCAAATAAAATTGTACCAATAAAGTCGAATACCCAAGGGGTTATACGTCCAACATATAGCCCATTAAAAAATACTGAAATGTAAATGAAAAACTTCAGCATTGTAGTCCCGGCACATAACGAAGAAAAATTTTTACCCTCTTTTCTAAAATCCGTTTGTTCACAAAACTTATTGCCAGAGGAGATGGTTTTGATTGACGACAATTCAAACGACAGAACAAAAAAAATAATGATTGATTTTCAAAAAAAAAACGTTTTTATAAAAGTTTTCAGCTTTAAATCTTCAAGTGAGCACATGCCTGGGGCAAAGGTTGTAAATGCATTTCTTTTTGGCTATTCAAAATTGACTAAGCCATATGATTTCATCTTCAAATTAGATGCTGATTTAATACTTCCTGACAAATATTTTCAATTTATCATGAATGCTTTTTCAAACCCTAGAATTGGAATAGTAGGTGGGATTTTAATTGAACTTTCTAAAAAGGGCACTTGGGGGAATTCCCACCCTATGAAAAAGAATCACGTAAAGGGTGGGTTAAAAGCATATAGTACGGAATGCTATAAAAAAATCGGTGGTCTGATTCCTGAGATGGGATGGGATACAATTGATGAAATCCTTGCGTCTTACCACGGATATGAAGTGAAGGTTTTGAACAACGTTAAAGTAAAGCATTTAAGGAGAATAGGAAATCTTTATTCTAGAAATACCTCGTTTATGCAAGGACAAGCATTTTATAAAATGAGGTATGGTATTATAATTGGAACCCTTGCCTGTATCAAAGGGTTTCTAATTAAAAAATCTTTGTCATTTTTGTTTTGGAGTATTTTAGGGCTTCTAGACGGCTATTTAAAAAAAAAGCCGTATATAGTTACAAAGCAACAGGGCCAATTTATAAGAAGGTATAGATTTAAATCAATTTTCAGACCTTAAGTTTAAGAGGTTTAGTGGCTTAGTTCATATGATTATTATATTTGTTAAATGGAATTGCATAGAGTTTTAATAATAGGCTCAGGTGGTCGTGAAAATGCACTAGCATGGAAAATATCTCAGAGCAGATTTTGTGAAAAATTATTCATAGCCCCAGGAAACGCCGGCACCTCTCTTTTAGGAGAAAACGTTGAAATATCTGCTTCAGATTTCAATGCAATTAGAGAGTTAATTTTGTCTAAAAAAATATCAATCGTTGTCGTTGGGCCAGAAGAGCCCTTGGTAAATGGGATTCACGATTTCCTAATAAAGGAAATAAAAAATGACAACTTTATAGTTATTGGGCCAAAAAAAAGTGGGGCAATTTTAGAGGGCAGCAAAGAATTTGCAAAGGAGTTCTTGTATAGACATAAAATACCTACAGCTAGATATAGAATATTTAATAAAAAAAACATCCATGAGGCAAAAGCGTTTCTTAAATCTCTCAACCCACCATATGTTTTAAAGGCAGATTGTCTTGCAGCAGGAAAAGGAGTTTTGATATTGACAGATTTAAATGAAGCAAAACAAAGTTTAGAGAAAATGATACTTGAAAAAAAGTTTGGCCAAGCGTCTGAGAGAGTAGTTATCGAAGAGTATTTAAATGGGATTGAGGTTTCAAGTTTTGTTTTAACAGACGGGCACTCATATAAAATATTTCCGATGGCTAAAGACTATAAAAGGATAGGTGTCGGTGATACTGGATTAAACACAGGTGGCATGGGAGCGATTTCTCCTGTTCCATTTGTAGATCAAAAATTATATCAAAAAATAGACAATCAAATAATTCAACCCACCATAAATGGATTGAAAAAAGATAAAATAGATTATACAGGGTTTTTATTTATTGGGTTAATGATAGTTAATAATGAGCCATACGTTATTGAATATAATGTCAGATTGAGTGATCCCGAAACGGAAGCAATTTTACCTAGAATTGAAAGTGACCTATTAGAAATTTTTTTACAACTAAAAAGCTCCGAGTTACAAACTTCAAATTTAAAAGTAAGTGACCTGTTTTCTTCTACTGTAATGACAGTTTCCAAAGGATATCCTGAAAAATATGAAAAAGGGAAGATCGTCAACGGACTCGATTTCAAAAATGAAAGTTTTCTTTTCCACAGCGGCACTAAAATAGAAGGTCAAAATATAGTTACTTCAGGCGGAAGAGTAATTGCTGTAACCTCAATGGATAAGGATCTTAAAATAGCATTAGAAAAGTCTTATAATACTATATCGAAAATTGACTTTGATGGGAAAACATTTAGAAACGACATAGGATTTGATCTTTAGAGAAATGAATGGGCTGTTACATCTTTGTCTTCCTCTCCATTATCATCAAAATCTTTAAGTTTTTTAGACCAGTATGCCAGAGCAATAATCCCAATAAATAGAAACAAAAAATTCACACAATTAGCTATCCACCAGGAAGAAAGTTCAATCTCTCTTAAAGTTTCATGTGGAAGAAATAAAATCTTTTCAAAAAGCCACTGTATTCCTTCGAAAAAGCTTCTAAACATTTTTAATTTTATTGCAATTTAAAAAAAATAACTTATTTATTTTGATTCATACACGAGAAACCTATATCTATAAGAAATAAGTAATTTCGTATATTTAGAAATCTTGAAAGCAAAAAGTTTAGTTTCAATTTTTGATAAATGTATAGATGACTATCATAAATTTGATAATGTTAATCAGGAAATAATTAATCCTTTTGAAAAAAATTCTTTTGAAGGGATATTGTATAGAAAATGTTGGATTGATACGGTTCAATGGCATTATGAAGATATAATAAGAGACGATGAAATAAATCCTAAAAAGGCATTAGATTTAAAAAGGAAAATAGATAAATCAAATCAAAAAAGAACAAATCTCGTAGAGGTTATTGATGATTACTTTATAGATGAGTTCAAAAAGGCAAATCCACAAAAAAATGCCAGTATTAACACTGAGAGCCCTGCATGGGCAATAGATAGACTATCTATTTTGGTATTAAAAATTTATCATATGGCAGAGGAGTCGAGGAGAACTTCTGCTACTAAAGACCATAGAATGAAATGCTCAGAAAAGCTTTCAATCTTAAATGAGCAAAAATCAGATCTTTGTTTAGCTATAGATCAACTTATCAACGACATTTCCGAGGGTAAAAAAGTAATGAAGGTATACAGACAAATGAAAATGTATAATGATGAAGATCTAAATCCAATTCTATACAAAAAAGATAAAGATTGAAAACTTCTAAGAAGCTGGTTTTTTTGAGATTTTCTTCTTTAGGAGATGTTGCTATTTCTATTCCTTTAATAAGGTGTTTTTTATCAAAATATCCTGATATAAAAATAACATTTGTGACAAAAAAATTTTATTTTCCATTATTGCATGAATTTAAAAATTTAGAAATTTTAGAATTGGATTCTAATGACAGACACAAAGGGTTAAAAGGATTATTTAATCTCTATAAGGATATCAAAAAGCTGAATCCAATTGGTATATTAGACTTACATGGATCTTTGAGAACTAATATTTTAAGATTTTTTTTCTTTTTCACATCAATTCGATATAAAAAAATCCATAAAGGGAGAAATGAAAAAAGATTGCTTACAAGAAAAAGCAACAAAGTTTTAGTCCCTTTATTACCCGTTATATACAGATATGGAGATGTTTTAAGAAAAATTGGTTTCCCCGTGGATTTATCTGATCATAAATTTCCTTTAAAACCCATTATACCCAAAAAATTTAATGACTCCTTTTTCAATTCAAAATTAAAATGGATAGGAATTGCCCCATTTGCCAAACACATAGGGAAAATTTACCCTTTAGATTTGACCCAAAAAGTAATTTCCTTTTTACAGAGAGAAAATCAAGTTTTTCTTTTAGGGTCAGATGGAGATGAGAAAAAAAAATTAGAAGTTTGGGAGAAAGCTTATTCCAATGTTCATTCATTAGCAGGTAAATATTCCTTCTATGAACAATTAAAAATAATTTCGAATTTAGATATCATGATTTCGATGGATTCGGCAAATGGCCATATTGCGGCAAATTACGATATCCCCGTTATTACAATTTGGGGAGTAACCCACCCCTATGCAGGTTTTTCTCCTTGGAATCAAAATAGCGAAAGAAGCATTCTTGCTGACAGAAGCCTTTATCCTTTTATACCAACTTCAGTATATGGTAATATTTGTCCTAAGGGATATGAAAATTGTATGAGAACAATAACTCCTGAAAAAGTCATAGAAGTTGTTAGAGAAACAATGACTCAGACATCATCATAATCAATTTCAATAGATGAAGATATCGGGTAAGCTTGACAGGTCAAAATTAGCCCATCGTCAATTTCCTCTTCTGTAAGAATTTGATTTTCTTTCATTTCAGTTTTACCACTTTTAACTCTCGCAATACAAGTTGAGCAGATTCCTCCTAAACAAGAGTGTGGGGCATCAATATTTTCGTCTAACAACGTCTCTAATATGGTTTTGTTTTCATTTAAACTAACCCTGTAGACCTCAAAATCTAAGTTTACCTTTAATCCATTTCCTTTTTTTGGGATTGATTCGTTATCCATGTAGTAATTATATTTTCTAAATTTATTTAATATTAATAATAAGTTTAAAATTACAAATAGTTTATAGTTGAATAAACACTAAACTTTGACTTTTGGAGTTATATACAATAAAAACAATCAAATTGGTCTATACAAGGTTTTATTTTTTCCAATTAATTACAATAAGCTTATTTATAAGTTGTTCCACTTCGAAAGACAAGTTTTTCAATAAAGAATATCACAAACTTAATTCCAAATACAACGTAATTTTTAATGCACAGCAAGCATTAAATATTGGAGAATTATTAGTTGAACAAAATACAGAAGAAAATTTTGGTAAAATTGTTTCCGTAGAGCCTCTAGGTTTATTTAATGATAATCTAGAAAGAGTTCAAAAGATTCCAAGTTTCACTCTAGCTGAAGAAAAAGCCACCAAGGCAATTCAAAAACACTCAATGAATTTTAATGGCCTACAAAAAAACTCTCAGATACAAAAAGCATACTATATTTTAGGTAAGGCAAGATATTTTGATCTGAGGTTTTCTCCGGCATTAGAAGCCTTTGAATATGTTTTGAAAATCTATGATGACAAAAAAACGTTCTTAAAAGCAAAACTATGGAGAGAAAAATCAAATATCAGACTCAATAACAATCAAATTGCAATAAAAAACTTAAAATTATTATTACCTCAAGCAATCAAATTTCAAAAGATTTACTCAGAAGTAAATGCCTCCTTGGCGCAAGCATATTTAAATAATAAAAATCAAGATTCAGCGAGACTTTTCATTTCTAAGGCAGCTGCTTTTTCTAAAAACAATGATAAAAAAGCAAGATATTTATTTATTCATGGTCAGCTTTTAGAAAAAATTAATTTGTTAGATAGTGCTCAAAAAGTTTATAATTCGGTAATAGAATTAGGGAGAAAAATCCCTAGACTTTTTTGGATTCATTCAAAATTAAATGACCTAAAAATTCAATCTGTTCAATTGGAAATAAATCCGATAATTATAACAAAAAGGCTCAAGAGGAACTATGAAAACTTTCCATATGCACATTTAATAAACCAATTTGAGGCGCGTTATTATATTGATACAGGTCTTGACAGCTTAGGTATATCCTCCTACGATAAATCTTTGAGATCAAAGGGTGTAGATGTTTTTACAAGAAGATCGAATTATAGAGAGTTATCAGATTACTTTTTTAAAAAAGGAAATTTTATTAATGCAGGAACATATCTGGATAGTTTAATCCAGCTGATGGATAAAAACTCATTCAGTTCAAAAATAACGAAAAGAGAAAGAAAGGGACTAGATAGGATTATAAATTTAGAAACAATAATTAGAAACAATGACAGTATTTTATCTATTGTATCTATGAATGAAAAAGAAAAATTAAATTTTTTTAATGAACATATTCAAAAAGTAATAAAAATTGATTCTATGAAAAAAAACAACTCTGGTTCAAGGAGGGGTATTTTTAGAAGTCAAAAAAAATCTCAAGTTAAATTTTATTTTTACAACGAAGACCAAATAAATCAAGGTAAAGTTTTTTTTAAATCATTATGGGGCAACCAATCGAATGTAGACAATTGGAATAGTTTGTCACCAGTGACATCAGAAGTGATAAACGAAAAATTTAATAGCATTGATGTTATCAAAACCAAAAACCCTAAAGCTAGAACAGCCGCTTATTACATTAATCTTCTACCTAAGAAAACTGAGACTGTAGACAGTTTAAAAAAGATTAGAAAACAGGCTTACTTGGATGCGGGTTTATTATACAAAGAGAAATTTTCAAATAATGATTTGTCAATAAAAAGATTATCAAAACTACTTAAGTTAAATCCCAATGAAAATCAAGAAATTCTTGCTCTTTATAATCTTTATAAAATCCACGAGACAAATGATACTACTTATGCCTCAAAGTTTAGAGATAAGTTGATTCAAAAATATCCTAAATCAGTTTATACTTCTGACTTACTCGATAATCGAAATTTTGAAAAAGATAAAAGCCCAACTAATTTTTATATCTATTTGCATAAAAAATTTATGTTACAAGAATTCCTTGACATTATTGTAAATAAAAATGAGTATAGAAAAAGGTTAATTGGAACAGGACTTGAGTTAAAGCTTGAATTATTAATAATTAATTCCATCGGAAGGCTAAGAGGGATAAATGAATGGAGAAAAGAATTGAAGAGTTTTTTAGAAAAGTACCCAAACTCCGAGGAATCAAAACAGGTAAAAAAAATAGTAACTAATATCAAAACAAAATTTGAAGAAATAAAACCCACAGGTAAAAAATTCAAGTGGATAATTGTTTTTTCAAACACAAGCGAAGTAGATTTACAAAGATTGAGAGAAAATATGATTTTAGAACTAAATAAAAGGTTAGAAAGAAGAAAAAAAATAACAGTCGATAGATATAGCGATAGATACAGCTTTATTGTGGTACACACTGAAAATCAATATCCAGAAGTCAACTTCCTATTAAAAATATGGTCGAACTTACCTAGTTTTCAAAACAATTTAGATAATTTTGTAGCTTTGTCGTCCGAATATAATCAAATACAAAAACAAAAAACCTGGAAACCACAAACAAATTGACTTGATATGATTAAAGCTAATGAAATTAATGGACAGCCTAACAAAATTGAAGCATCAACAAAGATAACGGGTGAAATAAAATCAAATGCTGATTTTAGAATAGATGGTTATTTAAATGGATCAATAACAACATCAGGAAAGGTAGTTATAGGAAAAGAAGGTGTCATTGAGGGGAGCATAAAATGTTTAAATGCTGACATTGAGGGTAAGTTTAGCGGGAAAATTGAAGTAGATGAAGTCCTAAATTTGAAATCAACAGCTATAATTGATGGGGAAGTCAAAATAAGTAAACTTATTGTACAAGCAGGAGCGAGTTTTAATGCTAAATGTTCCATGAAAAACTCTACTGAAGTCAAGTCAATTACAGAAAACCGTGAAAAAACAGCCTAACAAATGGCTTATATTTTCTGGTCTATTTTTTCAAATAGGAATTATTATGTATTTATCATATTTTTTAGGCATCGAGGTTAAAACAAAACTTAGTACTGATTCCGACATACCTGTATTAGTCTCTTCAATAATTGGTTTATTTATTATAATATATTTTATAATTAAACAATCAAAACTTCTATAGAATTGAAAATAAATAAATTTATCATTTATTATTCCTCAATTTTTTTTTTTTGTTATTTCAGGGTCACAATTTTTTTTTAAGTCTCTCAAAAGGAAATTCTAATTTAATTTATAAATCTTATATTTTTTTTTATTTGTTTTCTGTTTCCCTCTTTTTATTAATGTATTTAAAAGCAAAAAAAAATGCTCAACTAGCATCTATTTTTTTATTGGAAGCTCAATAAAACTTACTGTATTTTTTTTGATTTTTCGTCCAATCTTATTTCAAGATAATTACATCGACAAATTAGAAATAAGCTCTTTTTTAATTCCTTATATTTTCTCCTCAGCATATATAATTTACTGCATTAGCAAACTCCTGGTAAATCCAAATTAATTTTAAAAAATAGAAATAAAAACATCTTTTTTTAAATTAAAAAAATTAATTTTACAAACCTTAATTATTATTTAAATTTTGATAAAATCAACCATTTCATTTCTTTATATTTTAGCCGCATCTATAGTCTCGTATTCCACGTCGCATAAAGATGATGAAAGTGAAAATAAAAATCCAAAACAGGAAATTACTGAATATATTCTTCACCATGTTAAAGATTCACATGACTTTGGATTACTTTCATATAAAGATAAGAAGACAAATAGAAAAGTTTACGTTGGAGTTCCACTTCCGATAATTATTTATGACAAAGGGTTCAAATTTTTTATGTCTTCAAAATTTGACCACGGCCGAAAGGTTGCAGAAATAGGAGGGTCTCATTATGCACTATTTCATAATAAAATATATAAAACTGACTCAAAAGGGACAATTAATTATGATAAGGATGGCCATCCTTTAAATTCAAAACCCTTAGATTTTTCAATCACAAAAAGTGTAGTAAGTATAATTTTTGTCTCAATATTAATGTTCTTTCTTTTTAGAAATTTGGCTCAATCTTACAACAAAAATGGATTGATTTCTTCGGGAGTTGGAAGGTTTTTTGAGCCGTTGATCATTTATATAAGAGATGAAATCGCGATTCCCAATATAGGAGTAAAGCATCACAAAAGGTTTATGAGTTTTCTTTTAACAATATTCTTTTTTGTTTGGTTTTGTAATATTTTGGGCTTAACCCCACTTGGGGTAAATGTAACAGGGAATATAGCAATAACATTTTGTTTGGCGCTATTGACATTTATAATTACTACTATAAGTGGGACTAAAGATTACTGGATGCATATTTTTTGGATGCCTGGAATGCCTCTGCCAATGAAAATAATAATGGCTCCTATCGAATTATTAGGCGTATTTATCAAACCTTTCACTCTAATGATCAGATTGTATGCAAATATTTTAGCAGGCCATATAGTTATGATGACTTTGATTTCAATGATTTTTCTTTTTAAGAACTTTATTGGGTCGGGATTATCATTTTTATTGGCTTTTTTTATTTCAATAATTGAAATTTTAGTTGCACTTTTGCAGGCGTATATATTTACAATTTTATCAGCATTATATTTTGGTTTTGCTGTTGAAGAACATGACCACTAGGTTATATTTAAAATGAATGTTTAATTAAATTATTATAAATTATGGAAATCCCAGCAATAGTAGGAGGAGGTTTAATAGTCAT
>NHEX02000038.1 GCA_002171475.2 Flavobacteriales bacterium TMED96
TGGTATTGGGGGAGATACAGGCGTCGTTGTCGTTGCTGTGTTTACTGCAGGTCTAGCCACTTGGGGCGAGGGCTGTGCAGGGCGATTAGATGTGGATATCGCACTCATCGGCAGCATACTATAGTTCTCTATTAAAAACATCGATCGGCGATTGAGCTGATGCTCTGCTTCTGAACAGGGAACCCCATCGGCACAACGATTGATGAGCTGACTTTCGCCATAGCCCACTGCAGTCAAGCGTGAAGGGGCAATTCCACGCTGAATCAGCCAGTTTCTAGTTGATGTGGCGCGATTTTGAGAAAGACGTAAGTTATAGGACTGCGGGCTTCGTGAGTCGGTATGTGATTCGATGCGAATAATCATTTCTGGGAATCGAATCATCGCATTATAAACCTTGGTCAACTCAATTTCAGCATCTGGACGAATATAATATTTGTTCAAATCAAAATAGATTGGATTGAGCCCTAACAAACAACCCAAGTCATAGGGAGGGCAGTCTTGCGAAAAGGTTTCAATTGCCATGTCAACACTGACAGTTTGTGAGGTCGTCGGAGCAATAAAAGTTGTTTCGGCAATGGAATATGCCAAACCGTTTTCTGTAATCAAGTAGTATGCTTGTCCACACTCCACTTGCTCTGGGAAAGAATAACGAGCATCTTGCTGTACGATTTGCTCTGCGATAACATTCATGCCCATGTCGAGAAGTTTGACAGTTGCACCCGGCATCAAGTTGCCTGTGTTTGTATCTGTAACAATCCCTNNGATTTCNACCACACACTTGCTCGGCTTGAAATAATAAATTTGATCNGAGGCACTTCCTCTGTTTCCATCNCGNTTGGANGAAATATACCCTGTGTTGGTATCTGTTTGCAACAAGAATCCAAAGTCATCGCCTGCCGAATTGATTGGCAGNCCCATATTTTCAGGTGCTCGGGCAATACCAGAGTTGGTCAANTCGGCTTTAAACAGATCGAAACCACCAAAGCCAACCANNGCATCGGANGTGAAATACAAGGCCCCATCCTCAGCAATATAAGGGAATGATTCTCGCCCTTCTGTGTTTACTTTTTGACCCAAATTGATGGGATCACCATATGAACCATCTTTGTAAATGTCCACATACCAAAGATCTGATTCTCCAGTGGTGCCAGGCATGTCTGAAGCAAAGTATAGTTTTTTTCCATCCAAACTCAGAGCTGGATGTGCGACAGAGTAATTGTCATTGTTGAAGGGNAATTCCTCCACATCACTCCAATTGCCATCGTCATCGACAGTGGCAGTCAGTAATTTTAAACGAACAGTGTTTTTGCGATCTGCTCTTTTTTTNCCGTTTTTGTAGTTGTTTCTNGTAAAATAAACTCGATCTAAATCTTTGGTAAAAACAGCTGATGACTCATGAAAAGCAGTGTTGANGTCNCCCTCAATTTGTTCGGTATTTTCCAGTTGGCCTTCTTCGCCTATNTCAGCAATGTAGAGGTCTAAAAATGGCTCGCCAGTCCANTNGTAATCACGTTGACCACTGGCTTGATAAGTGGATGAAAAAACGAGTTTGTCTGGGCCAAAAAATGCAGAGCTAAAATCAGATTGTTCGGTGTTGATTTTGGTTGTTTCAACGATATACTTTGGGCGAAGATCAGCGATACTATCAAGGTAGTTNAGGTCATCGATGTATAGGTCTTCAATGACTGTTCCTTTTTCCATCACAAAGTACTGTTGCATATATCGATCTGCAATGCTGTAGTTTTCGCTACTCCTTGCACTGATGGATGCGCGTAGATAATAAATNGATTGGACATCGTCTGGGTAGANAGAAATCAATTTTCGATACCAGGTGTAGGATTGGTTGTATTGACTGTTGAAGAAGTAGGTGTCAGCCAAGGATTGGATTACTTTTTTATCGTTAAAATCAGCATCANCACGAACCAATTGTAAAAAGGCAGATTGTGCGCGGTTGTATCGATAGTCGTTATAGTCACGATCTGCATCGAAAACANTGTAAGGCTCGCCTGGGATCGAGTCGTTTTGAGCAAAAAGACCCATACAAAACAGGCTAAATATCAATCCCAACCAAGTACTTTTATNNTGGCTAGNGAAAGAACGTAATGAAGTGAGCTGTTTCATTTAGAAAAATCTAGGCGTTAGTATACGTTCTCCTTTGCGAGGGATCGTAAATCTTAAAATCATCTCGTATGACCCTGAGCTAAACTTTTGAATNGCTGTGGTCTGATANTCGTAGGCAAAGCCAACAAAGGCTCTGTCAGAAAGGGAGAAGCCTGCAATGGCACTAATGGCAGCATCGAGTCGATAGGCAGCNCCNAATGTAATTTTTTCNTTGAANTANACATTGGCTGATACATCCAATTGAANTGGTGATCCACGCACAACCTTGAGCATACNAGCNGGTTTGAGTTTGACCGAATCACTGATNTCAAATACATANCCTGCAATTAAAAAGTAGTGCATCCTCTTTTTGGCCTCGGACGAAGCATAGGTAGTTCCACTTACTTCATAGGTGTTGGTTTTAAGGAAATTTGGTACCGAAAGCCCTGCATAAAACCTATCGTTGTTGTAATAAATTCCTGCCCCAATTTGTGGGGACAACAATGATGTATTTTCAGAAAATTGATCGTCGCTTGNGTTGGCAAGGTTGAGAAGTGAGTAATCAACTTGTAGATTGCTTATCCCTGCTTTTAATCCAAGTGTAATCTTGGATCCATAATCGTTAAAAAATGTGTATCCATAATCTGCTGTGAGCCCTTGCTCTTTCGATGGTCCAATCACATCACTCACGATGGAAAGACCCAGTGCGGTTTTGTTTCGACGACCAACAGGCGAACTGATGGTAAAACTTCCCGTTTGAGGAGATCCTTCAAAATCGACCCATTGGGTACGTGTCAAAAAGCCAAAATTGACTGTTTCGATCGATCCGATATATGCTGGGTTCACAACTTGTGTATTGTACATGTGCATGGTGTACTGTGGATCTTGCTGTGCATTGGCATGTTTGGATACCCCCAAAAGGAAAATCAAAAGCCATAGCCCTAAACACTTGGCTATTGGAAAGGTCGATATGTTTGATTTCCTGTTCATCAATCTCGATTTATATATAAGTAGCCAGTATATCTTTCTCTTCCAGGGTTATCTCCTTCAAATTCAATTACATAGAAGTACGTGCCCTCCGGAAGTTTTTGATTCTTGGTGATGGTAATTCGTCCCTCAGATATTCCCATAAAGAGNTTGTCGCCAATACCATATCCTTTTGCTTCATAAACAACTACACCCCATCGGTTGAATATCTTCACTGTATTGTTTGGATACTTTTCAATACCTGCGATTTTGAAGTAATCATTGAATCCATCACTTCCTGGCGACATTCCGTTGTAGACTTCAAAGTCTCCATCAACAGGGTTTTGGAAGAATGTAACAACTGTTGGGTCGTTGGTCGTGTTTCCATCTGTGTCGTCGCCATCGTCTGATACATCAGTAATCGTGTTGCCTGAAGGTGTTGTTGCTGTGGCTGACGCCGTATTTGATACCCCACCTGCATTATCGGCTTGTGCATTGACGATGAAGGTTGCTGTATAGAATGCTGTTTCGCCAGACAATAAGGTCCCTTCAACAGAGCCAAGATTTGCGCTGACAAACAATGGTTCTGTGGTTAATGCTAAGGCATTTCCACTCAAGTCGCTGAAGGTATCGTTGACAACAATTCCGTTCAAGGCAGTGCTTCCAGTGTTTTCGACTGTTATTAGGAATGTTATTGTATCTCCAAGGCCTGTTGTGCCATTTCCATTGTCAACAATTGTAGCTGTCTTAGTGACTTCTATAGAGGACTGTGGTGTTACTGTCGTGAGTACTGTAATTGTTGCATCGTTTGGTGTGCTCGTGCTTGGGTCATCACTGGTGTCTGAAATCGTACCTCCATTTGTGCCTTGCGCTGTTACTGTCGCTGTGTTGGATACACCGCCAGCATTCATCGCCTGANTGTTTACNANAAACGTNGCACGATAGGTTGCTNGTTCGCCGANTTGTAAGCTGCCTTNTNGTGATCCNAGANTNGCNCTGATAAAGGTTGGCAATGTTGTGAGCGNNAANGNNTTTCCAGNNANNTCAGANAATACATCTGTAATGNTTACACTGCTCAATGCGTCGTTTCCTGTGTTGGTTGCCACAAGGGTATAGGTAATCGTATCGCCAAGACCAATGCTGCCATCGCCATTGGTGTCGTTTATACTGGCTGCTTTGGTCAGTGTGATGGATGAGGATGGTGGAGGGGTCGTTGTTATCCTCGTAATTGTAGGATCGTTTACTNTATTTCCATCAGTATCATCACCATCGTCGCTGATGTCGAATATATCATTTGTTTTGCCTGGGCTGCTAGCAACAACAGTTACTGTGTTTGATACACCCCCAGCGTCGATTGCTTGTTGCGTGATGATATAGCTAGCATTATAGATTGCTGATTCACCCTGTCGCAGGATACCCTCATTTGAACCGAGACTCGCATTGTTAAAAATAGGTTGAGAGTTCAGTGTAAGTGGATCGCCATTGAGGTCGCTAATGACATCATCCAAGACAACATCACGTAGGTCTGTGTTTCCAGTGTTTACAACTGTGATCACATAGTTAATGGTATCGCCCAAGCTGTTGGTATTATCACNATCATTATCAACAACACTNTATTCTTTNGTTACNTCAATNGAAGAAACAGGTGCGGCATCTGTTTGAACAATGGTAGGATCGTTGAAAGGATCGCCATCGCCATCTTCGTCAGTAGGCATGCCATCATCCGAAATATCAGACACATCATTGAAGTTTCCTGGGCTACTTCCAACTGCTGTCGCTGTGTTGATCAGTGAACCAGTTTCTGCTGCATCCTGTGTGATGACATACAGGGCAGTGAAGACAAATGTTTCACCAATTTCAATCGTTTGTGGCTGCCANTAGTCTGGTCCGGAAGAGAGCGCCAACAGGGTGCCATTTCCATCTGTTAATGTTTCATCTTGGATATACACATTGTTGAGCACAATATCTCCAGTGTTTTCAACTTCTAGNGTATAGCGTATGATATCCCCTGCCCCTGTAAGGNCATCTCCATTGTCATTCACTGTAGCTNTTTTGATGAGCTCCAACGATGGATTTGGATCAGTAGTGACAGTCGTTGGGTCATTGGTTGGGTCACCATCTGCGTCAGCATCTGTAGGTAATCCATCATCAGAAATATCAAACACATCATTTGTTTTTCCAGGGCTACTTGCCACCACCCTTACTGTGTTGGATGTACCCCCTGCGTTGACTGCCTGTTGGTTGATGGTAAAGCTCGCAGTGTATGTAAACTTCTCGCCTGTGCGTAAGCTTGTTGGACTATGACCTATCAAATTCGAGTTCACAAATACTGGAGGTGCATCTAGTGGTAAGAGATCTCCATTGAAGTCAGTTAATGTATCAACTAACGTTAGGTCTGACAGGTTGGTATTGCCAGTGTTTTCAATAGTTATGGTGTATGTAATTGTGTCTCCAATTCCATTTTTACCATCGCTATCATTATCGATCACAGCAGCTGTTTTGATGACCTCCATACTCGGGATTTGATCCATTTCAGTCACTGTCGGATCGTTTGGTGCAGGGGTACTTGGGTCATCACTATCGACAGTGATTTGGATTCCATCAGGATCAGTAGCTGTGGCAGTCACAGTGTTGCTCACGCTGCCACTTTCAGCTGCGCTTTGCTCGATGATATAGTAGGCTTCATAAATTTCTGTTTCACCAGGTGCGATATCACGAACAACCCATGCGCTGGTATCAATCGATAAGCTGTTGCCGTTGCCATCAGTCAGGGTGTCTGTTAGGTCTACATTGTAGAGTGTCACGTTACCTGTGTTGGTCACCTGGATGGTATAGTCAATCAAGTCTGTTTCGCCAACAAAGCCGTCTTCATCCCCAACGATTGTCGCAGTTTTGGTGACTTCAATGTCAGGGTTGATTGTGATTGGTGTTATTGTTGGATCATCGCCTGTATCTGTTGGTCCTGTGTCTCCATCATCTGAAATATCACTGACTGTACCACCATCTGGAGCAGTCCCTGTCGCTTTTGCAGTATTGGTCAGTCCACCTGCATCAACAATTGCTTGATTGATCAGTTGATAAACAGTATATGTTTCACTCGTTCCAGGATCAATTGAGCTTGGAATTGAAAGTTTGTCAGTGCCAGAAGTCAATGGTATTTCAACCCCTTTGTTGTCTTTTAACACATCTTCAACAGTAATCTCAAGTGTGACATTTCCAGTGTTTTTCACCTCAATGGTATATTGAACAACATCTCCCACACCAAAGTCTGCATCGCCATTGTCATTGATGGTTGCTGTTTTGATGACTTCTATCGCTGGTGCCGAAGCAATTGTTGTCTCAACTTCGTTGCTCGTCACAGCTATCGATTCACCCTTTGGCGACACTGCTGTTGCTGAAGCTGTATTGGTTACCCCACCTGCATTGATTGCTTGCTGATTGATTGCAAATACTGCTTCGTAAATGACTGTTTCGCCCACTGCAATTGTTGGTGTGCCTGGGTAGGTAGTGGTGCTGTTGTCAGAACTCACATAGCTTGGGAGAGTTTGTAGTGTTAATGACTGGTTTAATAGGTCTTCAATCAAGTCATTCATCACAACATCTGTGAGTACAACATTCCCTGTGTTGGTCAGTGTGAGAGTGTAGGTAATCGTATCGCCTATATCTAGACTGCCATCAGGGCCATCATTTAAGGTCGCTGCTTTGGTCAGTGTCATGGCTGGTGCTTGATCCAACTCGTTCTCTACTGCTATGTCGATTTGATCGTCTGCACATGCTGTGCCATCTGGGCAATCTGCACTCACACTTGCCATATTCGATAAACGACCACTGTTCATGTCGTCTTGATCTATCGTATAGCGCAAGGTGTAGGTTGCAACATCAGCTGGCGATAGGACTACAGCAGCTGGAGCAATCGTTGTTGAACTGCCATTGATCATCGATAACAATACATTTGCTGACTCATCTGTTGAGTTGCCTAGACCATCTGTCAACATATCTGTGATCTCAATGTTGCTCAAGGTTACATTTCCTTTATTGGTAACAGTGATCGTGTAATCGATCGTGTCGCCAACATCCATCGTACCATCACCATCATTGTCCTCAACAGAAGCCTTTGTGATTTCTATTGATGGTTGATGTGGAATGACAAGGACTAATGGGTCATTTTCAGCATCGCCATCTCCATCAGCATCAGTGGTGTCGTCATTGTCGCCGTCAGCAGTTGCTTCGATTATTGTTCCGTCAGGGGTTGCTACATTCACTGTAACACTGTTTTGTATGCTGCCCTGATCGACTGTCGATTGCTCGATGACATAAGTTGCAGTGTAGAAGGCTGTCTCACCATCGATGATGGTTCCCATCGATGAGCCCTTGTTGCTATAATCCCACACTGGCCCTGTAGTGAGGCTCAATGTGTTGCCATCACCATCTGTCATCACATCTATAATATCACTCGCTGACCAACTTAATGGCACATTCCCTTGGTTGCTGATTGAAATTGTATAGGTTACAATATCACCCACGCCCAGTGTACCATCATTATCTGTTACCACTTGTGTTTTTGTGACTAAAACGTCTGGGTTTGATCCCATCGTGATGCGTGTTGGATCGTTTTCTGTATTGCCATCCAAATCATCTCCATCATCAGAAACGTCTGTGATTTCAACACCCTGTGCATATCCAATTGCTGTAACTGTATTTGAAACCAATCCACTGTTATAGACAGGTGTTGTTACTGTGTAGAGCGCCTCATAAGTGGCTGTTTCACCCACCAACAATACCCCTTCGTTAGATGACTGGTCAGCATCTGTAAAGTTGAGTGGTCTTGGGTCAGTGATTGTTCCACTATCAAACGATACTAAGTTTCCAGCTCCATCACTAAAGGTGTCTTCAAGTGTAATGCCAGTGACTTCAACATTCCCTGTGTTTTTCACACGCACGATAAAGCGTATGGTGTCGCCATCATCAACAATACCATCACTGTCAAGATCAGAGGATAATTCCCAAGTCTTCACAACTTTCATCGATGCCTCTGCACCTGTAATAACATCAACTGCATCAGAGAGTGTAATCGATGTCGATGATGGGTCAGAAGCTGTTACACTAACTGTATTGCGAATCAGTTTGGTGTCTGCAGCAGCAACTGTAATGAGATAATCTGCTGTAAAGTTTAAGGTCTCACCCACGCCAAGGGTTGTGCCAGCAGTAAAGGCAGGTGCAGTTGTGAGTGTCAAGTTGTTGTTGGCACCATCTGTTAGAACATCAACTAAATTGTCGAGTGTGAGTGTCACATTACCTGTGTTGGTGACTGTGATGAGGTATTCAACTACATCGTCTGTTCCATTATATCCATCACCCTCATCAATGATATTTGCAATTGTCTTGCTCAGTGTAAACGATGGCGATGCATC
>NHEX02000039.1 GCA_002171475.2 Flavobacteriales bacterium TMED96
CTCTGAAATAAATTTTTTTATAGACGCCCAAGGACATCCATTTTATTTAAAACTAGTTCCTGGCGTAGGTAAGAAGAATCAAGTTCAAAATATCCCCAATAATGGTACTTCAAGTGGAAAAATAACTTGGAAACCAGAAAAAGAGGGGACTTATTATTATCAGTGTTCCAAACATAAAAATATGACTGGGAAAATTGTAATACTCGCTTCTAAAAAATAGATTAGTTTTTGATGGCATAAATATTTCTTGTCTTTAACATAATTGGTAAAATGGGTGTGTACAAGATGGGTTTACTATGAATTCAATAGGGGTATGAATTCAATACCCCCTAATTATTGTCGGATATTTTAGTAACTTCTGATCCAGTACGTTTTTGGGTAATGTTGCAATCAAAATGTACAAATAATGTACAAATCGATGTAAGTATTTGATTATCAGTACTAATTACTTTCTGCATAGGTAAGTAGTGATGTATTTCAAAGTACTTCATAGTACCTCACAATACTTCCAAAAAGCCTATAAATAAACACTTTATTGGTAGTAAATAATAGAAAGTGCGACATTGTTCAATCAGGATCTACAAAATGGTGCGTCACGAATATTACTTCTGAACCAAACTTTTTTTCAACTGATTCTGCTTTAACAGAAGCTAACAAACCTGTTTGGGGTACTTGTCCTACTCCTTAAAACAACTACCTTTCTACAGACGATTTTAAAGATTTAATTGACTACTGTTGGATATGTTAACTCAAAAAGTGTTTCGCCACCCAGTGAGGATCTAGTTGTACCTGTTTTTGAAGTCGGAAGATAAATAACAGAAATTTTTACATTTCCTGACTCAAGACTACCAGTATTCCATTGTGTAATTAAATTAATTCCAATATCGTTTGAATCAAAAAAATCGTCAAAAGAGGACTCAATTGATAGATCAGAAAATCCAGATGATTCAAAAAAAACAAAATATTCGTCCAGTCTGTCAGTAATGTCAAGATCAGTAGCGCTATAAAATTCAAGGCGAAGTTTGAAAACATCATTTTCGATTAAATTAATAGTTGGTGGGAATTCACCATTATTCCAAGTTATGGTCTCATAATTTCGATCAGAGCCTCTTAAAAATTCCAATGTAACTCTGCTTACAACATCCGATTCATAATTAGATTCTGAATCATCAGACTTAGAGCAAGAAAAAATAACTAGTTATAGAATTATAATTAATCTTTTCATTTTGATAACATTTGATTGAGTTTATCAAATTTACTTAATTATTGACACTATTCCACAAAGGTGATATTCTCGAAGTGACAGATAATTTGTATATTAAGTTATATTAACCATAAACTAATTTAAAATGAAAAAAATTTTACTATTAATATTTCTTTCGTCATCAACAGTAATGCTATCACAGAAGTCTGCTGGATTGATGTCACAAGAGGATGATCTATCAAAAAATATAGGGAAAATGCACGATGCGTATGAATCTGCTAATTTTGATTTTTGGGATCAGATGATAAGTCCTGAAGCTGTTGTTTATCTTAATAACACAAAAATGGATTATAAAACTATGAGACCACTTTTTGTTTCTCATCATACAATTTTCAATAATATTAAGATCGAGGACAGATATCAACATACAAACTATTTTAAAAACGGCGATACTTGGACGAATAGCTGGTTTACTTGGGTTGGAACTGGTAATAAAACAGGTATTAGATATTCGAATGTTGCTCATTTAGACTGGAAATGGGAAAAAGGTAAAATCGTACAAATGCAGTTTTATTATGATCCTACAGGTTTTTATTTAGAAACAGGAAATCTCATAAATTAAATATTACTAATCTCATAATCAACCCTCCTTTCAGGAGGGTTTTTTAATATCAAATAATTAATTTTTGGCAATTAGTTTTTTATCTTGTCTACTCTCACCAAACCCACTACTCTACTTTATAACAACCCCATTCCACAGAGGAGATATTCTCCAAGTGATAGATATTTTTTAAATTAGATGTAACCACAAATCAATCTATATGAAATATTATTTCCTCTTAATAATCTTATCAATTATATCTTGTGCTGATGACATTGATATGCAAAAAGAATTTGATAAAACAGATGTCCCAGCCGCTGTAATGGGAAAAGTTTTAAAAAATGGAACTATGAAGTTTTATTCTTTTGGTAACGAAAAGTGGGATGACGACACAAAAAAAGCAGATGAAAATACCGTTTTTGATATCGCTTCAATGACAAAGGCAATAACCTCTGTGGCAATTTTACAATTAGTAGAAAGCGGGAAAATAAGTCTTGATGATTCAGTGTCAAAATACATTCCTGAAATACGAGATTTGAAAATAATCACAGAAACTAATTTTAAAGAACCGGTTAAAGCCATAACAATAAGGAATTTGTTGTCTCATACCTCAGGTATTGGATATTGGTTTACAAACCAATTAATAGCGAATGACATTCAAAATGATACAAGAATCGATTATTGGCCTAAAAAAGACCAAATAAAAGAAGATGAATATGATTGGAAGTTCAGCGTTCAGCCAAGAAGGGTTTTTGAAGCTGGCGAAAGATGGCTTTATGGGAGAAACCTTGGCATCGCAGGTAGAATAATTGAAAAAATTTCTGGCCAAAACCTTGAGTCATATTTTATAGAAAATATCTTCAACCCCTTAGAAATGAACTCTACAAGATTCAATTTAACAGATCAAATGTCAAAAAGAAAGGCATCTGTAGGGATTAGAGATTCAATCACAGGAAAAATAAAAGAGAACTATAAAAGACGTACCCCTAAATTTACCTCAGATTTTTATGGTGGTGGCGGACTAAAAAGCTCGGCCAAAGACTATGCAAAATTTCTTCTATGTTTACTAAATAACGGTACTTTAAATAACTATCAAATTTTAAAAGAAAGTAGTGTTAAATTGATGATGGAAAAACAACTTAAAAAGTACACTATTAAATGGGATTCTGTTTCTTCAGCAGCTATTTCTAATAATAATGATAAAATCACATTCTTGGATAATACCGATAATTTTTCCTTAGGCTGGGCCATTGAAACAAATCCCAATGAAAAAATTAGACCACAAAACACTGGATATTGGGCTGGAATTTTTAATTCATATTATACTTTCGATCCTGAAAATGAATTAGCGATTATTTATTTTAGTCAATTTCTACCTTTTAACGATGAAACTTCTTTCAGTCTTTATAAAAAATTTGAAGAAAAAATTTACAGCGAAATAAAATAAAAGAATTGTCAAAATGTATTGTACTAATAAAAATTAGATAGGAATTAATAACTCTCCCCGAAACCACTACCCTACTCTAAATCCAAGTGACAGGAATTACTTAACTTTAATTTATGGTAGATAAAAATGTATTAGGTGAACGTTTACAAGTTTGTTGTTTAAAACCTATGACAGGGTATTTTAGGGATGGATTATGTAGAACTAATTTCAATGATACAGGTACGCACACAGTTTGTGCAGTAGTGACCAATGAATTTTTAGAGTTTTCAGCATCAAAAGGAAATGATTTGATTACTCCAGTTTCTTTTTATCATTTTTCTGGTTTAAAAGAAGGTGATAAATGGTGCCTGTGCGTTAAAAGATGGATTGAGGCAGAAAAAGCTGGAAAAGCTCCTAAATTGATTTTGGAAGCAACACACGAAAAGACCCTAGAATATATTTCTTTGAATAAAATTCTAAAATATGCAGTAAGATGAATGAACAAGTTTAGTTACCTTAAAAACAACTCCCATTCCACAGAGGGGATATTCTCCAAGTGACAGATTTTTATAATTAGTTAAACATTTATTATAAAAGTTTTAGATTGAAACTACTCAATCACAAATAATTAGTTTTGTTTACTATTAAATAAGTATGATTTATTAATAGTATTTAATTTATAAATAAAAGATTAAGTAATTTAAGATATGTTTTTAAAATTGAATAATTTTATAACACTTATATTATTTTTTTCAATTTTTTTTTCAGTAGCACAAAGACCATTAACTGGTGAAAAAATTTTTAAAAATAAATATCCAAATGAACAATTCAACTTACTTGCTGAAGCCTCTTTACTTGTATCAAATTCACTTGAAGATGACATTATTGTAACTCTTAGAGACGGTGGTGGACACTATATTACTCACTTGTACTTAAGGGCTTTTGAAAAGTATTTAATTCAAAACCTGCCAATAGGTCACTTTATATATCAATATCATAACCTAAAACTTTTCTATGAATCGCCAGAAAGAATACCTATAGTAGTTGGATCTAAAGCATACTTAGATTTTTATTTTTCTGCTGGCTCAAAAAGAGTTATTGGATTTGAGATTTCTAGAGATGATTTTTTTAGATAAATTAAATTTAAAGCTTAGGTTCCTCAGAGGAGATATTTCCCAAGTGAAAGATATTTTTTATATTAGTCAACTTACTATAAATCATAATGAAATGAAAAAAATTGTTTTTATTGCGTTATTATTATCATTAGCAAAATTATATCCTCAAAATCAAGAAAGGTTGAGCGTTCACTTTTTTGATATCCCTGAAAAATTGGAATCTGAGTTTTTGAAGTTTAATTCTCAAGTAAATAAGATTTTAGAAAATGCTGGCTATGGTAAAAGTTTTTACAAACTTTACAAAGTAAAAAAAGAAGATGAAAACAAAACTCTTAGATATTTTCAGATTAGTTCTTACACTAGTGACAAACACTATGAAATGACTCATAATGTTAATGATGAATACAAAAGTTTATGGGACAAAATGTGGGAATCTGATTTAGGAAATAATGTCTGGACATTTGATAATAAAACCCATATATATAGAAAAGTATATAGAGTTTATAATTAGCCTCAGAGTAACTACATATTTTAAAATTAAAAAATGTGGTTTGATATAATTGTTTAACAAAATTTTTAATAGAAAAACATTAAATCAAAGTAAGTTTATAAAATATTTACACTAGGGCTAAATTTATATTTATATCTAACTAAAAATTATTTTCATTTTATGAGCACAAAAGAATACTATAATTCAAGAAAACAAGATTTTATTAAAGACCTTATTGAGCTGATAAATAAACATATCAATCAAGAGTATGAATCCATAGAAAACTCAATGAAAGAATACAATGAATTGAGTAAAGACTATGCTTCTAACGAATGGATTAAAGTTTATAAGGAAGTTATAAAAGATGCTTTAAACGAAGGAACTGATTTTGTAAACAAAACCTTATAATCAAGAAGACATTTTTTTTAAATTTACCAAGATACTTTTCTTTATGATTGAATACCATAAAAACTTATTAGATAAAATGATGAAAAAAATTGGTTTAAATGCCTACCAAGTTGCTTGGATTTCTTTTATAAAAGGAATAATTGTCACTATTATTATATATGAATTTCTTCTTTGATAGGAATTTTAATAACAGTTAAAATAATTGTAATACTTTCTTGCCATAATTTTTTGTTAAATTTATTTTACTAAACCAAGGATGCATTTAGCAACAGTTCACAATTTAAAACTCCGGAAATTGGGCAGTTATTTTTAGCCTCGTTAGCTAACTCAATAAATTTATCTTCACTTATATTAGATACTTTTCCTTTTAAATTTAATTCGATTGAAAAAATTTTACCATCCTCAAAGATTAGCACAGCGTCTGTATTTAATTCTTCAGGACTAAAATTCGCTTCATTAAGTACAAAACTTAATTTCATATTGAAACATCCAGCGAGAGCAGCTGCAATAAGTTCTTCAGGATTCGTTCCAAGAGTACCACCATCATTTTCAAATCTTGTTTTAAAGGTATAAGGCATATCATTAAATGCTCCACTCTGTGCATTTAAAATGCCTTTTCCATTAGACCCATCTCCTGTCCAAATTGCATTTATTCTTCTTTTCATAAACGTTTATTTTACAATATATGATTACTTTTCTTTTTTTCAATTAGTGGCAGTTGAAATTTTAATTTCATTTCTCTTTGAAATTTAATGTAAAAAAAGCTCCTTATAAAAGGAGCTTTAAAATTATAAATTAAGATTATTTCGTTGGTCTACTAAATTGAACTACTCTTGTTACCTTATCCTTTTCATTTAAATAAATTCTTTCATAAAAATTATTAGAATCTGTAGAACCATCTTTTTTATATCTTGTTTCTGAAAAAACAGTAGTTACAACCCTGTCTTTTGAATCTTCCATTTTCAAAGGCATTATATAAACATAATTTCTAGATATAGAATCCCAACCTGATTGTCTTTCAACAATAAAGTTTGTATTGGTCATATCAACATCGAAGGTGCCTGCGATGTCAGCTGGATGGAACTTAACAGTATCAGCTGTCATTTTAACCATAAGATCTGGGTCCATATTTTCATATGCATCCATGAACTTTTTAACTATGTCAGAATCTTTTTTATCACCTGCCATAAATCCATTTCCAGTCCACGAATTCCCTTTTCTTAACCATTCACCAAATATTATATCCTCATTTGAAACGTCATTATTTGATTGACTTTCACAACAAAGAATTATGAATGATAAAAAAAATAAATAAATTGTTTTTTTCATAATAAATTGATTTATAGATAATTATTAAATTTAAAAAATTATAAATTAGTTTCAAAAGACTTTTGTCTATTTAAAAACAAAATTGAGTAAATCAATGAAGAAAACAAGAGAAACTAAAAGAGCAAAATGGGCAATTAAGGTCAGAAAGAAAAATATCCAATAAAGTTTTTTATCGCTGTTAGAGTGAATTTGAGATTTAATTTTTTTTCTAAGCCATTTTTTCGATCTAATCCAGATTAAATAAGTTACAATTGATGAAATAACTATTGATAAAAAATATTGTTCAAACATTTTAATATTTACCAAATAAATTATTTAAATCCCTAATTGAAAGTGACATCCAGCCAATGGTAGCACCAGAAATGACTGAATTAATACTTACCCTAATAAAATCTCCATTTTTTAAAACTTGAAATTCATATTTATCAATTTCAAATGAATTTTGCCTAGATTCATTTAAATCAAAAGAATTCAGCAAAAAACTGTATAGGTTGTTGAGATCTATATCGGTTGAATTAAACTCAATATTTTTTATCGTATTATCAGATAATTTATAATTTTTAAATGACAATTTAAACAAATTACTTCCTTCTAATTTCAGAAACACAGAATCATCATTCATTGAACCAAGAACTTCCCATCTTTGCAAACCCTCTGTTTCATCAAATTGAGAATGAGAGTAGAAAAAAGTGAAGATTAAAATTGAGAAATAAATATTTTTCATTTTATAAACACACTTTGTCTACAAATTTACAAAATATGTTAATGTTTTTTTATGGTACAATTTCAAAAATTTAATTCGTATTTTTATTAAAAAATTAATTAATGTCTAGCAAATTTTTTGGTAATAGTAAGTTACAAAGCAATTCAAAAAAAAAAATAAATAAAAATATTTCAAACAATTCCAAAAGAAAAGCATTTTCAGTTAGGAAAACTGGAAGAGGTAATTAAAAAACCCTTTGGTGAAGCAAAAAGCTGTATTCAATTATAGTAAATAGTAATTAAAGGGTTTGTTTGAGTTTTTATGAATTTTATTAATAAATTGTTTTTCTATTTTTTATTATTCTCAGGAATAATATTATCCACATCGCATCTTGGTGATAATTATTTAGGAATATCTGATGAAGAAGGTTATTTATTTACAATAGGTTTTTGCTGTCTTGTTGCTTTTTTTCTTGAATATTTAGTTCCGATAATCAAAAACAAATGAAAATTAGAAAGTATATTTTACTTATTTCATTGCTTTTGTTGCTTTTAATTCCATTGGTCGGTATGCAATATTCGAATGAAGTAAAATGGTCTTTGAATGATTTTATAATAATGGGGGTGATTTTATTGTCTTTTGGGATTATTTTAAATAAAATAATTTATCATGTTGGTGCTTTTAACAAAAAGATAATTTTAATTTCAACTCTTATTATTCTTTTTTTTCTTTTATGGGCAGAACTTGCAGTTGGTTTATTTAATAGTCCTTTTGCAGGGAGTTAATCTTTATTTTGATGATTTATTTTTTTTAAGTTGTCAATATCAATATTGTAAATGGGCTGATTTTTGAATGGAATTTCAATATGCTTTTCATCATCAGAATTTAACTGTTTTTTAGCAGAAAGGTGAATCCATTCGTATTTATAAACTTTAAAAGAATTGAAATTTTCTGAATTAATCCCTCCACCGGGCATAATCAATATGTCCTCTTTCGCGGCTTTTCTAAGTTTATTAATGTAAATTATTCCTTCATAAGCTGTTTTTTTCCTTCCAGAAGTCAAAATCGTATCAAACCCAAAATGAGTTAGCGTTTTTAATTCTTGAATTGGCTTTTTAAGATAATCGAAAGCTTTGTGAAAGGTTAATTTCATTTTTCCATCAACTATATTTAATATTTTTTCCAACTTATTTANAGGAATTGATCCTTTTTCATCGGTTANTCCAAGAACCAAGCCCTCTACACCGAGGTCTTTAAGTCTAATTATATCATTAATTATTACCTTAAATTCATTATTAGAATAGTTAAAATTTCCTCCTCTTGGTCTTAAAAGGACTCTTACTGGGATTTTAAGTTCTTTTATGCATGATTCAATTAATCCAATCGAGGGGGTAATACCTCCCAAAAACAATTCAGAGCAAAGTTCTATTCTATNGGCTCCATACTTTTGAGCCATTAAAGCTGTATCAATTGATGTGCAACAAATTTCGATTTTAANCATCCTTTTAATAAATTTAATGATTATTGTTTCTTAAAGTAATGAAAAAGTTTACGTTATCATTNTTTTTCTCTCTTTTAGGCTTAAGTTCAATTTATAAATTAAATGCTCAAGCTAATAATGATATATTCACTATGGCCCTAACTGGGGATGCAATTATCACAAGAAAATTAAGTGTTTATAATGAAGTGCCNTTTTTGGAAATGATCAAACTTATTAGATCTGCAGACGTGGCTTTTACAAATTTTGAAATGCTTTTACATGACTATGAACCTTATCCCATGCACAAAAGTGGAGGCACTTATATGAGGGCAAAACCATCTATGGCCAAAGAACTCTTATGGGCAGGATTTGATATGGTTTCTACAGCAAATAATCATACCGGTGATTATGGAACTCAGGGTATGAGACTGACATTAAAATATTTAAATGACTATGGACTTATAAATGCAGGCGCAGGAGAAAGCCTTGAGGAAGCTAGAGAAGCAAAATTTATAGAAACTCTTAAAGGAAGAGTCGCATTGATATCTTGTGCATCCACGTTTCCAGATCATTCAAGAGCTGGGACTTCAAGAGGGGACACTAATTCAAGACCAGGACTAAGTCCTTTAAGATTCAGCACAGAATTTATTGTCACAAAAGAACATTTTGATAACATAAAAAAATTGAAAGAAGAATTAATTCCAAAGAAATTTAATGAGAAAAATAGAAATTCTTTAACCGAAATTAGTTTTTCAGGAAGAAATTATAGAGTCGGAGAGAAAAATGAAATAATAACTAAAACAAATCCAAAAGATTTAAAAGAAATTGAAAGNGTTGTTAGAAGTAGTGTTCATATGGCAGATTANACAATTGTAACAATTCATGCTCACGAATCAGATCAAATAAAATCAGTACCTGCAAAATTTTTAACTGAATTTGCAAGAAAAATGATTGATGCTGGAGCGGATGTGGTTGTTGGNCATGGACCACACGTATTAAGAGGTATTGAAATTTATAAAGAGAAGCCTATTTTTTACAGTCTAGCAAATTTTATGTTTCAAAATGAAACTCTTTTAAGAGTTCCTGAAGAAAATTACGCAAGATATAACTTGGGAGCTGATGCACAAATCAATGATTGGAATGCAAAAAGATACGCTAATGACACNAGAGGTTTTCCAACTGAAAGNGAGATTTGGGAGTCTGTTATAGCTATACCAAAATGGAATAATGGAAGGTTGTTTAAAATTGAACTTCATCCAATAACCCTCGGATTTAGAAAAAAAAGAACAGTAAGGGGAAGACCCATGCTTACTGATAAAACGCTGGGTAAAAAAATAATTACCGATTTAATTGAACGTTCAAAACCATTTGGAACAAAGATTGAATATATGGATGGAATAGGTATTATTAACATCAAAAATTGATATTTGTCAAGAAAGCTTGTTATTTTATTTTCAATTATTGTTTTATTTCTAGGTTTATTATTAATTCTTCAAATTACCACTGAATTTTTGTTTATGATTAGAAATTTAATTTATAACAAATGAGTGAAATCGTTCAAAGAAATAAAAAATTTGATCTTGTCATATGGGGATCAACGGGTTACACAGGAAAATTAGTTTGTGAATACATATTCAAAAAGTATAAAAGAACAAATTTGAAATGGGCTTTAGGTGGTCGAAATGAATTGAAAATAAAAAGATTAATTTCCTCACTTGATTTAAAAGATATCCCATATTTAATTGCTGACATTAATAATAAAAATAGTCTTTTCGAAATGACTAAAATGACTAGAACAATTTGTTCAACAGTTGGCCCATATGCTAAGTATGGAACATTATTAGTAGAGGCCTGCATTAAGAGCAAAACTAATTACTGCGACATCACTGGTGAAACTCATTGGATAAAANAAATTATTGATAAATATCATACTAAGGCTTTAAAAAATAAGGTTAAGATTATACATGCATGCGGATTTGACTCCATACCTTCAGATTTAGGGGTTTTTTATGCACAAAATAAGATGAAGGAAAACANAGGAAAGTATGCAAGTAAAATCAGTATGAGAGTAGTTTCTATGAAGGGAGGAGTAAGCGGAGGAACTATACATAGTTTTCTCAATATCTTGGAAGAATCGAAAAAAAATAAAAGTGTCAGAAAAATCATTAATGATCCTCATAGTCTTAACCCAAGAGCAGATCATATTTCTAGGGATGAAAGAGATTTAAATAAAATAATCTACGACAAAACATCTAAAACATGGATTAGCCCGTTTATTATGGCATCTATAAACACAAGGATTGTGAGAAGAAGTAATTATCTAATGGACTTTAAATATGGAGAGACTTTTATTTACAACGAGGCTTTAGTAGTTGGCAAAAGCATTTTAAGAAAAGTTTTAGGATATTTTAGACTAATTCCAGTTTATCTAATAATTAAAATGAAACATTCTGCATTTAAATCATTATTAAATCTTTTCCTCCCCAAACCAGGACAAGGTCCATCTGAAAAAAGAAGGAAGAGTGGTTATTTTAAATTTAGATTTTATGTTTTTGATAACAAGTTAAAAGCCATAGCATCAGTAAGTGGAATTGGATGTCCAGGTTACGGCTCAACCTCTAAAATGCTCGCTGAAAGTTCTATATGCTTAGCCCTAGACAAATTATCAAATCAAAATGGAGTGTTGACACCCTCTACAGCTCTTGGTAATGCCCTAATTAATCGCCTTGAAAAAAATGCAGAATTAAAATTTAAAATTAAATATTTATAATTTTTACTTTAATATTTTTCCCCTTTTAAATCTCTTTTTTTCTTATCTATTTTGTTTTCCCTGTATATTAGAGTTAACATAACAACTGACACCATAGAATGAAGGAAAGCAAAAGCAAATGCGTCTAGAGGGCCAATTTGTCCTGCCAAAGAAGAAATAGTGTACATTACAATTGCTGCGAGGTTAAATATTGCAACAGCAATGCCGTATGCAAAACGGACATTAGGTAAGTGCCATACTAATCGTANGGATAAGTAAATGAATAACCAAAAAAGAAATTCGTAAAAATATTGAATATCGTGAAGGCCTAACATAAATTATATAATCATTATATACTAAATAAAAAAATCATTGTATCAAAAATTTTCCTCAATTGAAAAAGCATTAAAATTTATAAGGTCTAAACCTGAAAAANNATATTCAATATTTATCGGTCTACAACAAATCTCACAATCTTCAATATACTTAGTAGTTTGTGATAATGGCTCAATCAACATAGATATATTTTGCCAACAATAGGGACATTGAAAAAATTGTTCGANCATAAACTTATAAAAATCATGTAATATTAGCAAAAACTATTCTTACGAAGGAAATAACATTTAAGGTTTTAATTATATATCATTACATTAAACTATAATTACNATATGATTCTAAAAACCTTTGAGATTTCTGACCAGGCGAAGGGGAGCTTCAATGGTGGGGAGATTCTGGAAAACAAGCCAATTGGTTTTCCCCAGGATAGAGGGAAACTTAAACCATATTCAAACCTTTTTTATTGGGCTCATGCCTGGACAAAAAGCAAAAAAAGCACAATAGGTNTGCATCCACATCAGGGATTTGAAATCTGNAGTTTTGTNTTGCGTGGAAAAATAAATCATTTTGACTCAAAACAGAACAAATGGATTTCATTATCCAAAGGGGACGTCCAAATTATACGAGCTGGAAATGGTATTTCACATGCGGAGGAACTTGATAAAAATTCTGAAATTTTTCAAATTTGGTTTGATCCCAATTTNGAAAATTCGTTAAAAATTAGTGCCTCATATGATGATTATAGTGTTTCTCAGTTTAAAATAAAAAATAAAAATAATGGCTCCTCAACCACAATTATTAAAGGTGANGGATCACCCATGAAAATGGATACAGAAGGAATAATTATAANCATCCATGATCTTAAAAAAGGATCATTTTTTATTCAAACCTCAAAAGAAAAAGTTCATTCCATATTTGTATTGNATGGTGATATTCAACTTGATGGTAAAAAAAACATTAAGGGAACGTTTTTAACTATTTCCCAAACAGACTGTTTTGAAATATATTGCGACAGAAAATCATCAATTTTTGAAGTTATATCTCCCCTCTACCCTTCATATAGAACATATTCTTAAAACCTCAGTTCTTTATTTATTTTTAAAAGCNTGAATTCTTCNATTGACTNTCCAAATATTATTTATTTAATTNAATTTTAATTTGAAAGTATTTAGATATATATATTTGCNCAACATTATGATTAGATGATTCATTATAAAGAATATTCCGATAATACTTCAAAAAGAGAGTGGGTCACATTTGTTCATGGTGCAGGGGGAAGTAGCGCTATTTGGAAAAAGCAAATTCCAGTTTTTTCAAAAGCATTTAACTTANTACTTGTAGACTTAAGTGGACATGGTTATTCAACATCAAGTTTAACTCAAAAAACTAATGATAAAATTTCATTTGAATCAATTTTAAATGACGTTTTGGAGGTTTTAGATAATTTAAAAATTAAAAAATCTCATTTTATTGGAATTTCACTTGGGACTGTAATTATAAATCAATTGGTATTAAAAGAACCTAATCGAATTTTAAAAATGGTACTAGGAGGTGCAACCTTAGAACTCAACTTTATGTCAAGATTAATGATGTATTTTGCTTATGCAACAAAATCTATAGTTCCATATATGTGGCTTTACAAGCTATACGCATTCATTGTAATGCCATCTAAAACTGATAGAGAGTCTAGAAAACTTTTTATAAAAGAAGCTAAAAGNATGAATCAAAGAGAGGTAGAAAGGTGGTTCAAACTAACTCCAAAAGTACTACCACTACTAAAATTTTTTAAAAATATAAAGACTAACATACCAACACTTTATATAATGGGCAATAACGACTANATGTTTTTGTCTTCAATTAAAANAATCGTTAAAACTCAGCCTAATGCGATTTTAGAGATTTTNAAAAATTGTGGTCATGTTGTAAATATTGAAAATCCAGAAAAATTTAATTCCACTTCAATAAAATTTTTAAAAAATAAAAATCCCTGATTAATTATTATATTTAATTAAATAAAAAAGAATGAAAAGATCGGATTATTTTATTCTAACATCTGCATTTTTAAGCTTTTTACTATCAATCTATCTATGGTTTAGCGGTCAGCAAGACGAGGGTTTGTATGTTGGTTTATGGGTACCATCGATTCTTGCTGCGGGAGCGTATATTAAACAAAACAATAAATAATGAGTCTTTTATTAATTTTTGGATTCGGTGTTTTTGTTGCTCTCCTTTTTATCATTGGTATTTTTTATAGTAATGAAGAAAAAAATGAAATCAATACAGGGAGGATTGAAACTGATATAACAGATTACGATGGTGGTGGTAATTATGGAAGAATTCCTGATAAAAAACCAAAAAATAGAGCGATTTAAATTTTAGGAAAACCAACTGTGTTTTCCAAACTGGTTATTTACCACTGTTTGATTATTATATAAGTAAAACTTCAACCCATTTAAAACACTTTTCAAGTAGCTTTTTAATTTAGGTTTTATATAAAAAAAGAAGAAAAATGGGTACAATAATGAATTTATCTTGTCTGTTTTGTAGGGGTATACATCAATACTCAAAAGAGAATAATTTTTTTTTTTNAGATATTTTCCATACAACTTTTGATTTTTTACCATTTTTTTTTCCAATCATTAGCTCATATCCTACCATCTCCTGCCATTTGTAAAAATGTCTTTCAAAAACAACACCATTTAGATAAATCAAAATATCTTTTTTAATTAAGTTTTTATCTCCTTCAATCACTTTATTTTTTTTACAAAATGGATGAAAAAAATTTAAATTCCCGTGAGATGATATAACTTTCCAAATCTCTTTACTTTGATTTTTTAATTTGATACTACATGAAATGCTGTACATTGAAATTAGTTATCTAAGTTCAGTTTAGTCGAAATTAAAAAGGCATTATGAATCAAAGTAGCANCGATTTTATCGTTTTGATTATAAATTTCCCCCCTAATTGTAGCTATATTTTTGCCTTTACTAATTAAAGTGGCTTCACATAAATACTTTCCAATACTAATTGGACGATGAAAAATAGTGTGAAGATTTGTTGAAGAGGGATATATTTCCCCTTTAGATTCAAAAATTAATAGAAGACTTGTCACATCATCTAACATAGAAGTAATTTGACCACCTTGAACGAAACCTTCAGGGCCAGGGTTAATCATATCCTCAGAAAATATGCCCTCAAGTTTTAAATTATTTTTTTTGTAATCAATAAATTTAAATTGAAACTTTTTACCCGTCCCGCCATATTTGCTATGAAATAAGATGTATTTATCAATTTCGTGTGACATAACCTAAAAATAAAAAATATTGATAATATTTTAAAAGAAAATTGCAATACCAAGTAGAAAACAAGCAGAAATAACCAAAATTGAAAATCCAATCTGAGATAAATATTTATAAACCGGCTTTTCTATGCTTTTATTGCTGTGGCCAGATACAATCTCTTGGAAAGTACTATAAAGNACTATTAGTACAGGTGAAAATAACACACAGCCCGCAATAAATAATTGTATATCTGTCATTTTCTTGGAATTGTATTAAAATAAATTCCATAAATTAAGATGGTGGGAACCCAAATGGAAACATATTGTCCCATTTCTTTTTCACCCGAAAACCATAGGTAGACAGATAATAAAAAGCTTAAAAAAGCTGAAATTAAAATTGTTACATCTCTTTTTCTCATGTTTATTCTTCTTTACTTTCTTTTCTAAACCACAAGTTAGTTCTTAAATTGTTATTCAAGTTAAGATTTGTTGTTTGAAAATTAAAATTAGCATTGTTGTTGAATAAAGGAAAAACTCCGTTTAGGTCAATTTGATTTACTTGTGTTATGTTGCTTAAATCATATCCCTTCTGCTTAAAATCCTCTATTAATTTTACTAATGATGGATCTTTTGTTGTTTTTTTTGAAATTTTTTCGCCATTATCAATCTCGTATTTGATTCCTTTACTGTTTCGACTTATAATACTTAATATTAACCATTCTTGAGAGAATGAATAGTTAAAGATTAACAGTAATGGTATAATTTTTCTTAACACAATATAAATTTCAGTAAAATTTAGTATATATAATCTATCTTTTTATATGGATATTTTAATTATCCATAAGATAATATTATGAAGCATTGATTAAAATTCTATATTAGTTAAAAAAATTATTTTGAAAAAATTATGTTTTTTACTTTTAATAATTCACTTTACTTCTTTCGCACAACAGGAAAGTGATATTGAGAAACTATTACTCAAAAAACTTCCAAACGTTTTAGGTAACATGGCGGATCAAACTCCTTTTGGAGCAGGGATAAGATCACTTATTGGAAATAAAAAAAGTCAATTAGAGAATACTATTGTAAATCAATGGATAAAGTATAGCAAGGCTTTTGAATACAAAGATTACGAAATGCTAGCAAACTATTTTTCATTTCCAGTTGTTTTTCATGACTTAAATGAACCTGAAAAAATTATTAATAAAAGACAGTTAATAGACAAATACAAAACAATTAGAGAAGACAACATTCAGGAAGATTATAAATATTCAATTTTAAATAGATACAATTTTATTCAACTAAGTGACGACTTTGTTATATTGGATGCGCACTATAGTAGATACAATTCCAAATACAAAAAAATTTTTTTTGGGAGGGGGCTTTATTCATACAAGAGAGTTAACACTAAATGGAAGTTGTTTGAAATTAACACTTTTTAACTTTTATTTAAATTTTTAAAACTTAAACAATTACTTTCCTATGGATTTTTGAATATATAGTGGTAATAACCTGTAACATATATAAAATTGAGTTAATAAAAGATGTATTATTTATAGTCTGAAAATTGTAAGAAGTTGACTATTCCCGTTTCTAATAAATTAAAATGGGAATAACGTAAAACTAATTTAAATACATTAAAAAAAAATTATCTTTTTCTTCTTAAGTTTTTTAAAAAAGTTAACAAATACTTGAATAACTCACCAGTTGGATTGTGAGCTATAAATCTTAATTTGCTTCTACTATTTATTGTTTTCAAGTTCCATTATTTATATATTGCAAAATTAATATTTATATACAATATTTCAGTTGTTAAAATAGTTTTTTTTTATAGTATGATAATTTAAGTTTGTTAAAGATTTTGTTTTTTTGCTACATGAAAAAAATTATTATCATATACCTTCTAATTTTCTCTATTACATCGTGTCAAAAAAGTGAAAAGGGTGAAACATTTTTTGACTTATATGATGACACTCTTTGGGTTTTAGATGAAGAAAAAGAAAGTATTTTTGGTCCAAATATCAGAAGAATAATCCGCCTTAAGAGTAATAAGTTTTTTTGGGGTGCAATTGAAAACTTTAATACTTCTCCATTTTGTGAAATTTTTTATTTCATGCACAAGGAGGGTTCAACTGTCTATGAAGACGACGAAAATTACAGAGATCCAACTGGTTTTGTAGAAATTGTAGAATTTTCCTTCCCTTCTTCAGACACTTTAGTACTGAATATAAGCTACAAACCTCATCCTGATGAAGATCAGTCATCTGCGCATAGTGGTGAAAACCCTTTTGGAAGAGCACTACCTAATTCAGCAGTTATAACAATAGCTATAAATGGAGACAAATTAAAATACGACGAATTAGCATATTTAAAGGAGAAACCTTATTATGAAAAACATCTAAATTATATTAAATCAGAAGATTTTACAATAAGAGATTTTCTTGATTATAGCTGCACAATATTTAATGACAGTACCAAATAAATGTTTAAATTCATTTTATCCTTCAAAATTTTTGCTCTTACTTTCTTTCAAAATTATTCTATCAGAGTAATTGACAATCTTGGTTATAACCTAGGATCGTATTTAATATCAGACAAAAATGATAGGGAAGTAATCAATGGGGAAACAATAAATTTTAGTGATTTTGTTAGGTATATTCAAAAAAATCAAAATGAAATTACAATAAATCAGTACAATGATATTGTTAACAAAATGGCAAGAATTGAGTTGAACAGAGCTAGAAGGAAATATGAATCGACGTTCGCCCAATATGTAATGGAATCACCGACTGTTTTAAAAGATGAAAATATAAAAAGAAAAAAGGAGCTTAATTATCTTAAAGAAAATCTAGCTGATTACAAGTTTTACATCGATGATTTTCTAATTAATATCAACGAATTTATATCAGATCCAAAGGACTGTAATTCTGATTTTTTTATTTCATATAATGAATTCTTTAAAAATTGCAAATAACACTTAAATTTAAATAACTCTTTGATTAATTTAATACTTTGATTGTATGGATAAACTAAAAATTATTGGTGGTTTTTTTATATTGCTTTCTGTAGTACTAGGAGCATTTGCTGCTCATAAACTTAAAGATTTTCTAAACGAAGAATCACTAAAATCATTTGAGACTGGTGTGAAGTACATGATGTACCACGGTCTTGCATTGATAATCATATCAAATTCAAATATTCAAAGCAAAAATAATTTATTATTAATTTTTTCTTTTGGAATAGTCCTTTTTTCATTTAGCATCTTTCTTCTTTCAACACAATCTATGACAAAAATTAATTTTTCATTTCTTGGACCTATAACCCCAATTGGAGGTTTAACACTAATTATTGGTTGGATAATTTTTATAATAAATTCATTCAAAATTTAAATAGTGAAATTATATTTCATTAATTTTAGGTTATAAAAATTTAAATTATGAACCTAAAATATTTAATCCTTAGTTTTTTTATTGCATTAGTTACTTTTTCATGTGAGGTTAATAACCAAAAAGTAGATAATAAAAGTGATGATCTTTATGCTAAAAATTTAGCCACAGCAAAAAAGTTTTTTGAATTATTTAAAACAGAAGACACTGATGCCCAAAAACCACTTATATGTCCGGGTGTAACCCACTATCCACCTTTTTATGGATCTCAACCAGTTAATTATGATGGGTTCATTTCTGGAAACAAAGCTTGGATGGATAACTTTGATGACATCACCTATGATGCTAGAGTTTGGTTACCAGGTACAGACTCATTAGGGGTTAAAGATGGAAGTGTCCGTACTTACGGCACATGGTCAGCTAAAAGTATGGTAAATGGTGAAACTATAAAAGTAAGAGCATACCACTACTTTAACTTTAATGGCGCGGGTCAAATTCATGAAATTGGAGACTTTTTCGATGCTTCAGGTGTTATGAATGCCGCTACTGTTAGTACTGATAAATAAATATCGACTTCCCTCCTAGCTCACATTAGGAGGGTTTTTTAATTTAAATTAATGTTAGGGTATTTTAAAAGTGTAACCATATACACATTTTCCTTATTTTATTTAGTTGTCGGAATAAAACATTTTACAGATGTGATTTTTTTTGTCTCGATTATGCCACCCTACATTCCTTTTCATGAGTTTTTTGTTTATTTGTCTGGATTTTTTGAAATATTATTTGGTTTTTTATTGTTATTTAACAAAACAAGAAAATTTGCTGGAATAGGATTAATTTATCTTTTGGTTTTTGTGTTCCCGGCTAACGTCCATCTTTATTTGTCAGAAGTAGCTCAAAAAGCACTTTCTATAACTCAAAACGATGCTTTAATTAGACTACCTTTTCAATTACCACTGATGATTATTGCATTTTGGCATGCAGAAAAAAATTCAACTAAATTTTTTGATGTTTTTTGCTCTTTTATATTCATTCTAACTATTTTGTATTTTTTTTCGCTCGCGCTTTAAATAAGTATTTGGATATCAATGATTTTAAAAAACAATCCTTTTTACTTTTATTTTTTTCTAACTCAATTTTTATTGAATGTCGTTGTATATGCTCAAGAATTTAAAAATTTATATAGTACTTATACAGATCAATCGATTGAATTAGATGGAAAAGACGATGAAGAGTTTTGGGATAAGCCCTTAGCTGCTAAAGAATTTTGGCAAAATTTTCCCTCCGACTCATTAGCTTCACAAAAAACAGAAGTGAAAGTTGTTCACAACGATACTTATATATACGCCCTTATTAAAGCATTTAATAGCTCTAATAAGTATGGTATCCCATCACTTGAAAGAGATAGTTCGGTACCAGGGAATGACGCTGTAATTCTTTTATTTGATACCTACAAGGATGGAAACAATGCATTTTGGTTCGAGTCTAATCCAGTTGGATTAAAAAAAGATGCTCTAATTTCAGAAGGTGGAGATGATATAGATATGACATGGGACATCAAATGGGAAGTTGAGACCTATATCGGTGATGGATTTTATCAATGTGAATTTAAAATTCCATTAAAATCTTTAAAATTCCCTGATGGTTCCAAGGATTGGAGATTTCAAGTTTTTAGAGCTGATATATTCACAGGTGAATTTTCTTTGTGGAATAAAGTCCCAATAAATCAGAATGCTTTTGATTTAGCATTTTTTGGAAATCTTATTTTTGATATCCCGCTAGGAAAATCCAAAACACAATTAACAGTAATTCCTTACATAAGTGGTATCCATACTAATGATTTTAATTCAAATATTAATTATAATAATATTGCTTTTGGTGGTGATGCTAAAGTCACCATTGGAAATGGAATGAATCTAGATTTAACGTTCAATCCAGATTTTTCTCAAGTTGAGGTAGATGACCAGATTATCAATATAACTCGATTTGAAATTAATCTCCCGGAGAAAAGACAATTTTTTATTCAAAATAGTGATTTATTTTCAAGCTTTGGTGATAGCAGAGACTCAAGAACTTTTTTTTCAAGAAGAATTGGTGTAGGTAGAGACGAAAATGGAAACACGATTGAAAACAAAATAAGTGCAGGGTTAAGACTTAGCGGAAAAATATCAAAGAACACAAGACTTGGGGTTTTAAATATGTATACAAATGAAGACACCAAAAATAATATAAAGGCGAACACAAATTCAGTAATTGCATTTCAACAAAAATTATTTAGCAGATCAAACCTAAGTTTACTATTTATTAATCGTCAAAATACAGCTAAAAACGAATTAGATTATAATAGGGTGATTGGGGTTGATTATAATTTACTTTCAAAAGATGGTGTTTGGGACGGAAAATTTTACTTTCATAACTCATTTAGCAGGTTGAATAAAACCAATCCTTTTTCAACTGGATTTACATTAAGCTATAATACGAGAAACAATTCAATTTATTCCAAAGTAATAAGGTTAGGCGAAGGATTTGAGTCTGACCTTGGTTTTATTAGAAGGAAGGGGATATTTAAAAATTATTTTAGGTATGAGAGAAGATTCTGGTTTAAAAATAAAAAAATTCGTTCTATAAATGTAATCTCCAGCTTAGCATATATAGATAAACCTGAAAACGAATCATTGATTACAGATAGAAATTACCGACTAGGATTACAATTTGATTTTAACTCTATGGCTGGCATCGATATTAGTTTAAGAAAAGACTACACTCACCTTGAAGATAGTTTTAATCCCTTAAGATCCTTTGCGGTAAATCCCCTACTTGCCAATTCAAATTATAACTATTCTTATCTTGAATTTGGATACAAAAATGATCAGAGAAAAAAAGTAAGTTATAGATTCGAATTTAATAATGGTGATTTTTATAATGGTAAACGAATGTCACTCAGAACTCAATTTAATTACAGATTCGAGCCAGTATTTCAATCAAGTTTTAACCTCTCAATTAACAAAATTTCCCTTCCTGAATTTTACGGAGACGGAAGACTATTACTAGCTACTTCAAAGTTCAATTTAACATTCAACAAAAGCCTTTTTTGGACGAATTATCTACAGTATTCAAATGTTTCAAAAAATTTTGGAATTAATTCAAGACTTCAATGGAGGTTTGCTCCACTTTCAGATCTATACATTGTTTTTAACGACAATTATTTATATGAAAACTCTCTAATTCCAAGCCTAAGGTCTATTTCTTTTAAACTTTCTTATTGGCTAGACTTATGATTTGTTTAATTCATTATGAATATTGATATATTCAAAATTGAAGCAAAGCACACCCAAAATAAATATGGAATCATTAAATAAGAGGAAAATATATTCACTTTTTTAAATTCACTAATGCAAAAAATGATAGAAGCTAATAAAATTAATATCGTAGCTAATCCAAGAAATATATTTTTTAATCCAAAAAAAGCAAAGGACCACATGCCATTAAAAAAAAGTTGAAAAAAAAAGGCAATGACTCCTAAACTTTGTGTTTTTTTTTTTATAACTATATGAGAAGAAAATTCCAAAGGCAATCCCCATAAGAAAATAAAGAAGAATCCAAACTGGCATAAAAATCCAATCAGGAGGATTAAAAAATGGTTTATTTAAATATTTATACCAAGTATTAACTGAGGATCTTGTTGCAAAACTAGATAAATAACCAACCATATTAGATACTAATACTCCAAAAAGACAACTGAAAAATAAACGAAAATTCATAAAATATATGCTTGAAAATTAATTCTATTTAATACAAAATTTTATTTTATTGTAAATTTAACTCATATTTAAAATATGTCTGGCAACATTTGGTTTATCGTTATATTATTTTTGGTCATTTTTAATTTTATTTTCTCATCAATTTTAGAGTATATAAATGATAAAAATTGGAAAAATCATGTTCCAGAAGAATTAAAAAAATTCTATCCAAGCGAAAAATATCAAAAAGCTAGAGATTATAAATTAGAAACTGGGAAAATTTCGTTTTTATCGTCTTCCATTTCACTCGTAATAACTTTAGTATTGATTATTTCGGGAATATATGGAACTGTTAGTGACGGTATTGCAAAAATCACGGAATCAATATTTACACAATCTGTATTATTTTTTTCAGTTTTTTATTTACTCAATTACATAATTAGTCTACCTATCAAATTTTATTCAACATTTGTGGTTGAAGAAAAAATTGGATTTAATAAGACAACAAAGAGACTTTTTTTTGTTGATCAAATTAAATCTTTGCTGCTTTCTGTACTAATTGGAGGGATTTTACTTTTCTGCGCGATTCAATTTTTTATAATTTTTGAGAAAAATTTTTGGATTTACTTGTGGCTGGGTTTATCTATATTTTTAATTTTTACAAATGCCTTTTATGCATCACTTATTGTTCCAATTTTCAACAAATTAGAACCACTTAGTGATGGTGAACTCAGAAGAAAAATAAATGATTATTCCAAAATGATAGGTTATTCTCTGAAAAATATTTTCATTATTGATGGGTCTAAGAGATCTACCAAAGCAAATGCCTTTTTTTCTGGTTTAGGTCCAAAAAAAACAATTGCGTTATATGATACATTGATTGAAAATCACACTGATGAGGAATTATTAGCTGTGTTAGCTCATGAGGTTGGACATTACAAAAAAAATCACGTTTTTAAGGGACTTGTATTATCACTAGTCCAGATTGGACTAATGTGTTTTCTTTTTCAATTATGTTTAAATGAAGGTGAAATATCATTTGCGCTTGGAGCTAAAATACCTAGCTTTCACCTTGGACTGATTGGTTTCTCTCTTCTCTACAGTCCAATAGGCCTTATTACTGGGGTAATGATGAATATTTTTAGCAGAAAAAACGAGTATGAAGCCGATAAATTCGCCCAAGACACTTACGATGGAACACAACTTTCACTAGCATTGAAGAAGCTTTCTGCTAATAATCTTTCAAATCTTCATCCTCATCCATTTTATGTATTCGTTCATTATTCACACCCTCCCCTATTAAAAAGACTAAGCGCACTAAAAAAATAAAGAAATGAAAAAAAACTATTTCCCTATTTTGTTATTAATTATAATCTCCTGTGAGCAAAATCAAAATAATAAAACTCTTGAACCCTGGAGTTCATCACAATTATTAGAACCTAAACTACTTTCCTATAAGATTGAAAGTGGTAAGGATCTTCCCAAGATTGTAAGTATTGGCCCAGGAGTCGTGATAAAAAACTCAATTGGAATTGGGGAATGTAGGTACAATGAAAATATTGAAAGATTAAGAACTTTAGTATCTGCCTACAGCAAAGATGAAGAAATTGTTCTCTACTGTGGGTGTTGCCCCTTTAAAAATTGTCCAAATATTAGACCAGCATTTACCCTTATGAACGAACTTGGGTTTAAAAATCATAAACTATTAAATATTAAGAATAATATTAAGGCAGATTGGATTGATATGGGATATCAAACAGAATGAACTTTACCAATTAGAAGGTCTTAAAAGGTAACATATTAACATAAATACGTAAAACGAGAGGACAAATAGAAAAGTGGGATTAAATATTTTTTTCATTAATTAAATATAAGAAATATTTAAACAGTTATATGTAAAGATAATTAATAAAAACAAAACCTAACGTTGGTTTCATTATCTTCAATCTTTTAAAAAATTGCAAGTTACTCATACTTTATTAATTTTAATTTTAACTTTTTACAGAGGACTAGTAAGCTTCAACGAACCTTCTATGGTTCAAGATAGAACTTATGTTCCAGACGACAACTTTGAACAAGCTATAATTGATTTAGGATTTGACGATATTTTAGATGATTATGTTTTAACAAGCAACATAAATGAAGTAGGTGGTTTAGGATTGATTAGTAGAAATATAAGTGACTTAACTGGTATTGAGGGATTTAGAGATCTTTTGAATTTAGATTTAAGTGATAATAATTTATCGTTTGCTGATTTATCTAAAAATAAAGTTTTAAGAAACCTGAACCTGTCTGGAAATCAATTTAAATCTATTGATTTAACTAAAAACATTGAACTTGAGTCTTTGAAAATTGACAATAATTATTTAACTGAATTGGATGTCAGTAAAAACATTGAGCTGTCAACGTTGCAACTAGATGAAAACAATTTAAGCGAAATTGATGTTTCAAATAACACTGGTTTAGGATATCTCACATTAATTAATAATTCATTAACAAAAATTGATGTTAAAAATAATCTTAAACTTTCAAATCTTAGGTTGGATAGAAATGAAATATCAGAAGTTGATGTTAAAAGAAATATAAATCTTAAAAGACTATCCTTATCATACAATGATATAAGTTCTATCGATGTTTCAAAAAATAAATTATTAGAAATTCTAAACTTAAACTTTAATAAACTATCAAAAATCAATGTTTATCTGAATACAAATTTGAATTCATTTAGAGTATCCAATAATAAATTAGATGATTTAGATGTCACAAATAATCTAGATTTAACCACGTTAGATATTTCCAACACTGGGCTAGCTCCCGCAATTGATGTTTCAAAAAATTTCGGACTAGTTGAATTTGATTTAACTTCAAACCCAGACTTAGAGTGTGTTAAAGTTAATCAAGGACAATTAGATATTACCTTCGCGCTTTGGTATAAGGATGCAAATACAACATATGCATTATCATGTGATATATTAAATAGAACATACGTTCCTGATGATAATTTTGAGGAAGCACTTATCGAAATGGGATTAGATGATGTAATGGATGACTATGTCTTAACAAACAATATATCTTCTATTACAATTGTTGATTTAAATGACAGAGGTATAATAGAGACTACTGGTATAGAAGATTTTATATCTCTAGATAATTTGAATTTTGAAAACAATCGAATTAAATCAATTGATCTATTCAAAAACACTAATCTTAAAGAAGCTAATTTTTCAAGAAACTTAATTGAAGAAATTGATATTTCAGAAAATCGACTTCTTGAAAAACTAAACTTAAATAGTAATTTATTATCTGAAATAGAATTATCATATAATCCAAGATTAAAAATTATTGATATTTCGGACAATGATTTTGAGTCAATAGATATTTCAAGTTTAAATCCTACAAATCTTAATTTAAGCAACAATAGGATTGGAAATATCGAGCTAACGAATAATGAATTTTTAAATTTTTTAGATGTATCCAACAATCAATTATCAAATCTAAATGTCACTAGTAACATTCAATTAGATTATTTAAATACAACCCAGAATTTGAATTTAGAATGTATAGATGTAAGTAAAACTCAAATTAATAATATACCGGAAGAATGGGCAAAAGACGACTTTACAAGATATTCTACAGATTGTAGTAACAAAGATCTTATATTCTATGAGGTAGAAATATATAATGCTATTTCACCTAACGGAAATGATAAAAATGACTTTTTCTACATAAGAAATGCAGATAAATATCCCAATAATTCACTAAGAATATTTGACAGAAATGGTATAATTATTTATGAAGAAAATGGTTATGGAATTGATAATAAACTCTTTTTTGGAAAATCTAATATAAATAAGAGTAATGCATTACTACCATCCGGTTCTTATTTTTATATTTTCTCTTATATCGATCAATCATCACAAGAAACTATTGTTAAAAAGGGTGTTTTAACTTTAATAAACAATTAGTTTTGAATACTTTAAGATTTTTATTTTTTATATCATACTCTTCTTTTCTTTTGAATGCGCAGTCAAATTTAAAGTTAACAGATTATTATAATAACCCTTCATCTTATAATCCTGCATACATCGGAGTAACAGAGGGCATGTTTTTAAAGGGCTATTATACTTCTCAATGGACAGACTTTGAGGGGTCACCTTCTACTCAAGTGGTTGATTTGCAAAATAATTTTGATAACAAAAATATGGCAGTTGGGATTTCAATATTAAATGATACTTTTGGTGCATTAAAAAATTTAAAGACGGATGTAAACTTTTCATTGAATTTTAAATCAAGTCAAGATATATCTTTTTCATTAGGCTTAAAGGCTGGAATAAATTCTTTCTCAACTGATTACCAAAATTTAAACATTCTAGACCGCTCAGAATTTGTCTTCAATGAAAATATATCTAAAATAATTCCACTTGTTGGAGTTGGTTTTTATACTCACGGTGATAATTGGTTTTTAGGAATTTCATCACCTAACATAATTGAAAATAAGGTTTCAACTGAATCAGATGAAGTATTATTTAAAAGTACAAACCAATACTTCTCCTCTTTCGGATATAATTTTTATCTAGATGATTTTTTATTTAAAAATCAATTTTTAACACAAATTATCGAAGGATTTCCTATTTCATACATATTCAGCACAAAAATAATTTTTAAAAACTATGTATCCCTTTCAATAAATTATCATCCTCAATATCTTGCAGGAGGTGAAATCGGAATTTATCTTCCAGGAAATTTAAAAATCGCTTACGGGATGGATATGTCTAATACAAATGGAATAAGCAAATATGATAATAATTATAGATTTTCAATTTCGTTTCAAGTTTTTAGAGGTAAAGCTAACTGGTCAGACCGTCAAGAATTTGACAAACCTTATATAATAAGGTAATTATATATAATTTTGGGAATATTAAGAATAAGGCATTTCTATGCTTTAGTTACGCTCATATCTATAATTGAAGCTGAGTGAGTAATTAATCCCATAGATACGAAATCTATACCGGTTTCAGCATATTCTACTATATTTTTTTCATTTATATTTCCACTTGATTCAATCACAAAACGTCCATTAATTAATGAAACTGATTTTTTTGTTTCAATAGGACTCATATTGTCAAGAATTATCCTATCAATCCAATTATGCTTGATGACCTCATCGAGTTCTTCTCTGTTTCTAACTTCAATGTAAATAGGAACTTTTAAATTATTTTGATCGAGGTAGTTTTTTGTGCTAACTATAGCATTTTCAATTGATGCACAGGAGTCAATATGATTATCCTTAATCAAAATTGCATCAAAAAGACCCATCCTGTGGTTAACGCCCCCACCAATTAAAACAGCCCATTTTTCCGGATACCTAAAACCTGGTGTAGTCTTTCTAGTATCTAGTATTTTACATTTTGTGTGGGAGATTAATTTTGACAAATTCGAAGTAAGTGTTGAAATACCACTCATTCTTTGCATTATATTTAATATTAATCTTTCAATAGAAAGAATTGAATATGTGGGNCCCTTTATTTCTAAAACTTTTTNTCCTTTTTTAACTAGTTCTCCGTCATAAAAAAACTTCTTCATAGATAAGTTAGACCTAAACTCATTTATCAAAATTTCTGAGAGTCTAATTCCAGAAATGACACAATTTGATTTAGTTGTTAGCTTAAAGGAATTTTTGGTTTTGTTTTTAAAANAAGATTTGCTTGTATGATCATNACAACCTAAGTCNTCATCTAATGCATTTTTCAAAAAAGTATAAATTTCTTTTGAATATTTAGATTCAAATTGATTGGTTGTTTTCAATTTCAATAGTTTATAAAGGGCTGTCTAACTAATTGAAAGCATTTTTAATAACGGTGCTTTAGCTTTTGAGATTATTTCCTCAGTCAAAGTAATCTCTGGCTTCTCATACTTTAAACATAAATAAAGCTTTTCTAAGGTATTTAGTTTCATAAATGAACATTCGCTACACGCACAAGAGCTGTCCTCTACAGGAGCTGGAATAAAAAGCTTGTCAGGACAGCGCTTATTCATCTCATGAAGAATTCCTGCTTCTGTTGCGACTATAAACTCCTTATTTCCACTATNTTGAACATATTCAAGTAGTTTTGAAGTACTCCCTACATAATTTGCAACCTCTAAAATCAAAGACTTGCTCTCTGGATGGGCAATAAATTTAGCTTTTGGATATTTTTTAAATAAATCTAAAATTTTATCAAATGAAAATGCCTCATGAACGACGCAACTTCCATCCCACAAAATCATATCTCTTTTTGTTTCTTTAATCAAATAATTACCCAAATTTTTATCTGGAGCAAATATGATTTGTTTATCCTCAGGTATGCTATCAATTACTGCTTTCGCATTACTCGAAGTACAAATAATGTCACTCATTGCTTTAATTTCAGCTGAGCAATTAATGTAAGAGACAACTACTGCTTCAGGATGTTTTNTTATAAAACTTTTAAAAAGTTTGGGTGGACAAGAATCCGCAAGAGAGCATCCTGCTTTGAGGTCAGGTAAAAGAATTTTTTTTTCTGGATTAATTATTTTTACAGTTTCAGCCATAAAATGTACCCCTGAAAGAACAATTATATCTGAATTTAAGTTTTTAGCAATTTTAGCCAGATAAAGACTGTCTCCTAAATAATCTGCAATCTCCTGAATTGAGGAGTCTTGGTAATAATGAACCAATAAAGCAGCATTTTTCTCTTGCTTAATATTTTTGATTTTTTTAATTAAATCAAAATTATTTGTGTTAGGAGATATGTCTTCAGATTTTAAAATATGTTTCATTAATTGATATTAATGTTTGTTATATTATACAAAATTAGGAAATGTCTTTAAAAGTAAATACTAAAATAAGTTATTTAAATTCAAAATTCTTCTCTTTCTATCATTAGAATTGATGATTGAGGAACTATAAAATATTTTTCTCCTTGATAAATAACCTCGTAGGCTCCCCCTTGTAAAAAAACCGCTAAATCTCCTTGCTTGACTTGTAATGGAACATACTTAATTTTCTCATCATCGGTTTTCCATGGTTGATCGTTTTCTATGGCAACAGGAATAGGATATCCTGGTCCTGATTTTACAATATACCCATACTGAACCTTCTCTTTTTCTCTTACACCAGGGGGAAGATAAAGTCCACTATCGGTTTTTTCAGATTCTTTCCTGGGTTTGACAAGAACCCTATCACCAACTACATTTATTTTATCNAGNGAATTATTTTTTTTAATCATTTTAAGAATTATTTATCTATGNTTGAAATTAANGAAATTAATCGATCCAANGAATTTATCTTTCTATAACTATTTTTCAGTTTGGCCAACTTAGGTTGGTCTTCATTTGCTATTAATTCTGCAATTTTTTTGTATTTGAGTTTTGTTGGCCTTGGTAAGTCAGACTTGTATTGGATAAAAATANTTTGTTTGTCAATAAATTTAGGTGGCTTGTCACCCTCCAAAGAGTTTTTAGCTTTCTCACCATCTATAAAAACTTTTTTATCCCTAATATACAAACTGTATTTTTCTCCTCTATAAGCTCTTATCAGATAGCCTTTATTTTTTGATTTGTTTTCGTCAATGAACTCTTTATAAATAAAAAAATCATTTTTAATTTTACACGATATNGAATTAGATTTTATNAGAGCATTTGTTGGTGAAGTGGCATCTTTGGTTAATGAAATTTCAATCTCATCATTTAAANCGTTANATCTAAGATATGTTTTTACTGAATCTTTTTTTCTATACACTATTCCAATTTGAAAATAATCATTTCTATAAGGGGAACCNATAATACCTTTGAGAGATGATAAATTTGAACCACGAAATGCTTTAGACACATTTTGATCTCCAACNTTGATTTTTTTAACTACATCGAAATTTACTGCCCCATAATTAAATGATGTCTGTGATAATAATATATTAACAAAGAGAATTAATGAGAAAAAAGTAAAGTATATTTTCATAAATTAATNTAATAACCTAAATATAAAGTAATTAATAATTTNTATAAAAATTTAGCTCTGTAGTTCAANGGATAGAACAAAAGTTTCCTAAACTTTAGATACAGGTTCGATTCCTGTCAGAGCTACANTAAAAAAGTGGGAAACTATAACCAAAACATGAAAAAATTAAAGTGTANATATGTACAAAAAGANNATTAAGTTTCCCACTTATATATTCTTANTGCAAACAACATGCCAAAAATTAAAATTTTTAAAATAAAAAATATGGGTCATTANTATATTTTAAAAAANANNTAAACAAAAAATATTATTAATAAATATATTTTTNATTAAAAAAACTATATTTTAAGNGATTNAANNTAATNTATTTTATTTATATTTGTTGTAAACAANNTTTTACAACAAAANAANTTTTGATGAAATTCTCACTTCATTTTCACAAAAAAGCAAAAAAATGGTATATCAAACATTACTACGGAAGCTCATATATAGGAAAAAAACTAAATAAGAAAGGAGAACTAGTAAGGAGATATAAACAGAATTATAAGTTTGAATACCTAGATTTGAGTTGGAATGAAAATCCAGCTACAATTGAGGAAAGGGATACGAATTTAAAAACAAAAAATTTACTAAATCAAAGAATTAAATTTTTAAGAGATCAAGAACTGCATAGAAGTAATCAAAATTCAAAAAAACTTTTTTTTCCTTGGGCATACAGTTTCATTGAAGAATACAAGGATGGTGCTAAATCAGCCAATTTTAAACCTGTAATTGATCATTTACTAGCTTTTTCATCTGAAAAACTATTATTTAATGAAATAAATGAAAGGTTTTGTAAAGAATTCAAAAAATATCTATCAGAGGCNGTTCTTTCGCCTAGAGGACTTTTAAAAACTACAACAACAAACCAATATTTTAACTATTTTAAGTTTTTAATAAAAACTTGTTTTTTAAAAAAATTCATAAAAGAAAACTACAGTAAAAAAATATATNTAAAAACTGAATATNTTGATTTACAAGATTTTATAACTATTAATGAAATTAAAGGTTTAATTAAATCAAAATCATCTCACCCTTCGATTACTAATGCTTTTTTATTTGGCTGCCTNACAGGTTTAAGTGAAAAAGATTTAAAAGAATTGGAGTGGCTGGACTTTGAACTTGATNGTGGAGTATATTACATAAATTTGAATAGAATAAATAAAATTTTTAAAATAAGAATACCCCAAATTGCAATTGATCTTATTGGCACACCAATCAAAGTAAGAGGTAAAGTGTTTTTTAAACTAAAATCAACCTATTATACAAATCTAAAACTGAAGGAATGGCTTAATTCCTCTAATGTTTTTAAAAAAATAACATTTAAATCTTGTAAGTATACTTTTGCCGCAAACTATTTGCTTAATTCTGAGGGTTTNAATGATCAGCCAAATGATTTTAAACCTTCNTTGGACAATTTATCAAAAATACTTGGTCATAAAGAGCTATATTTTACTAAAAAATTTGTTGACAGAATTAATTTTAATTAGTATTTAAAAAACATTCAATTAATAATTATTTAATGCTAAAATCTTTATTATTAATACATTAGATATAGTATTTTTTTTTTAATTTAGTAATCTTATGATTAAACGAAAACTAGAAAATTATCATTTTCCAGAAGGTGTAAAATCTATGTTTATTAATGGTANATATTATTCTAGAAAAAAATTTCTTGAAGTAAGATCAAAAGAATTAAGAGCAAATAAACAGTTAAGAGATGATAGAGGACGGTTTACAAAAACACTATAACCTCCCCTACCAAATAATCATTCTTTAAAAAACTCTTCTTTAGTAATTTCAAATCCAATTATTTTTGTTGCTCCTCCTGAAAAGAAGAAGTCCAAAAANCCCCTTTCATTTAATCCAATTGGAATTCTTTCTGGTGACTCATAATATCTTTTAAGGTTATGATATTGATAAACAAAATGGCCAACAGGTAAGTGTTCAATTTCAAATTCTTGAAAAGCTCTAANATAAANATGAGTTATATAGTGCCTTCCTCCATCTCTTAATGTGAGAATTATATCTTCATTTAAAGTGTTTGAAACTAAAAGAGATGCGTTTGTTAATTTGTTTATTTGTTCAACAGGATATTGTTTCTTGAAAATTTTCTGTCCAGTGAGNGGTCTTTGCGAATACGACACTAAACNGAATAAAAGNATAAGAATTATAAGAGAATTTTCTATTTTAATTTTTGACATATCTTTCTTAAAAATACAAAATTATTTCTCNGTTTATTCCAANGAAAATCTGTAAATACTAGTAGATCTATAGGTTTCAGATGGTGACAAATAAATATTTGGGAAATCTTGATTATTAGGGGAATCTGGATAATGCTGCGTTTCAAGTGCAAATGACTCTCGATACAAAAAATTCTTTCCATATTTTCCAACATCAGAGCCATCCATAAAATTTCCTCCATAGAACTGAATTGCTGGTTCAGTGGTATAAATATCCATCTTAACACCTCTGTTAGGTTCAAAAACAGTTGCAGCATGAGATAGTATGTCTTGAGCTGTTTTGTTTAAAATGAAGTTATGGTCATATCCACCCCCATAAACAATTTGATCATCGCTAGAATTAATTTCCGACCCAATTGCTTTAGGCTTTCTAAAATCAAATGGAGAGTCATCAACAAGTCTTTTTTCTCCCAAGGGTATGAGTGTTGAGTCAACTGGTGTATAAAAATCTGAATTTAACTTTAGAATGTGATTATTTATTGTTCCACTACCCTCACCTGCTAAATTGAAAAATGAGTGATTAGTAAGATTAATGGGTGTTTTCTTGTCAGTTGTAGCTTTGTAAGATATCTCAAGTTGATTATCTACAATTTGATATGTTAACTCCACGTCTAAATTCCCAGGATATCCCATCTCGCCATCTTCAGAATTTAAAGTCATAACTATTTTTTCTTTATCAAATGAAACTATACTCCAAATTTTGTTATGAAACCCCTTAGGACCCCCATGCAAATGATTTATCCCATTGTTAATTGGAAGATTATATTTTTTTCCGTCTAATAAAAAAACTCCTTTGGAAATTCTATTTGCATAACGGCCAATTGTCGCACCATGATATGGTTCATTNGCTTTTAAATAATCATCAATAGATTTGAAACCAAGAACTATATCCAAATTTTGGTTAAATTTATCTCGAACAACTAATGATACAATTCTGGCACCATAATTTGTTACAAATACTTTCAATTTTTGATTTTCTAAGAGAAAAAGATCAGTTTTTTTTCCTTCTATAGAAGTTTGAAAATTAGTTTTATCTAAAACTTGATCATCATCCATTTTTTGATCACAAAATACAAATAGAAATGAGAATAAAATTATATATATTTTAAAAATTGAACCCATAATAAAAAATTTTTTGCCCGATTGGTTTAAAAATTTATAGTTTTGAAATTAATGAAAAAAAGTAATATCGTTTTATTAATTAGATTATTCTTTTTGCTGCTAGTTGTATTNAGCTTGTGTTGCAATAATGAAAAATCATTAAAATATCCTCCTAGTATTNATATTATTCCAAGCCCAAAAGAAATAGTTAAAGATCCTTTGAACGAAGCGTTAGAAATAGATAAGACCATTTCTGTTTATATAAAGAGTCCGGATTCAAAAAAATTTTTCGATTTATTTACTAATGATTTAAAAGTAATTTTCTCTCAAGATTTACATTTCAAAAGATCTGATAAAATAAACTCTGATATAAGTTTTGTTGTTGAAAAAAGCTTAAAAGATGAGGAATATCAAATTGAAATTAACAAAAATATTTCAATCGTTGGGGGATCTTATAATGCAATTACAATGGCAAAATCTTCATTAATTCAAATTATTAAGTTTAAAGATAACAATACTCTACTTTTACCAAAAGCAAAAATTTCAGACAAACCAGACTCTTCATATCGAGGATTAATGATTGACTTGTCTCGCATGTGGCACGACCTTGAATCAATCCGAAATGTTATTGATATGGCTAGTTTGTACAAAATTAAATACCTGCAGCTTCATTTATCTGACGATCAAGCCTTTGTTTTTCCAACCGATTCTTTTCCAAACTTACCAACTCCTGACAGGCCATACAGTAAAAAAGATTTCAGAGAGTTAGTAGAATATGCTAAAGTTAGGGGAGTAACCATTATACCTGAAATAGACGTTCCAGGGCATTCTAGACAATTTATTGAGACTTATCCTGAAATTTTTGATGTTAGCAATGGGGTTAAAAAATCAAATGTTATAAATATTGCGAATGAAAAAGTTTACAGTGCACTTGATCAAATCATAAGTGAAGTCGCTGAGATATTTTATACCTCTCCTTATATACACATGGGCGCAGATGAGGCAAAATTGGATCTTTATAAAAATGTAACTGAGGTCAAATCATTTATGAATAAAAACAAATTAGGAACTGATGTACACGAATTATACAGATATTTTATAGTTAGAATCAACAAGATTGTAAAAAAATACGACAAACAGATGATGGTGTGGGAAGGATTTAGTAAAGAAGGGGAAATCAAAATACCAAAAGATATAATCGTTTTTGAATTTGAAACACTCTACAACCATCCAAAAAGCCTGATAGATGACGGATTTACTATCGTAAATACTTCGTGGACTCCTCTTTACGCAGTTTATGGAGGAGTTAAGAATAAAATGGCTCAAAGGGCTGTATGGTCACCAGAAAGGATTTATAAATGGAATAAATGGAGATGGGAGCATTTTTCTAAAAATGTTCCTGCTTATAAACCAATACAATTAGAAAAAACTCCTCAGGTAATTGGAGGACAAATGTGCTCATGGGAACAATCTGGAGATGCCGAAATACCGGTACTTAGAAAAAGAATTCCTTTTTTTTCGGAAAGAGTTTGGAATGATAATCCAAGCAAGTCTTTTGAGAAAATATTTTCGACAGTTGAAAGAACAGATAAGATTTTATCCCTAATAACAAATAACAAAAGACAAGACTCTATCCTGGTTGGTTATAATTTCAAAAAAGATGGGTGTTTGTGGTGCATACCTGATGAAGAAGTAAATTAATCAAAACTGAAAAACATCTTTGGTGTTATATGTATCACTATTTTTTTGATTATCATCTGAAATATTTTCTTTAAAACCGAAAAGAAAGGCACCTTTTCTAGAGGTAGATTTATCTTTTAAATTAGTTTTTTCAAGGACATTTAAAGATAGTATTTTCTTCCTAAAATTTCTTGAATCAAACTTAGTGTTGTAAATGCACTCATAAAGAGTTTGTAATTGTGGAAGAGTAAATAATTTAGGAAGCAATTCAAACCCCAAGGGTTGATCTTTAGCCATATTTCTTAATTCAACTATGGAATCCTTAACCATATCGCTATGATCTAGAATTAATTCAGGTACATCATTTAATGCAAACCATTTAGCATCTTTATTTTCGATTTCCTTAAGTAGAAGTTCATCAACCCTAATTAAGCTAAAATAAACTATAGAAATAACTCTTTCAGCAGGGTCTCTATTTAATTCCCCGTATGTTTTTAGTTGCTTTAAATAAATATTCTCAAGGCCGGTTAATTTAAAAAGGATTTCATTAGCACTTTCATCTAGGGATAAATCATTTTCAAGAACTTCCCCTATCAAAGACCATGAACCTTTAAATGGATTGACTTTCCTTTTAAATAGTAATAAATTTAATTTTTCTGAGTCAAAGCCAAAAATCACACAATCAATAGCTACGGTAATTTTTTGATTATCACTATAATTGGAATTATTCAAAAAAATTTAATTTTTCTTAATATAATTATTATTTTTNAATTGTAGATGGGATTTTAAATTATAAATCAGTCGTCTACATTGTAAAAGAAATGTTTTTCTTTAACATTAAAATTGATTTGTAGGGACTAAAAATAATTGTACCTTCTACGTTTAAAACATATNTTAATTTACAAACTAGAGAACAAACGTGAAACTTTATACAACAATAATATTAACTACTTTGCTTTTATTTTCTATTGCGTGTAAGAAAAGCAATGAATTAGAAAACAACTATAGATGGTCAAAAGAAAAAATTCAAAATTGGTATGATAACCAACCCTGGTTAGTTGGGACTAACTTTATTACCAGCTCATCTATTAATCAACTTGAATTTTGGCAGAAAGAAACTTTTGATCTTAATTTAATTGAAAAAGAATTAAAACTATCTGCAAGTATTGGGATGAATACACATCGCGTGTTTTTGCATGATTTACTCTGGAAACAAGATTCTATTGGTTTTATAAATCGGATTGACCAATTTTTAGACATCGCTAACAAAAACGGTATCAAAACAATGCTTGTTTTTTTTGACGATGTATGGCATCCCTTCCCAAAACTTGGAAAACAGCCAGATCCAATTCCACATATTCACAATTCTGGCTGGGTTCAATCTCCTGGAGTAGAAATTTTAACCAACCTTAAAAGACACGATGAACTCGAAGGATATATTAAAGGCATTGTTTCTAGATTTAAGGATGATGAGAGGGTTTTATGCTGGGATTTATATAATGAACCATCACAACACAACGGAGCGCCTAGAGTTTCAAAAGAAAGAGTTTTTGAAATATATAAAAACATTGGGATTACGCTAACCGAAGAAGAATTACCTATTTATTACAGAGATAAAATGGAACCAACTGGAGAGGAAAAACGGAAATACACCCTACCACTATTAGAGAAAACATTTAATTGGATTAGAGAAATTAATCCTTCACAACCAATTACAGTCGGAATATTCGACCATGATATAGCTTGGGATAAATTCGAAGATCTACTTCCGCTTGAACAACTCATATTAAAAAACTCTGATTTTATTTCGTATCATGGATATGATGATCTAGAAATTGAGATTAGCAGAATAAACCAGCTTAAAGTTTATGGAAGACCTATAGTTTGTACTGAATACATTGCAAGAGAAAATGGTAATATTTTTGAAAATATGCTACCTCTTTTCAAAGAAAACCGGATAGGAGCATACAACTGGGGTTTTGTCTCTGGGAAAACAAATACAATTTATCCTTGGAAGAGTTGGGATTCAACTTACACCGGACCTCCTAAAAAATGGCACCATGACATTTTTTATCCAAACGGAGAGCCATTTTCAAACGAGGAAGTTGAATTGATTAAAAATTTAACTGAATCTGTAAATGTGGCTGATTAAATAATGAAATATATTTTGCTTATAATATTGGGGATGAGTTTTGCTACTGGACGTTATCCATTTGACCCTTCATTAGTAATTATAAAAAAAGCAGAATTATAATAAATTCTATTAGATATGAAACGAAGAAAATTTATCAATCAAGCTTCCATTGCAGGGCTATCCTTTAGTGGATTTTATTTTTTAAACTCATGTGAAACTGAGATAAAAAATAATAATCAGACATATATGGGAGGTTTTAAAGCCAATCCAATACGTGAAATAAAAGCGGCATTTGTAGGTGTTGGAGATAGAGGCAGAACCCATGCAAGAAACTTTAATAGTTTTCAAGGAACTAAAATTGTAGGAGTTTCTGACTTATATGAAACTCGCGTTAAGGAAACTATAAGATCTTTAAATTCAGAAGAATCTATTAAGGGGTATTGGGGAAAAGATAATTTGTGGATTGAAATGATCAAAGAGACTAAACCCGATTTGGTTTTTATTTCAACCAATTGGGATAATCATGCTCCAATGGCGATAAAGTCCATGGAGCTAGGCTCCCATGCTTTCGTAGAGGTTCCGCTGGCAAATACAATTGAAGACCTTTGGGGAATTGTTAATACCTCTGAGAAAACACGTAAACATTGCATGATGCTCGAAAACGTAAATTATGGTAGAGAAGAGTTAATGTTTTTAAATATATGCAGAAAAGGATTAATTGGAGATTTAATCCACGGAGAAGCTTCTTATATTCACGACTTAAGAGCTCAAATGTTTCAAAAGGATGAAACTTCTTTCGATGGTTACCCTGGAACAGGGTCTTGGAGAACAAGACAATATGCAAAAAATATCGGAAACTTATACCCAACCCATGGACTTGGTCCGGTAGCCCAATATATGAGTCTAGCCAGAAAGGAAGACAGCTTTAAGAAGATAGTTTCTTTATCATCACCCTCTAAAGGAAGATATTTAATGGCCAAAAAATATTTCGATAAAAATCATGAATGGAATAATTTAGAATTTAAAAATGGTGACATAAATACTTCTATAATTCAAACAACTTACGGAAAAACAATTATGATTCAATGGGATGAGACAAGTCCTAGGCCATACACTCGACATAATCTTATACAGGGCACAATGGGTGCACTTACTGGTTTTCCAACAAGAGTGTTTTTTGACTCTGAAGAAAACCAAAATTCAATAGATTACTTTCCTTGGATTGAGGGAAAAGATTTGTCAGAGATTTATGAAAAATACGACCACCCACTTTACAAGAAACTGAATGAAAAAACTGCTGACAGTGGGCATGGTGGTATGGACGGTATTATGATGTACAGAGTTGTAGAATGTTTACAAAAGGGCGAACCACTTGATCAAAATGTTTACGAGGGGGCATTTTGGAGTGCAGTAACACCACTAAGTTCAAAGTCCATAGATAGTGGAGGAAATCCTCAAAATTTTCCAGATTTTACAAGAGGAAAATGGAAAGAAACAGAACCTCTTGGAATTGTTTTATAAAAAAT
>NHEX02000040.1 GCA_002171475.2 Flavobacteriales bacterium TMED96
TCCCAATTTTATATGATTTATGTAAATTTTCTAATTCTATCATTCTAACTTAACTATATATTGAACTAATTAGGAAATAAACCTAATTTAAAAAAAATTATTTTTTATATGTCCTGTAAACCATATATCCTACAATAAAAATCAGGATATAAGGAACACTCATAAGATATAGAATACCATCATTAATACCTTTTGCGGTTGACATTCCTTTTTCTGACTCTAAAACAGCGCGGCACATCGAGCATTGAGCATTTAAAATCTCTGGGGAATAGATAATAAGAAAGGAAAATAAATATTTTTTCATTAGTTATAATAAGGAGAGATCATTAAGTATACAATTACGCCAGTTGTAGTTATGTATAGCCAAATTGGCAATGTAATGCGAGCAATTTTTTTATGATTTGAAAAATGTTTGGATATTGCTCTAACGTAAGATATTAAAACAAGTGGAATTATTCCAATGGACAGTGCAATGTGGGTAATCAAAATAAAAAAATAAAGGGGCCTTAAAAAACCTTCTCCACCATAGGGTGTTGGGTCTGATGTCATATGATAAACAACATACATTACAAGAAAAACTAAAGAAAGAAAAATTGATGATTTCATCAATTTTCTATGCAAGTTTATTTTTTTTGATCTGATAGCAAAGTATGCAAGAATTAAAAAAATAGTAGTTAAACCGTTAATTGTAGCATAAATTTTGGGAAGAAAGTCAAAACTGTAAGCGACATCAATCTTAACTCTAAAAAGTATAGCAACCACAACTGGAATCAATAAAGAAACTGTAATAATTATATTTTTATATTTAAGTTTCTGATCTGTTATATCAACCTCTTTATTTTTCATTTCTATTCATTTAAAAGTTTTTCTATATCATAAATTAAATTTTCAGTCCCATCATAGGAGTTACCTTTATCAATACCATTATAATAAACAATTGGGTTTCCAAAATTATCTCGCCTTGACCTTATAAAACCTTTTTTATCAATCAAAGCAAAATAACCCTGATGTTCAAACCCTCCTGCAACTTTCGGATTTACTGATGCAAATATATTAAATCCTTCATTTGCTAAATTATATGTAGTCTCTTTATCCAGGGTTAAAAAATTCCAGGAAGAGAAGTTTCCTACGTACATTTCTGAATATTTTTTTAAGATATAAGGACGGTCATGGTCAGGATCTATTGTAAAGGACGCAATCCCAAAATCTTTTCTTTCAACAAATTTGTCATATATGGTCTTCATATTTTGATTCATAATTGGACAAATTGTAGGGCATCTTGTAAAGAAAAATTCTGCAACATAAACTTTACCTAAAAAGTCTTCATTTGTAATGTAAATACTGTCTTGATTTAAAAAAGCAAACTCAGGTACCTTTCTCTTTACACCATTTAATTTAATATAATCTAAACTTTCATATCCAGGTTTAACTGTCCTGTTGCTTGTAATGATATTTTTCTCAGATATTTTCTTGATTATTTTGGGAATAAATAAAACCCCAAAAATCATTACAACAGCAATTATACCAAAAGAAATATTTTTCATATTACAAAATTAAGAGTTTTATAAAATTAAATTTCTCTATCTAATTTGTACTTATTATTCTTCTTAAGGGCCAATCTATATTCAGCAAGAATAACTTTTATATCGTCGGTCATTTTTTTTGTCAATTCGGCAACAGAAGAAGAATTATATCCATAGAGTGTACCCATGCTGTTATCATCATCCCTGCCTCTTAAATTTTTGTCCTTGTCTACTATAAATACGAAGGGTGTACTTAACTTATTATTTAATTCTATGTCGCTCCCAAAACTTGAAAATAGTCTTTGAATTTTTGTTTCGTCTCCCAAAATAAATTTCCACTTTGACATATCTTCTGAAGAACCTTTTTTAAGCTCATCTATTATCTCCATCAGTTTGTCTTGGTTATCACTCAAAACAACCATTATAAACTGTAAATCTTTAAACTTATAAAATCTTTTGTATATTTTTTGATTCAAATTGAAAGCATCAAGCTTTCTATAATCCAGATCGTTACCCCAAAACCCTATAATTGAAATGTAGTTTTCAAGCTGAACATTTTTCCCGCTAAGAGTCTGCCATTCAGCGATCTCTGCAATATTTTTTTGTAAAATAGGAAGCTTAGCAAAATTGTTAATCCCAGAAGCGAAGAATAGATACACAACAATTGGAAATATAAAAAGTATTCCTAAAACTAAATATTTTTTAAGGTGCTTATTCAAATTAGATTATCTAGAAGTTCCAACTTACAAAACCGTCAACCATAATATTGAAAATATAATCCGCTTCGAGTAAGAGAATGAAAGCTAAATAAGGAATTAAAATTATTAAAGGCAAAACAACAGAACCTTTTAAAGAATCCCTTTCATCCCTAACGTGCATGAAGTCCCATGTAATATAATATGCCTTCAGTATTGTAAGTATTATAAAAATCCAATTTAGAATTTTCATACCAAAAAGCATCTTCAGTAGTGGTTGAGGTTTTATAATACCCAATACAACTTCAACTGTAGTTATTACTGAAAGTACAAATAAAACTCCCCATATTTTTTGAACATTAGATTTGAACTTAATTAAACCTCTAAATATTTCTAATTTGTGTTCCTCTTTTCCCATATTCTAAACTTATACCAAATAAAAAAATGTAAAAACAAANACCCANACNAGATCAACGAAATGCCAGTATAANCCAACTTTTTCAACCATTTCATAATGACCTCTTTTTTCATAAGTCCCAATTATCACATTGAAAAATATAATTATGTTAATTACTACGCCAGAGAATACATGAAATCCATGAAANCCGGTGATAAAAAAGAAAAAATTGGCAAATAATCTATTCCCATATTCATTGTGAATTAGATTTGCTCCCTCAACAACATTAACAGCATCTTCGATTTTTAAAACTGACTCTTCTCTTGACAAAACTATTTTTTCACCTTTCTCATTAATTTTTTCACCACGAATTAAAAGATATGANTTTTTTAAAAATCCATCTTTAACTTCTTTTAGGGAAAACGTGGGTANAGATGACTCATTTTGAAACCAAATTCCAGTATTTTTTTGATGTGTTGTTCTTTGTGAATTTATGCTCGAAGCAAAGGAAGCTAAAGAAACTCTTTTGCCTGATGATTGNTCTACAAACTGCAATATTTGTCCTCCTTTTGTTTCTAATGCTCCATATTCTCCTTTAATGAAATTTTTCCATTCCCAGGCTTGAGAACCAACAAAAACAGCACCTCCAATTATAGTTAAAAACATATAAAATGCAACCTTATTTTTTTTCATATGATGACCAGCATCGACAGCTAAAACCATCGTGACAGAAGAAAAAATAAGTATAAAAGTCATTAAAGCAACATAATACATGGGTGCATCAATTCCATGCAAAAAAGGGAAATGAGTAAAAACCTCATCGGCAATAGGCCAAGAATCAATATTTTTAAATCTCGAAAAACCGTAGGAAACAATAAAACCAGAAAAAGTTAAAGCATCTGATACGAGGAAGAACCACATCATTAACTTGCCATAACTTGCATTTATGGGCTTATTCCCACCTTCCCAAATTTCAGAACTAAGTTCAGAGTCAGAACTCGTTATATCCATCTTCAATAATCAATATTCTTGTAATGCAAATTTAATTTATTTTAATAATTAAATATTAAAAAAGAGAACAAAAATAACCACAAAAATCCAAGAAAATGCCAAAACATTTCAGCTAGATCAAATCCGAGAGTTTTGTTTTCCGCATATTTTTTGTTTAAGGAATTAAATAATACCACCGTCAAAACAATTATACCTGAAAGAAGGTGAGCTAGGTGAAGCATCACAAGCACATAAATAAATGAAGTTGATATTGAGCTTTCAGGACCAGTAAAATAGTATCCCTGATTTATAATTTGTTTGAACCCTTTGAATTGAAGAATTATAAAAATTACAGCTAAAATTAGTGTTGAGGATAACATTAAATTAGCATTTTTTATTTCACCTTTCCTTAGCATTTTTCTTGAAATCCAAAATGTAAGGCTGCTTAAAATTATCGCTAAAGTACTCCAATAAAACAATGAAGGGAAATTAAATTCAATTTTCCAATCAGATCTTTGACTACTAACAACGTAAGCACTTGTTAAACCAGCAAATGTCATAGTCATACTAATCATCCCTGCCCATAACATCATTTTCTTTGATTTATTATTTATAGAATCATTTTCTCTCATGCTAAAAAATATTTATCAAATATGAATACCAATTGAACTGTACTTAAATAAAATATACTTGCAATTATGAGTTTACTTGCAGCTTTGTTTGATTTTTTTACCATTAAATCGATTGAAAAATATAACATTATAATTCCTAAAATTAAGATTAATAAAGCAGAATTTTGAGTTAAACTTAGACTTCCAGAGTAATGAGTGTATGGAATTAGTGAAATTAATATCATCCAAAGTGTGTAAAATGTAATTTGAAAAGCCGTTTTACGATCTTTCCTACCAGTAGGTAACATTTTAAATCCAGCTTTTTGATAATCTTCATGCATTACCCAACTAATTGCCCAAAAATGGGGAAATTGCCAAAAAAACTGGAGCATAAAAAGTATACCTGGTTCTATTCCAAATTTATTTGTAACTGAAACCCATCCAAGCATAAATGGAATTGCTCCTGGAAATGCTCCAATAAAAACCGATAGAGGAGTAATTGTTTTCAAAGGAGTATAAATGGAGACATAAACTAAGATTGAAAAAAAACTAAAAAATGCTGTTTTGAAGTTTAATTTATTCAAAAGAAAAAAACCTATAATTATCATCAAGATAGAAATAATCAATGCACTTGAAATGCTTATTCGTCTTTTAGGAATCGGTCGATTTTGTGTTCTTTTCATAACTGCGTCGTAATCCCTTTCGATAACCTGATTAAGGGTATTAGATGCACCTACCATACAAAAACCACCAAGAAATAAATAAAGAATGTGTAGAGTGTCAACCGTTTCTGCAGCAAGGAGATAACCCGTTATTGAGGAAAAAACCACACTTATCGACAAACGAGCTTTAGTTATTTCAAAAAAATCTTTGAAAATGTTTGTTTTTAAGTACTCTACTTTACTAACTAGCATATTAAGACTAGTAATTTTAAAAATTATTTAAAAATTTTTACTCTTATTGTAATCGGAATGTTATCGGTATACTAAATGGTACTCTTACTGCTCGACCCCTTTGTTTTCCAGGAGTCATACGAGGAAGTTTAGATATTATCCTTTGTGCCTCTTTCTCTAAATTTTTGTCAGGACCTCTCATTCTAATAGAAGTAATACTTCCATCTTTATCAATGACAAAATTAACATAAACTCTACCTTGAATTCCCATTTCTTGAGCAATTTCTGGATACCGGAAATTTTTTCTTATGTGCTTATTTATTTGTTCTTGAAAACAATCTCTTCTTTTTGACTTCGCGACTCTCTCACATCCAGGGTAAATTGGAACATCTTCAATAACAGCGAAAGGTACATCAACATCTTCAAATTCTTCTTCAACTTCGACTATCTCAACGATTTCTTCTTGATCAGTTTCAGTTGATTCAATAATTGTCTCTTCAATTTCTTCCTCATCTTCGACCACTTCAATAATTTCTGGAGCAGGTGGTGGTGGTGGTGGTGGTGGTGGGGTCTTTATCTGTTCAGTGATGGGGACTTCTTCATCATCATCATCATCGATATTTAGGGCTTCATAGCCATATCCTGATTTGTCATATGTCTTCCATTCAATGGCTCTCCATGATATAAAAAGTATAACAGCAAGACCTATAGCAAAGTATAAATTGCTGTTCTTAGTTAGGTCAGCTTTAGGGTTCTTTTTAATCTGCATATTTTAATTTGATGCTAATTTAAAAAATTACATGATTAAGCTATAACTTTTTTTATAGTTTTTGTCACTAAAACAAAAGTTAAAATTCCAGCACAATTTGAAAATAAATCTAAAATTTCAAATGACCTATGAATTAAAAAAAAACCTTGAATCAGTTCTAGTGAAAAACCAATAAAAAAAGCAATGAACATTGATTTTAATTTCGGATTCTTAACATCTATCTCCTTTAACAGAGATAAGTAAATGGAAAAAGTATATGCGAGGTAAGTTAAAAAATGTAATAATTTATCAGGGCTAAAAAAATTATAACTCTCAACTACACTAATTTGTAATGGTATGACCGAAAAAAAAATTATTAATAATGAAAATAAAAAAGTAAAGTAGGTAAACTTATATTTAAGCACCTACTAATTTTTTATATTGCTCAGAATTCAGAAGATCAGATATGTCAGAGCTGTTTACTTTAATTTTAATCATCCATCCTTGACCATAAGGATCTTCATTTACTAGCTCAGGTTTTTCATTCAATTCCTCGTTAATATCAATAATTTCTCCTGTGAGTGGCATAAACAAATCTGAAACTGTTTTTACAGCCTCGACGGTTCCAAAAACTTCCTCTTTTGAAAAATTTTCCCCAATTTTTTCAATTTCAACATAAACAATGTCGCCAAGTTCTCCTTGAGCGAAATCTGTTATTCCAACAGTAGCCACATCACCTTCAATTGATATCCACTCATGGTCCTTAGTGTACTTTAAATTTTCCGGTATATTCATCTTTTTAAATAAAAAACAAATATAAATTTAACTTAAAATAAAAAAAATTTAATTTCCAAAATTGTATTGTATTGAAATACCAGAACGAATACTAGTTTGAGGGAAAGCGGTAGATATTGCAAATTTTGAAAAATTGTGATCATAGAAAAAAAGCGCGGTGAGATTTCTTGACAACATATAATCAGCAGTCACTTTGATTGACCAAAGTGTTTGTCCTGCAGTGACTTGGTTATTGTCAACATTTAGGCTTCTTAAGATTGTAATGTTATCTCTATATGACAAGTCTGCCTTAATGTTTAAATCTCCCTTCATGGTTCTTCTTCTACCTCCAATATTGGTGGTAAATGGAATGTCTTTTAATCTATACCCCAAGCCAAATATATATTCGTCGCCTCTTGTTTCAGTCAAAATGTTATTATCTAGACTTAATGATAATGCTCTATCTGTCTTCAATTCGGTTAGGATTTTTAGAGAATTTTTTAATTCTATGTCTAGTCTAATTAGAGGGTTAAATTGTTCTACCAAATTAATATTTCCAAAAAGTATATCAGACAAGTAATCCCCATATTGGTTTTTTTGTTCAAGCTGACTTGGATTGTAGTCTAAATTTGACTGAAATTGGTTTATAGTATAACTTGACCTGTAACCGTGAGAGAGAGAAAATCTATTGAATAATTTTCTAATTGATTTATTATTCATTAAGCCTGTATATCTTATATTCCAATTCGGTATTGGTATATTTTTTATTGGGTTTAAAGACACATTGCTGGGATCACTCCCAGTATATGCCGAGTAAAACGAAGCAATTATTACATCTTGTTGATTTTTAGAATATCCGGAAGGAAAAGTATTTATGTTATCAGAAGTAGGGATACCTCTTGACTTGGCTAGCCTATTTGCGATAATTATTCTATTTTGTCTAAATCTACTAAAATCAGAACCACCACGCCTAGATCTTCTAAATGCTGTTCTTATCATGACTGTAGAAGTCCCATAATTTCCATAAATATTACTATTAAAAGGTATGTATGTGTTATCGCTTACATTGAAATTTTCGGTTATATTTTCAGAATAATCTCGTTCTGCATTCAAGTCAATTAAAAAACTTTTGCCAAACCTCAACTGTCCATTTATACTTAATTGGTTATTTCGAACTTGTGAGAAGGGTTGATTAAATCCATCAAAATCTGTCAACATCCCTCTTTTAGCAATTTCATATCTTATATCTGACTGGCTTCCAAAAGTAAATGCTAAATTAGGATTAAAAGACCCTAAAAAGCCAATAGATGGTAAATATCCGGGCATAACTTTTCCNTTNTTTTCTGAATAAGAAAATCGTAATCTTTTAAAAGAATTTAAAAGATCTACAGTTGTTTTAAGCAAAANATTCTTCCTNTTTTTCTTTGAAATAGANTCATTAGGCTTGNACAGNTTNTTATTTAGTGGTCTTTTACTTTTATTTTTTAATCTAAANATTTCGTANAGTTTGTTTGTNTNTATAGAGCCATTTATTGTTTTTGTATTTGCATTTTGAATTGTATTTACTATACCTAATTTTTGTCCAAGGTCATTTTCTACTTGAGATAAAATTTCAGACCCACGTACCCAACTAAAATCTCCAGAATAATTTAAATCAGAATCAATAAAACTTAATANTTTAAAATATCTAAAAGGTAATTTGTAGGTTAAATTAAATTTTTGAAAATGTCTATTTGGATCTCCTTGGTCAAAAATATTATACCATATATTTTGTGTTTTTTTATAATCTTCATTTTGATCATTCAAACGGTTCCTAATTATTCTACTAGTCGAAGAAGTAAAATTGACTCTTGCAGACCTTGTTAAATTATATTGCAAATTGTATGTGTTATCAAATAAATAATTTCTTTGCACAAGAACTGGTAGAGCTAAAAATAATTTTTCAGTTTCATCATCCATATAAACATCTCTGAATTGTTGCGAATTTAGCGTTCTATTTATGTTTGCTGAAAAAGAAAAACTTGACGGCAAAGGATTGAAATTAATATTCCTTAACCATTCTAAGTATTTTTTATTTTTTAAAATTTTTATTTCTGAAAAGGGAGATATTTCTATACTTTGAAAANTATAACCATAATTCCCCTGTAGCCTTATATTTTTGTTTTTTTGATTTTCAATTTCATAATCGTGATGATATATTTCATTATATGAATAAGAAAAATCAAAGTTTTCAATATTATAAAATTTTTTCTCCTCCAAATTGCTTGTTTTTTTAACACCAACAATACTTATGTTTTTCCTTTTTGTGTAGTCAATGGCTTGCTGCCTTATTATATTTTTTTCTTTATTTGAGTCCGAAGAGTCCATTCTATCTTTTAGTTTTATATCCTGATAAAAAGGATCAAATTCGGGTGAAATTGTCACCTCACCAACACTATAGTTAAGAGGTATTTGAATTCCAAAACTAGCTGGCAAAAGTTTAGCGACGTCTCCAGCCGTAGTAAAGTCATATTGAAATAATTCTTCTCTTGACCTTTGATTTGGAGATTGNTCAATACTNCCAAAACCNATAGANGAATATCNGGTNTTNCCNGAAAANTTTAAAAAGTCNGCCATATTCCCATCAATTGATCCTATTGAGGCCCACCCTCCTTTGTTGTCAATTCCAGCTATTCTCAGTTCATTAAACCAAACCTCACCACATAAATTATCACCTATTATTGTCGATGGGTTTTTTACTCCAATCATCATNGTCCTAATTGANCCNANNGANGGNTTTCCTTTAACTGAGATCCTGTAATGTTTANTGCCCGATAAATTAGAAATTGTAGTAAATTCATCTACCTCATTCATTTCCTCATCATAAAAAGAGGCATCTGTTAAAGAGTTTTTGCTTAAATATTTAGACTTAATTTTGGATAACAACTCGACAGGAAAATCAATTGAATTAGAATCTGGATTCCAAACATCTTCTGCACTTATTCTATTTGACGAATTTTCACCAAATTTTGTCGGTTTTAATGGAACTTCAATTTGATAATAATTGTCTTGATAGTCTGTTCCTAGTCTTAGGAAAGCAACCAATCTTCTATCATACTCATCAAAATTACCCTCTCCAGGAAGAGGATTATTACCTTGAATTGATTCGGCATGTATATACATCTTTAACTTTTTATACTGTCTTAAATCAACATCAACATTTTTGAAAACCCCTCTGTAATCCATGGGTTTAAGATTACAAACTCTAAATGATAGTGATTGTTCATTTTGTCTAACTATAGTGTTGTTATTGTTTATTTGTTCTCTTTGAATATCTGGAGGTAAAACATAATTAACTGGTATTCTATTTTCATTTTCTAAAATATTTACAGTGCTTATATCAACAGTTGTATTGGAAGAATAAATTAAATTTTCATTAAGGGACTTATTATATCTTCTCCAGTCACCCCTTACTAAATCAAGTGTTCCAAATCTGAATATAACTGGAATTTCAAAATCTTTAAGGATCATCCTCATAAATCGAATTGATCTCAAATCTTCTATTCCATTTATATTTTGGTAATAGTCTTTAAAACTAGTTTCAATATAATAACTCTTGTCGATGGGTATCTTGAACTGAATCCATCTTGTAGTTATTGATCTTCCATTAGGTAATGTCACNTTAATATTTTCCCTCACATCTGTTACAAACGGGTGATTTCCAACATTCATTTCCTTTCTAATAGGCACTCTGTATTCAAAATAACTATCTATTGTATTCATAGTCTGATCCCTATTTATGTCCTCAGTGTCTGGCTCAGTGGTACTTCCCCTATTTTCATCAGAAAAAGATATNGGTGAATTTCCNTCNGTACCATTNTANTTTTTNTATCTATCAATTATACNNCCTTGAGCTTGAAGAAAAAATTGATANTTNTCTCCTGCTGGATCATCATCCGGTCCATTCGAATAGAAAATCTTTTCCTCTTCATCATTTAAACCATCCAATCCGACATCTTGAATATTNCTATCANTTTCNANTGAATTAAATGCATACANAAGGGANTGAGAAGANGGTGTTCTACCCCAATTAGTTGTTTTTACTGATGTTTGCTCAGAGCNCGGCAGTCCATTTTCAAATTGCTTCCTTCCATCCGGTAGGATATCTTCAGAAATATTTCCAAGATGAAAAATTAAGTTACCCAAATCTTTATTTTCCCCNTCAATTTCATTAAAAGTGTCCAATAGCCAAAATTCAATAAATTCAACATTTGCTTGTTCAAAATTTGTTGAATTAATTGCTCTCATGATTCCTCCCCAATTTGATTTTGTGGTTTCTTCAAATAAAGATTTTTCTTGGTTGTTATATGGTCCCTTTTCACTTGGAAAAAAAGATAAATCCAAAGTATTTTGAACAGTAGACTGACCCTGAACTAAATCCTGCTCTGGAAAAATTTCATTTATAAAGATTCTCCTAGTTGTATTGAGGGAAATGTCCGTATTAGAAATATTGTCTGGTCTAAACTGTCCTGAATAAAACACGGGATCAATAGTGTACCATGCCAATTTAGCTCTTTTATAACCAGCCTTGATATTATCTTTACCATAGTCATTGTCATAATTTTTTTGTCTTGGTATACTTGCCAGCCTCCAAGCAAAAGNCCCTTTAACATCAATATTTGTTTGAGCTCCTTCAAAATCATCTAAATAAACATTTGCTTCTCCCTGCAATTGAGTGTTCCTAGGATTTCTAGCTAATAAACTAGCAACTTCAGCTCTTACCGATATTTTTGATTTTTCATTTGTCTNTATTGTTGGAATGTAATTAACCAGCTTTGTAAAAAAAGGAACTTCTGTTGAAAAATTGGTGTTCAAACCGACCATTGTATTGTTTACAGGCTCTGTCCCATAATTTGCTTTTTGAGTAAGAGGATTTTCACTTAAGTTAATTAAAGTAGCTCCAATGGTGGTATTTTCATTAAGTTGATGAATTAAATCGAATCCTGAAAACCTCTTGTTTTGCTGTCCAAAAAATGTATTGTTTTCNACAGATATTTTAATCGGAATATTTGAAGCTTTTAATCCTGGATCAAGAATTTTAACCCTCCCTATTTGATAATTAACAGTATAATCAACACCTTCTCTTAAGACCCTTCCACCAGCTGTAACTTGAACCGACCCTCTAGGAATATTAAATGCTCCTATTGAGATTCCATCAGAATTAGCGGTTTTATATCTTCCTTTTATTTGAAATTTATTTTTTTCTGTTGACTGAAGAGCAGCAGCTTGAGTAAGTGCATACATTTCCCAAAAAACATATTTTTTTTGATTTAAGTTATAGGTTTCCTTATTTTCATATTTTTCGGATTTNGTTTTATTAGCTGAAAGTAAATCAAATAGAGTTTCACCAAATGGCTCTATGGTAGGGAAAATTATCCTTCCGTATTTCTGATCAACGGTTATACCAGGAATAAAATCAAAAAATCCATCCCCTTTAGGTTCGGGATCATTATATATATTTAATTTATCCAAACCAAGTGTTTTTAACAAAACATTGTTGCTCAAATGTTGGGGCCATATTTCATCATCTACTGATGATAAATAATTAATTGGTGACGGATCAGAGTAAAGAATATTTAATCTAAAATCTTCTTTTTCAAGTTGAAAAGCACTCGTGTTGTAAATATTTTTCATCATCAAGTTCCAAACTGGTTGATCTACATTTGTTAGACTACTTTTTAATAATTTTATAATTAGATTTTCCGTATCGTCTTTTTCAGTGGTAACTGTTACTGAATTAGTTCTAACTTGTCCACCATTGGCAAATTCTCCCACTTGAAAAACTTTCCCTCTGTATGTATATTGAAATGAAACACCAAGAATCTCATCATTGCCTAATCTTTGATTTAAGGAGATATAGCCCAGTTGTGGATGAAAGGTATATTCGGATGGGTCAAGTTTTCTTGCACTTTCTAGGATAGCATAGTCAATACCCTCTTGGACTATTGAATTTAGCTGACCAAAGGCTTGAGAAATGGTTCCTTTGTCTCTTATGTTTGATTCAATGTATGCACCTGAACCTATATTTTCTGGATCGAATTTATTTGAACCATTCGACGGTAAAAAATCTAAACTATTTGAATTGATAAAGTTATCATCCAATTCAGCTAATCTTGTGNTTGATGGATTACTCTCACCTATATCTTGAAGAGCTACTAAATTTCTTATGTTATTAGTTTGGGCTTGACGATTAGTTATCCAAACCTCAATCCTTGTAATTTGAATTGGTGAGTTTATAAAAGGATATGTCTTTAAGAATTTATTATAATTATCTCTGAAATAATGCGACAAAAAAAAGTGTCTATCTGCTTCGTAGTCTAAAGCAAAAATTGAAAATTCTTGGAGTGTGCCACCTCCNTGAGAAACNANAGATTGAGATTGTGATCTTTGTTCNGCAAAAACACCNGTAATACTTGTTCGTCCAAATTTAAGTTGTGCCTTAACTCCCATCAAGCTCTGAGCACCATTGATTAGTGTACTATTTATNGGCATATTTATATTTCCAATNTCAATGTTTTGNAGNATTGCNTCTTCTGTGACATTTTTATTCNAAAAAATTATTNAANCTNTTTTGGTANGCNCCNGNAAANCNNTCCAAGCTGTTNGTNTTACTNCTNANANTATTAAGTTCACCTCTTACTTTGTCAATAGAGTTTTTTGAATCTGAAANTAGATNNTCAACTCTCTCCATTTTATCTTGGATATCTTTTGGNACATAACTTGATAATTCTNTTGTTTTAGGNGGGTTGAACTCTAACTTAACTAAATTTTGAAAATCAAATGTTGACTCAGTATCATAGTTTGCCGTTATTTGTAATCTTTCNCCAATATTTCCNATNANNCTAANATTAATTCTTTGGTCGAANTCAAATCCAAAGTTTCTTCTATTTCTNGGAGAAAAACTNGGNTTATCTGTTTTTTGATATCTGAACCCGAGGTCAACCCCAATAGAACCCTGTGGTTTAACATCNAGTTTNTTGCTTCCAAAAATTGAGGAAAAGAAANTAGAATTAACATACAAGTCAGGTAAAAGGTCTTTTTGAATTTCTTGTAANTCTTTGCTATTTGATCCTATTGCNCGAACCTTATTTTTAAAATAATACCCTATTTCTTGTTTTAAAATTAGTTGTGAGTATTCTTTGGGAGAGAGNACCAAGGGCAAATCTANTCTTATAGGCTGTTTTTNTAAATCAAGAATGAAAATATTTTTTATGGNATCATAAANATAAATTTCTGACAATTTTAGTTTTTTAGGATTAATAATGGAATAGTNAGAAATCCCTGAATTTAAATTTTGAGCATAAATTTTTATGTCATAAAAAAAAGAAANTATGACTATATANAATATAAAGCCATAATTAGCAATAAAATACCTTAATTTTTCAATCAAAGATGTACTATAATTTATTCAAAGCTTGTTTGATAAGCTCTTCTACGGAACTTTCTGGATAACTTTGAATTATGTTATCAACTAATTTTTCAACTTGACGTTTTGGATAACCAAGAACCTCTAATGCTGATAACGTTTCATCTTTAATTGTATTGTTTTTTGGTAACTCAATTTGATCTTCTGTTTCAATTATTTTTAAAATTTTATCTTTCAATTCAATTAATAGCCTCTGAGCTGTTTTTAAACCAATCCCTTTAACACTTTTAATTGCTTCAAGATTTTGATTAAAAATCGCATCCTTGACTTGAATAGGGGTCATTGATGACAACATTGTCCTTGCTATATTTGGACCTATTCCTGAAACAGAAATTAGGAGTCTGAAAATCGATCTTTCAACTGGTTTAAAAAAACCATATAGAATATGTGCATCCTCCCTTATTTGAAGGTGGGTGTAAAGCATGATCGCTTCTTCATCTTTTATTTGAGAGAAAGTGTTAAGAGAGATGTTAACTTCATATCCTACTCCGTTACATTCAATGACAACAGATGTTGGATTTTTTTCAATTAATCTTCCTTTTAATTGAGTAATCATTTTTTTTTCTTTTTTCTTAACTTTTCCTTGTGCTGCGCATCAACAACAGCTACAGCTGACATGTTTACAATCTCGTCGACTGTAGCACCTAATTGCAAAATATGAACAGATTGTTCAAGTCCAAGCAAAATAGGTCCAACAGATTGGGCGCCATTTAGCTCCTTCAAAATTTTATAAGTAATGTTTGCTGATTCAAGATTAGGAAAAATTAAAGTATTTACCTTCTTTTTTATTAATTCAGAAAAAGGAAATTTTTCTTTTAACATTTTTCTGTTTAAGGCAAAGTCTGATTGCAAAGGTCCGTCTACATCAATTTCAGGGTGTTTTTTATGCAAATATGAAACAGCTTTACAGACCTTCTTCGCATTTGGATGATCTGAAGTTCCAAAGTTACTAAATGAAAGAAGGGCTATAACACTTTTGAACCCTAGGAGTTTGACTAATTCAGCGTTTAAAATGGTGATTTTTGCTAATTCAGTATCAGAGGGATCAATATTTAGAGTAGTATCTGATAGAAAAAGTGGTCCCGAATCTGTAAGCATCATATTTGTTGCTGCTATTCGATTTCCTCTTTTGCTTTTGTTTATTATTTTTAAAACTGGTTTAATAACAGCTGCGTAATTTCTAGAATATCCAGATATCATTGCATCAGCATCATTATTTTTTACCATCATACAAGCAAAATAGTTTCTCTCCCTTAAAAGCGATGAGGCTTCATACTGATTTACACCTTTTCTCTTTTGAAGTTTCCAATATAATTTTGCATACTTGTTCTTTATTTCTAAGTTTTGTCTACTCTTGGGATCTATTATTTCAACTGGCTCGTCAAAATCAATAGATTTCATTAAATCTACAATTACATCCTTTCTCCCTAGGAGTATTGGCTCAGCAATTCTTTCTTCTTTAACAATTTGAGCAGCTTTCAAAACAGATAGTTGATCTGCTTCTGCAAAAACAATCTTCTTAGGGTTTTGTTTTGCCCTATGGTGAAGTGCTCTTAAAACTTTTCTTCCACTACCGGTCCTATCCATTAAATTATCAGAATACTTCTTCCAATTAGAAATTGGTTCTCTTGCTACACCAGAATCCATAGCAGCCTTTGCCACAGCAATGGGTACCTCAACTATCAATCTTGGATCAAATGGCTTTGGAATTATGTAATCTTTTCCAAACGTTAGTTTTCTTTTATTATAGGCTAAGTTGACCTGTTCAGGGACAGGTTTTTTTGCTAAATCTGCTAGAGCTATAACTGCTGCCTTTTTCATTTCCTCATTTATTTTTGATGCCCTAACATCAAGAGCTCCTCTGAAAATAAATGGAAATCCAAGAACATTATTTACTTGATTAGGATGATCTGATCTACCGGTTGCCATTATAACGTCATCTCTAGCTTCAAGAGCATCTGCATAAGGAATTTCAGGATCAGGATTAGCCATTGCAAAAACAATTGGATTCTTGTTCATTTGTTTTAACATTGATTTGGAAACAATATTCCCTTTGGATAAACCTATAAAAACATCTGAACCAGAAATTTCTTTTTCTAAAGTTGATTCTGATTCGTGAATTGCAAAATATTTTTTTTCCTCAGAAAGATCCTTTCTCTTCTTACAAATAAGCCCCTTGCTGTCAAACATTTTAATATTTTTAAGTTTTGCTCCGAATGAAATATACAGTTTGGTGCAAGAAATTGCTGAAGCTCCAGCTCCAGATACAACAATTTTTACTTTTTCAATCTTTTTTTCTGCTAATTCAAGAGCATTTAATAGCGCAGCACAAGAAATAATCGCAGTGCCGTGCTGGTCGTCATGCATAACTGGAATGTCTAACTCATTTACCAATCTCTTTTCAATTTCAAAGGCCTCAGGTGCTTTGATGTCTTCAAGGTTAATTCCTCCAAAAGTTGGAGATATTGACTTGACTGAAGAAATAAAATCATCTATGTTTTTAGCATCTATTTCTATATCAAATACATCAATTCCGGCGAAAATTTTAAATAAAAGACCTTTCCCTTCCATCACTGGCTTAGATGCTTCTGGGCCAATGTCACCTAATCCTAATACTGCTGTGCCGTTTGAAATAACCGCTACAAGGTTTCCTTTATTAGTGTATTTATAAATATTATTAATATCATTATAAATCTCCAGACATGGGGAGGCAACACCAGGAGAGTAAGCTAGGGCCAAATATCTTTGTGTGCTATATTTTTTAGTAGGAACAACTTCTATTTTCCCAGGTTTGGGTTTAGCATGATATATTAATGATTCTCTTATGGTTTTTTTTTCACTCATTCCCTTTATAATTTAAAAATAAAAATAGTCTAAGTATTTTTANNCNCTNTTCNNATNNTTAAAAAATTATTCAATTTTTGATTTATCACTAGTTTTTATAAGTAAAGAAAAGATCCCCCCAATAATTAAAAAAATCCCGGCTAATTGAACAACGCTGACTGGATTTTTACCAAGTAAATCATAAACAAAAAACTGCATCGAAAAAATTTGAATAATCATTGGGACAACTATGAACATATTAAAAATACCCATGTAAATTCCCGTTTTATTACTTGGTATCGAATTTGCTAGTATTTGGTAAGGCATTGACATCATAGAAGCCCACGTTATTCCTAATGAAAATGATATTAAGTATACATTGGATATAATTATTCCATCATTAATAGGAATTGAAAATAGAACAGAATTATCACTCAGAAATGGTAAGCTCATAAGCCCTATACCACCAAAGCAGAGAGAAAAAAAATGAAGCTTTTTGGGTCCAAATTTCTTTGCAAATGGAAGTAATAAAAATGCAATTGAAAAACAAATAATATTATAGGTTCCGTTGATATTACCAGTTAAAAGTTGAGCTTTATTAAAAAAAATACTAGACTGATCCAAAGTATCAAAAAGTGATAGAGATAAAGCTGAAGTAAGATATTGCCAATAACAAAACATTGCATACCACGGGAAAAACATTACGGGGAATAGTTGTTTCATTGTGGATGGCATTTCTTTGAAAGCATCAATAATTTCTTTGATAGTATTTGATAAAATTCCAACTTTTTTCGATTTTTTAATTTTTACTATTTCCTCATCAGTTGGAGGATATTCAGATGTTGTAAAAACAGTTATCAAAATTGTTAAAGTAGATGCTACAGCCCCAATCAAAAAAGCCCAAAGTGTAGTTAACGGAATACCATTTTCCATTTTATCGCTTAATGCTAAAAATCCAAAAGACACTAAAATTACAGGTGTGAAATTTGCCATAGTTGTTCCTAAACCTGTGAAAAAACTTTGCATCAAAAAACCCAATGAAAATTGTTTTTCGGGTAATTTATCTGAGATAAAAGCTCTATATGGTTCCAAAGCAATATTATTTGCAGCATCTAAAATCCAGAGTAAACTAGCGGCCATCCATAATGAATTTGAATAAGGCATTAAAATCAAAGCAATACTCGCTATAATGGCTCCCATTAAAAAAAAAGGNTTTCTTCTACCAAAAGTGGGAGACCAAGTATTATCACTAATAGCACCAATAATAGGTTGGACCACAAGTCCTGTTACTGGCCCAGCAAGCCACAGCATGGGTAACTCAGACTCATTTGCACCTAAATACTTATATATGGCACTAAGATTACTTTGCTGTAATCCAAAACTAAATTGAACACCAAAAAAACCAAAATTCATGGTCATTATTTGAAAAAAATTGAGAGATTTTTTGGCTATCATAACTACTTTTCCTCAGAAAATGCAAAATTGAGGTTCCTCTTTATACCACTATATCCAGTTCTTTTAATAGGGCTATCTTTGAAAACCTTATCGAATACCTCTTCTGTCAAATCTTTCCATTGTTTTTTTGACATATTTGAAATATTTTTTTTGTCCTCAAAAGAGGGCTCGTTGTGATTTTTTGAGAATTTATTCCATGGACAAACATCCTGGCAAATATCACATCCAAAAATCCATCCTCTCATATTATCCTTAAATGAATCTGGAATATTATTTTTTAGTTCAATTGTAGCATAAGAAATACATTTAGTAGCATCCATCTTGTAAGGTGTAGCTAAAGCATTTGTTGGACAAGAATCTATACAAGCCGTGCAAGATCCACAATGATCAGTAGTTGGATGATCGTATTCTAATTCTATATCCAGAATAAGTTCAGCAATAAAAAAAAATGAACCTGTTTTTTTATTAATTAAATTGGTGTTTTTACCAATCCATCCTAGACCGGATTTTTTTGCCCATGCCCTGTCCATAACAGGAGCTGAGTCAACAAAAACTCGTCCGTTTACATCACCCACCAAATTTTTTATTCTTGAAAGTAATTCTCTCAATTTTTCTTTCACTACAAAATGATAATCTTTACCATAAGCATACGAAGATATTTTGGGCTCATGATCTTTCTTAGGTTTTTTTTCAGTATGGTAATTAAACAATAAACTAATTACGCTTTTACATCCAGGTACAAGCAATCTTGGATCAAGTCTTTTATCAAAGTTTCTCTCCATATAACTCATCTCCCCATTAAAACCGGATTTTAGCCAACTCTCAAGCTTTGGCGCTTCTTCTGATAAAAATTCTGCTTTAGAAATCCCACATGACAAAAAATTTAATGATAAAGCTTCTGATTTGATTATTTCTGAGAGTTTATTTTTATTTAGCATTTTAAAAAAGGTTTTCTTGATTACCTCTAATTTTACCTAAATGCTTATATGCTAACTCAGTTACTTCTCTTCCTCTTGGGGTTCTAACAATAAACCCTTGTTGAATTAGAAACGGTTCATAAACCTCCTCAATAGTTTCGCCGTTTTCTGAAACAGCAGTTGCTAAAGTTGTAATTCCAACTGGCCCTCCTTTAAATTTATCAATCAAAGCATTTAAAATTTTGTTATCCATTTCATCTAGACCATAGTTGTCTACTTTTAAAGCTTTTAAGCCATATTTGGTTATTTTCAAATCAATTATTCCATCTCCCTTGATTTGCGCAAAGTCTCTAATTCTTCTAAGCAACCCATTTGCAATTCTTGGTGTTCCTCTACTTCTACTTGCAATTTCAATTGCAGCATCTTTTGAAATTTCAATTTCTAAAATAGATGCACTCCTCTTAAGAATTGATGATAATAAATCCTTTGAATAATAATTTAGTCTATTGCTGATTCCAAATCTAGCTCTCATCGGAGCGGTTAAAAGGC
>NHEX02000041.1 GCA_002171475.2 Flavobacteriales bacterium TMED96
AATTAATGACTGAAGGAGAGAAGAAAATAGAGACTCTTGAGGAATTGATTGAAGAAGAACTAAACAACTAGCATTCCACAGAGGAGATATTCTCCAATGTTAAAGAGTAGAGTTGCTCTTTGTAGTATCTTCTTGTCAAATAATGATGTACAAATCGCTGTAAGTATCTAATTATCATTGCTGATTACTTTCTGCATTGGAAAGTAAAAGGAGTTACTCTGGAGTGATTTCATCATAAGTTTTTTTTGAAATTCTTTCTGTCCAAATAGTTTCAGTTTTTCCATAAATTGCAAGATATGAAACATCCTTACTTGGAGTAGAACTATGCCAATGTTCCACACCTTTATCAGACTTAATTACATCTCCTTTTTTTAAAATAATAACCTCTTTACCTTTTTCTTGGTAGTACCCTTCACCATCAATAATAATTAATACTTGTCCTGTTGAATGCTTATGCCAATCTAAAGTTGAATCTTTCTTAAATGTTGCTTGCGTTACATTATAATCAAAATCTTCGTCTGCAATAATTAATCTTTTTAACCAAGCAGTACCTGTGTAATGAGTGTTTGGAGCTTTTTTATCTTCACTTATATCTTGATTTAAAAATGACTCTAATTTGTAACTTGAATCTTGTCCAAATGAGTAAGTGGATATTAGAAAGAGAAATACAAAATTTTTCATAATAAAATTATTTATTGAAAATTAAACACATTACTTATATTAGAAAAATTAAACCTTTATAATTTAAATAAATTTTAAGTTATAAAACTCTCCCCAAACCCACTACTATACTCTAAAACAACCCCATTCCACAGAGGAGATATTCTCCAAGTGATAAGTGTTAACAACTTATTGCAATTATCTTATTTCTCGTCTGCTTCTTTGTTAATTGCTTAGAATTATAGGTTAAGTTTGATTAATTGATGCTGTATTTTTCCATCATATTTAAAAATAAAAGGAGGTTTTTGTGAAATAAAGTCAATATTCCAAGGACATTCTTCGTCAATTATATATTTCCTTTTCTTATTGAAAATATAGTCATTAATACCAGATATTTTTCCATCAGGAAGTTCTTTGCGAATTCTATTGCAATGATACAGTATCACTTCTTTGTCGTTAGATTCAATATAGTTCAAATAATTATTTACCACGTCAATATTCATCTCCTGAAATGATGCGATATTAATTACTACATCCTTACTTAAATTTTTGATTAGTTCATAGTTGTCTGCTCTAATAGCAATTAATTTTTCGTCTCCAAGTTTAGAAATATCTTCTTTTTTTTCTAGAAGTACTGAATTTTCAANTATTTCAGGAAGAATAGTATTAAGATAAATTAAATCAACTAGTAGTGTTTTATTAAGATTGACTAATATCAATCTTTTAACAAGCTTCATTTTTAATAATAATGTGCTTATTATTCCCCATCCATCACCAATAACAACTACTGTTTTATCTTTTCCTAAAACTTTATGATGATTTAAAAAATCAATTGTGAGGCAATGTCTTAATACATCTAAATCAAAAGCTCTTTTTTGCTTATTAACTATACTAAGTGCATTAGATTTTGTGTTTTTAAAAAACTGCTTATTGTACTGATGCCTTGTGTACCTTTTTAATAAAGTGTTGTAAATAATTTTTTTTAATCCTTTTAGTGGAGGATTATTCGTGCCAAATCCTTCGAGTCCACTCAATCTGCGGTTTGAATATTTAAAATTTGAGTGATACTTTTTCCAATGAGAACTTTGGGTATATTCGTTATCCTCAATAGTTTTTGCTACACTATCAATAATATTACTCATTTAATTTTTTTTTAAATCTACGAACTAATCACTAATAATCCTTTAAAGTAAGATTACGTTTGTGTGCTTCCTCTATAGGATTTAATAGTTGACTCCATTTCCTTTGTAAAACGTTTAAAAATTATAACGCCACAAGATTACACTAACTCAAAAGAACAAATCAAATTCAAATTTTTGACTTCTCTAATTTAATATTTTAAAATCAAGTTTTTAATCTATAATTTCCAATATGACTATTTAAAAATCCTATTAATAAAAGTAGATTTGATTAAAATCAATAATTTAAATTTGGTGTATTATGAAAAAAAGAACTTTAACATTTGTACTATCTCTTGTCTTTTCAAATTTTGTTTTCTCTCAAACGTCGACTAATAAAGTCTATGATTTAAAAGTTATTGCCAAAAGCAAAAAAGATTATTCAATCTCTGGAATGGATAATCTTGGAAAAGTTAATGCTGATGATCCACAATTAACATTTGAAGTTGACTCTGAAATAAATTTTTTTATAGACGCCCAAGGACATCCATTTTATTTAAAACTAGTTCCTGGCGTAGGTAAGAAGAATCAAGTTCAAAATATCCCCAATAATGGTACTTCAAGTGGAAAAATAACTTGGAAACCAGAAAAAGAGGGGACTTATTATTATCAGTGTTCCAAACATAAAAATATGACTGGGAAAATTGTAATACTCGCTTCTAAAAAATAGATTAGTTTTTGATGGCATAAATATTTCTTGTCTTTAACATAATTGGTAAAATGGGTGTGTACAAGATGGGTTTACTATGAATTCAATAGGGGTATGAATTCAATACCCCCTAATTATTGTCGGATATTTTAGTAACTTCTGATCCAGTACGTTTTTGGGTAATGTTGCAATCAAAATGTACAAATAATGTACAAATCGATGTAAGTATTTGATTATCAGTACTAATTACTTTCTGCATAGGTAAGTAGTGATGTATTTCAAAGTACTTCATAGTACCTCACAATACTTCCAAAAAGCCTATAAATAAACACTTTATTGGTAGTAAATAATAGAAAGTGCGACATTGTTCAATCAGGATCTACAAAATGGTGCGTCACGAATATTACTTCTGAACCAAACTTTTTTTCAACTGATTCTGCTTTAACAGAAGCTAACAAACCTGTTTGGGGTACTTGTCCTACTCCTTAAAACAACTACCTTTCTACAGACGATTTTAAAGATTTAATTGACTACTGTTGGATATGTTAACTCAAAAAGTGTTTCGCCACCCAGTGAGGATCTAGTTGTACCTGTTTTTGAAGTCGGAAGATAAATAACAGAAATTTTTACATTTCCTGACTCAAGACTACCAGTATTCCATTGTGTAATTAAATTAATTCCAATATCGTTTGAATCAAAAAAATCGTCAAAAGAGGACTCAATTGATAGATCAGAAAATCCAGATGATTCAAAAAAAACAAAATATTCGTCCAGTCTGTCAGTAATGTCAAGATCAGTAGCGCTATAAAATTCAAGGCGAAGTTTGAAAACATCATTTTCGATTAAATTAATAGTTGGTGGGAATTCACCATTATTCCAAGTTATGGTCTCATAATTTCGATCAGAGCCTCTTAAAAATTCCAATGTAACTCTGCTTACAACATCCGATTCATAATTAGATTCTGAATCATCAGACTTAGAGCAAGAAAAAATAACTAGTTATAGAATTATAATTAATCTTTTCATTTTGATAACATTTGATTGAGTTTATCAAATTTACTTAATTATTGACACTATTCCACAAAGGTGATATTCTCGAAGTGACAGATAATTTGTATATTAAGTTATATTAACCATAAACTAATTTAAAATGAAAAAAATTTTACTATTAATATTTCTTTCGTCATCAACAGTAATGCTATCACAGAAGTCTGCTGGATTGATGTCACAAGAGGATGATCTATCAAAAAATATAGGGAAAATGCACGATGCGTATGAATCTGCTAATTTTGATTTTTGGGATCAGATGATAAGTCCTGAAGCTGTTGTTTATCTTAATAACACAAAAATGGATTATAAAACTATGAGACCACTTTTTGTTTCTCATCATACAATTTTCAATAATATTAAGATCGAGGACAGATATCAACATACAAACTATTTTAAAAACGGCGATACTTGGACGAATAGCTGGTTTACTTGGGTTGGAACTGGTAATAAAACAGGTATTAGATATTCGAATGTTGCTCATTTAGACTGGAAATGGGAAAAAGGTAAAATCGTACAAATGCAGTTTTATTATGATCCTACAGGTTTTTATTTAGAAACAGGAAATCTCATAAATTAAATATTACTAATCTCATAATCAACCCTCCTTTCAGGAGGGGTTTTTAATATCAAATAATTAATTTTTGGCAATTAGTTTTTTATCTTGTCTACTCTCACCAAACCCACTACTCTACTTTATAACAACCCCATTCCACAGAGGAGATATTCTCCAAGTGATAGATATTTTTTAAATTAGATGTAACCACAAATCAATCTATATGAAATATTATTTCCTCTTAATAATCTTATCAATTATATCTTGTGCTGATGACATTGATATGCAAAAAGAATTTGATAAAACAGATGTCCCAGCCGCTGTAATGGGAAAAGTTTTAAAAAATGGAACTATGAAGTTTTATTCTTTTGGTAACGAAAAGTGGGATGACGACACAAAAAAAGCAGATGAAAATACCGTTTTTGATATCGCTTCAATGACAAAGGCAATAACCTCTGTGGCAATTTTACAATTAGTAGAAAGCGGGAAAATAAGTCTTGATGATTCAGTGTCAAAATACATTCCTGAAATACGAGATTTGAAAATAATCACAGAAACTAATTTTAAAGAACCGGTTAAAGCCATAACAATAAGGAATTTGTTGTCTCATACCTCAGGTATTGGATATTGGTTTACAAACCAATTAATAGCGAATGACATTCAAAATGATACAAGAATCGATTATTGGCCTAAAAAAGACCAAATAAAAGAAGATGAATATGATTGGAAGTTCAGCGTTCAGCCAAGAAGGGTTTTTGAAGCTGGCGAAAGATGGCTTTATGGGAGAAACCTTGGCATCGCAGGTAGAATAATTGAAAAAATTTCTGGCCAAAACCTTGAGTCATATTTTATAGAAAATATCTTCAACCCCTTAGAAATGAACTCTACAAGATTCAATTTAACAGATCAAATGTCAAAAAGAAAGGCATCTGTAGGGATTAGAGATTCAATCACAGGAAAAATAAAAGAGAACTATAAAAGACGTACCCCTAAATTTACCTCAGATTTTTATGGTGGTGGCGGACTAAAAAGCTCGGCCAAAGACTATGCAAAATTTCTTCTATGTTTACTAAATAACGGTACTTTAAATAACTATCAAATTTTAAAAGAAAGTAGTGTTAAATTGATGATGGAAAAACAACTTAAAAAGTACACTATTAAATGGGATTCTGTTTCTTCAGCAGCTATTTCTAATAATAATGATAAAATCACATTCTTGGATAATACCGATAATTTTTCCTTAGGCTGGGCCATTGAAACAAATCCCAATGAAAAAATTAGACCACAAAACACTGGATATTGGGCTGGAATTTTTAATTCATATTATACTTTCGATCCTGAAAATGAATTAGCGATTATTTATTTTAGTCAATTTCTACCTTTTAACGATGAAACTTCTTTCAGTCTTTATAAAAAATTTGAAGAAAAAATTTACAGCGAAATAAAATAAAAGAATTGTCAAAATGTATTGTACTAATAAAAATTAGATAGGAATTAATAACTCTCCCCGAAACCACTACCCTACTCTAAATCCAAGTGACAGGAATTACTTAACTTTAATTTATGGTAGATAAAAATGTATTAGGTGAACGTTTACAAGTTTGTTGTTTAAAACCTATGACAGGGTATTTTAGGGATGGATTATGTAGAACTAATTTCAATGATACAGGTACGCACACAGTTTGTGCAGTAGTGACCAATGAATTTTTAGAGTTTTCAGCATCAAAAGGAAATGATTTGATTACTCCAGTTTCTTTTTATCATTTTTCTGGTTTAAAAGAAGGTGATAAATGGTGCCTGTGCGTTAAAAGATGGATTGAGGCAGAAAAAGCTGGAAAAGCTCCTAAATTGATTTTGGAAGCAACACACGAAAAGACCCTAGAATATATTTCTTTGAATAAAATTCTAAAATATGCAGTAAGATGAATGAACAAGTTTAGTTACCTTAAAAACAACCCCCATTCCACAGAGGAGATATTCTCCAAGTGACAGATAATTATTAAATTAGTTTTAACCAAAATCAATTCATATGAAAAAATCTATTTTTTCTAACCTCGCATTTAGATATTTTTTTGAAGTAATAGTAATTGTATTTTCAATTACAGCTTCTTTCTATATTCAAGATCTACTCAATAAAAAAAATCAAATAGAACTGAAAAATAAGGCTCTAGAGGGAGTTTTAATTGAATTAAAAAAAGATGGAGAATTTTTATTGGGGTTTGGGAAAGTTTACAATGAATACAGAATAAAAACTATTGATTCATTATTTGAAAATAAATATCCTTTAAAGGTTAGATACCTATCTGGAATCTGGGGAAACAGCGATTTATTTGACAATAAAAGATTTTTTGAATCCTTAATTTCGACTGGTGGAATTGATTTTATAAGAAGTGAAAAATTACAAGGTGAATTAAGTTCATATTATAATAATTTATACACTTTGATTGAACAGACCGCAAATCTTGATAATGCGTCATTTCAGAGGTTTTCAGACCAAATAGTGAACTATAGACTTGATTCAATTAACTATGAATGGGGCACCTTTAACAACAGATTTTATTTTAATAAAAATGATTTAAAAAAAATCAGGAATGATATAAGATTAAAATCTATTGCTATGCAATGGAAATTTTGGCTTAGTGAATATAATAAAAGAATTGAGTTTGCCAGTGAAAAAAATGAACTCCTAGTTAAGTTAATCAAGGAAGAACTTGAAAACTAAAATTAAACAGGAATTAACCACTACCTCTCCCCAAACCCAATACTCTACTCTAAAATACCCTTCTTTACATACACAAGATATTTTCCAACTGACACGGATTATATATCTTTAGTCTGTGAATCAAAAGGAACTAGATAAACAAATCCGATACCTTAGAAATGAATTCTCTGAGAAATACGATGAGCTTCATAAAGACTATTTAGAGTTAAGAATAGAGTTCTACAACTTTTACAAGGAAATTGAAAAACTGGCTAATAACAGACTAGAAAAAACATCAGAGATTAAAAATATTTTAGATAAATATCAAGCCCTTCTTGACGGAAAAGAAAAAAAATCATACTATTTCAGACTAAGAAATGTTAAAGGAAGAGATATTGTATTAGCTACTATTATTGATCAAGGAAAACATCTGTTTGACAACACAATAGAAGAGTTTTTTTTAGCTTTTTCTGGAGAAAAGATACTTGTGCCAGCCACTGAATTAAAGTGGCTTAAAAGTGATGTTTTAGCAGTTTATTTTATTGATTGTTTGGTAGATGAGGAGTGGCTGGAAAAAGATTTCATAGATAGAAAAATTGGAAATGTTTTCGGTATAACTCAGGCTGGTCAAAAAAGAAATAGTTATTTCCAAAAAAATAAAAATCAGAAACCGACTAATCACATAATTGTAGATGATTTAATTGCCAAGATAAAAGATAACCTAAAAGAAATTCTAAAATAGATTTATTTATAAACTTGGTATATTTCGTGTTGAAACATATATCCACTTTTTTCGTCTAGAAAGGAACCTAAGCCAATTGCAATTACTTCGTTTAAGTAACTAAACTTTTTACTAGATGTCATAAATCTCCATTGAGTTTCGAATTTTATTGGTTTGAAAGTATCAATCTCATAATTTAATATTCCACTAGCTTTGCAAAATATTTTCTCACCTCCATCGGTAAGCATTACAAGGTCTATATCTAATTCGCTATAGTTTGTCCCGTTTTTAGAATATGACTTAAAAAAATCTCCTCCTACTGGCAACACTTTTCCAGAAGTAATACCGTCAAATTCTCCTTTGATGTATGGTGCATAACTAGTTTGGAGATTCAAATATTCTCCAGGTTGTTTGTAATCACCAACCGAAACTTTAATGTTAAATATTTTTTTTGTCTTTAGTTCTTGAGAAAAACAAACAGTGCTAAGCATTAAAAAAAATAATATTAATTTTTTCATTTAATTAATTTTATGGTTGTTTCAAAAATATTAAAATATTTTAAAGACTACCATATTCT
>NHEX02000042.1 GCA_002171475.2 Flavobacteriales bacterium TMED96
AATCTTCCGTTTGATCCAGATCAAGCGATAGATGGAGTATATAACACAATGACACCACTTGCCAAAACTACTAGTTTGGGAGTAACCATTGGATTTTAATTTTAAAAATGAATAAAATGAAAAATATTTTACAACGTAGTTTTTTGTTAGTGCTGTCAATATCATTGATTTCATGTGCAGATGATTTTCTTGATCTTCAGCCACAACAAAATATATCAAACGAAGCTTTCTTGCAGACATTTGATGATTTTAATACAGCCGTTCTAGGCCTCCATGATCAACTTCAAGGAGGAGGAAATGCTGCGCTTTATGGAAGATACACCCTTCTAGTTCCTGATGTTATGGGTGATGATGTAAAGCAAAATGCGAGTGCAAACAGAGCAAAAGAATGGGCTGAATATAATGGAAGTGAAACAGATTTTATACCCGAAGATATTTGGCGAGAGTTTTATGAAGCTATTAATATTGCAAATTCTGTTATCAATTCTGAATTCACGCCATCAGCTTCACTTACAGCAGATTTTAATACATTAAGAGGTCAAGCTTACGGAATAAGAGGACTTGCTTATTTTATGCTATGTAATTTTTACGCACAACCTTATTCTTTCTCTGCAGGAGCAGGACACGCTGGAGTTCCTTTAGTATTAGAATTTGATTTTCAAAATAAACCTGCTAGAAGTACCGTCGCAGAGGTATATGCACAGGTTGTTTCTGATTTAAATCAAGCTGTAACCCTTATTACTGGTTCTCAGAAAAATGCTGGTTACTTCTCAAAAGCAGCTGCTGAGGCTCTTTTATCAAGAGTTTATTTATATATGGAAGATTGGTCTAATGCTGAAGCAAAGGCAACAAGTGTAATTAACAATTATGGTTATTCACTAGTTAGTCGAGATTTATATCCAACTCAATTTATTGATGGATTGTCCTCGGAGGCAATCTTTGAGATGATATACAATACAACTGATAATACTGGCTCAAACCATATTGGAGGTATGTATAAAGTAACTGGATACGGCGACTATCTTCCCTCAAATGATTGGTATGCTTTAATGGAAGATGGTGATATTCGTAGAACAATGATCACTTTTGACAGTAACTTAATTGGAGATTTTGCTAAGTTACCACTTGGTGCAGCTAGAGTAGATAAATGGCCTAGTGAAGGTCCATTGAATGGGACAGACAATGTTTCTGTTATAAGACTTTCCGAAGTATATTTGAATCGAGCTGAAGCAAGAGCAAATCTTGGAAATGATGCTGGTGCTCAAGCTGATGTAGATATAATTAGACAGAGAGCGAATCCTGGAGTTGCAGCAGTTACAGCAACCGGTGCAGCATTAAAAACAGAAGTATACAATGAAAGAAGAGCTGAGCTAGCCTTCGAGGGTCATAGGATATTTGACATTAACAGAAGAAAGCAAAGTTTAGCTAGAGTTTTAGATTGCACCTCTGTTCCAGAAGCTTGTAATCTAAGTTATCCGAATCCATTATTTATTCTTCCTATTCCTGATGGAGAGATAAATTCTAATCCAGATATCACTCAAAATCCAGGATATTAATAAATAAACTGATATTTTTTAAAAAAGGAGATCAAAAGATCTCCTTTTTTTTCCTAGAAACTTAAAAATTTTAATATGAAAAAGTACCTGATTACATCAATATTGATCTTAACATCTTTTTTGTTGTCATCACAAGAAAAAACTTCTTACCAAATTCCTAAAAAAGAATTACTGGAATTAATTGACGTAGAGCTCGCTCCTTCGATTATTAAAGACAGTAAAAATGAAAATTTCGTTTTTTTATATAGAGATGCTTATAAAAGTATTTCGGATTTGTCTCAAGAAGAGCTTCGAATTGCTGGACTTAGAGTCAATCCTTCTAAATACATTGGAAGTAGAACAACTTACTATAAAAACGTAAAAGTTTTAAAGTTATCAAAAAGTAAGGATCCGTTACAATTGAAGGGTTTGCCATCAAATCCAAAGCTTTCAAACTTTAAAATTTCTCCAGATGAATCAAAAATTGCATTAACAAACACAACCAATGAAGGAGTGGAGGTATGGGTTGCAGATCTAAAGACACTAATAGCCAAAAAGATATACGATTCAAACATAAATGCAACCCTTGGAAATCCAATTACATGGCTAAAAAACAATAATGAACTTTTAATTAAAACCATTCCAGATAACAAAAAAGCTTTAATCGATAGAAATAGTATTGTCCCAACAGGACCAACTATAACTGAAAATAAAGGGCAAAAAGCTCAAAATAGAACATATCAAGATTTAATAAAAAAATCCTGACGATGCATTTAATTTCACTCAACTTAGTTTATCAAATATTGTTAGAATAAATCTTAAAGGAAAAGAAAAAAAGTTTTTAGAATCTAGAATGTATCGATCCGTTTCTGTTTCTCCAGACGGTAGTTTGGTTATGGTAAGTTTTATAAAAACCCCTTTTTCATATTTAGTTCCTTATTATAGGTTTCCAACCGAGTATAGAGTTTATAGTGACGATGGTGATTTAGTTAAAGTTATTCAAGACACTCCACTAACGGAGGAGCTTCCAAAGGGTAGAATGTCCACTACAACAGAACCTAGAAATATTGGATGGAGGAACGACCTTGGAGCATCATTATACTTCTTTAAAGCTTTAGATAAAGGAGATCCAGAAAACAAAATTGAATATAGAGATGCACTATTCCAGTGGGATTATCCGTTTAATAATGAGCCTCAATTAATTCTTAAGGTAAATAATCGTTTATCAAATGTTGTTTGGGGGAATAATGATATAGCTATAGCTACTGATATTTGGTGGAACAACAGAAACGTAAAAACTTACTTATTTAATCCATCTAATACATCTAAGAAAGCTTTAGTTATTGAAAATCGAAATTATCAAGATATTTATTCTGATCCTGGTAACTTTTTAATGAAAAAAAGTAAATACAACACAAAAGTTTTAAAAATAAATAATAATGCTGCTTTCCTTTTAGGATCTGGATTCACCGAGAATGGTCAGTTCCCTTTCATAGATAAAATAAATTTGGAAAAAAATTCTAAGCAAAGACTGTACCAGTCTTCGTTTACAAAAAAATACGAAAATATAATCGATTATGATCCAGAAAAAAAAGTGGCTTTTGTAAGAATCGAATCACCAAAAGAATTTCCAAATTATTACTTTAGGGATGTTAGCTCAAAAAAACTAAATAGAATCACATTTTTTAAAAATCCCTTTAAGGCACTTGAAAAAGTTAAAAAAGAAATCATTACATATAAAAGGGACGATGGTCTTGATTTAAGNGGAGTNTTGTATTTGCCNGAAGATGCNTCTGTGNNAGANAAAAAACCNATGATNTTNTGGGCATACCCNAGAGANTACAAAGATAAGTCTACNGCNTCTCANAAGAGAAGNAANCCAAANANNTTTACTTATCCNTCTATGAGAAATCCNATTTATTGGGCAACACAAGGATACNTTGTTNTNGACANAGCTGANTTNCCAATTGTAGGTGAAGGNGATNANGANCCAAATGATTCATTTAGAAAGCAACTNGTTGCAAATGGAAAAGCAGCTATAGATGCNGTNGANAAAATGGGTTTTATTGATAGAGANAGAGTTGGNGTTGGTGGACATAGTTATGGAGCGTTNATGGTTGCTAACTTANTAAGTCATAGTAATTTATTTGCTGCAGGNATTGCTAGAAGTGGNGCNTANAANAGAACCNTAACNCCNTTTGGATTCCAAAGNGAAGANAGNAGCTATTGGGANGCNCCNNANGTTTATTATTCNATGTCNCCTTTNATGCANGCTAANAANATGAAAACACCNCTNTTGTTAGTTCATGGTGAGGAAGATAACAATTCAGGAACCTATCCANTACAAAGCGTAAGATANTTTAACGCANTNAAAGGNCTTGGTGCAACNACGAGACTNGTTATGTTTCCAAAAGAAAGTCANGGTTATAGAGCTAANGAATCNATATTNCATCTTATTTGGGAACAAGACNGNTGGNTNGATATGCATGTAAAAAANAANAAGAAAAAGTTTAGATAAAGAAAAAAATAAACCNAANGGATAAAAAAATTGTATATTTAATNTAAACAAACAGTTATGAATGAGANAGTTGNCGTNTTTNTAGCAATTTTTGTTCTNATAGGAGGTATNGTNGCATATGGGGTNATNAGCACCTCAATGGGNTACGAAGNGGANGAAAANNAAAATTATATTCCNGACCGTCTAGAACGNATGTTTGGTAAAGACCCAAGCNCNAAAAAAGNNAAAGAACAAAANAAAAAGNANAAAAAAGTTTCAAAATAAATTGAAATAATCTAAAAATTATTTTGATTGGTTTTTAAGTCCAATTCAATCACATTATTGTAAATTGTTATACTTAATTAAATTACCTAAATTATATGGAAGCTTTTATTTATGACGCGGTAAGAACGGTCAGAGGCAAAGGGAATAATAAAGGTGCCTTGTTAGGTGTTACTCCTACTGAACTTGTAAAACAAACTATGGTACATTTGAAAGATAAACACAATATCGACACAACTCTTGTTGAAGATATTATTCTTGGCTGTGTTACACAAGTTATGGACCAAGCTGCAAATATTGCAAAATCCGCAGCGCAAGCTGCTGAATATGGTGATCATATGTGCGGTGTGACTTTAAATAGATTCTGTGGTTCAGGTTTAGAATCAATTAATCAAGCCTCTGCCTACATAAAATCTGGTTACAAAGATTTAATTATTGCAGGGGGTGTTGAATGTATGTCTCGTGTGAAAATGGGTTCCGATGGTGGAGGTATGTTTATAGATCCAAACCTTGCATTACCCGGAAATATTATCCCACAAGGAATTTCTGCTGATTTAATCGCTTCAAAATATGGTTATACTAGAGAAGACACTGACAGATATGCTGTTGAATCTCAAAAAAGAGCTGCTAAAGCCGATGAGGATAATTATTTCAAATCCAGGATATCAGTTAAGGACAATAATGGAATTGAAATGCTTACAACTGATGAAAATATTCGCCCTGATACAGATCTTAATGGGTTATCTGGTTTAATGCCCGCATTTGAAATGATTGGAGGAATGGGAGGTTTTGATGAGGTTGCGTTAGATAAGTATCCTGAAGTTGAAAAAATTAATCATGTTCATCATGCAGGTAACTCATCAGCAATTGTTGATGGGGCTGCAATTACTTTAATTGGCAATAAAGACATTGGAAAGAAATTAAATCTTAAACCAAGATTTAAAATTGTAACTGCCGCTGTTCACGGGGTTGATCCAACAATCATGCTTACGGGACCAGCTCCTGCTTCAATGAAGGCATTGAAACAATCTGGTATGAAACTAAGTGACATTGATCTTTTTGAAGTTAATGAGGCTTTTTCTGCCATTCCGATGCTGTTCATGGAAAAAACGGGTGTTGATCATAGTGTAGTAAATGTCAATGGTGGTTCAATCGCAATGGGACACCCTTTAGGGGCTACAGGATGTATATTAACTGGAACAATAATGGATGAAATTGAGCGCAGAGACATGAATACTGGGCTAATTACTTTATGTATTGCAGGGGGAATGGGTATCGCAACAATTATAGAACGTGTATAAGTTTAATGAAAGATTTTAAAGATAAATTTTTAAGTTATTCTGTTGATAAAGATGGAGTTGCTCTAATTGAAATAAATCAAAAAGAGGAACCAGCAAATCTTCTTACACTTGATTTTATCACCAGTTACTTTGAAGTAGCAAAAATTGCTATAGAAGATAAAAATGTAAAAGGGGTCATAGTTACATCAGGTAGACCCATTTTTATGGCAGGTGGAGATTTGAGAATGCTCGCAAAACCAATAGCAGACAAAAAGGAGTTTTTTGAAGGTATTATGTTTTTTCATAAAGGACTCAGAGAAATTGAAACTTCTGGAAAACCATTTGTAGCCGCAATTAATGGAACTGCACTAGGTGGTGGCCTTGAGTTAAGTTTGTCTTGTCACTATAGAATTTCTTTGAGTTCAACAAAAATTAAAATAGGTTTTCCAGAAATTAAAGCTGGAATATTTCCAGGAGCTGGAGGCACTTCTAAAAGTCCGTATATTCTAGGGTTACAAAATTCATTAATGTATATTCTTCAAGGGATTGAGGCAAGACCTAAAAAAGCTTTAAATGATGGATTAATAGATTTAGTTGTTGATTCTCAAGAAGAGATGCTTGCCATGGCTAAAGAATACATTCTAAATACGAAAAATCCACTTCAGCCATGGGATAATAAAAAACATAAAATTCCAGGAGGAGGCATTTGGACACCAAATGGCGTACAAACTTTAGCTGGAGCATCTGGAAACGTAGGTAAACTTACACATGGAAATTATCCTTCTGCCCAAAAAGTTCTAAAAGTTATACACGATGGGATACAAATACCGATCGATAGAGCACTTGAAATTGAAGCGCGTTACTTTGTAGAGGCCGTTACCAGTAAAGAGGCAAAAAATATGATTCGAACTGGGTTCTTCGGAATTCAAGGTGCTGCAAAAGGAAAAGCAAGACCTAAAAACGAGGAGAAGTACGATATTAATAAAGTTGGAATTTTAGGAGCTGGTATGATGGGTTCTGGAATTGCGTATGTTTCAGCTAGAGCTGGAATGGATGTAATTTTAAAAGATGTTACGATTGATGGAGCAAAAAAAGGTAAATTATATTCTGAAGAATTACTTAAAAAAGCTATTTCAAGAGGTAGATCAACAGAAGAAAAAAAACAAACTACTTTATCAAAGATTACTCCAACTGACAACCCAAAAGATGTCGAAGGCAGCGATTTAATTATTGAAGCAGTTTTTGAAAATGTAGATTTAAAAGACAAAGTTACAAAAGAAACAGAGGCTGTTTTAGGAGAGGATAAAATTTATGGTTCAAATACTTCAACAATCCCGATTAGTTTGCTAGCCAAGTCTTCTAAAAGGCCACAAAATTTCATTGGAATTCACTTTTTTTCTCCAGTTGACAAAATGCCGCTTGTTGAAATCATAGTTGGAGATAAAACTTCAAATAGAGCAATTGCTGCGGCTATTGATTATACAGTCGCGATTAGAAAAGTGCCAATAGTGGTTAATGATAGTAGAGGATTTTTTACATCTAGATGTTTTGGAACTTACGTTAGCGAAGGAATGTTTCTTCTAGAGGAAGGAGTAGCTCCTCAAATAGTTGAAAGAATAGCTATTAAAAAAGGAATGCCTGTCGGACCGCTTGCTGTACATGATGAGGTTTCATTAACACTGAGCGCTCATGTTTTTGAAAGTGACCCCTCTGAAAAAATGGAATCAGAAAAAAGGACCTACAACCTAGTTAAAAAATTAATAAATACACATAATAGAACTGGTAAAAGAGATGGGGCTGGTTTCTACGATTATCCAAAAGGAGGACAAAAGAGATTGTGGAAAGGGTTGAAAGAAGTATTTAATCAAAAAAAAGATGCATTTACTCAAAATATAATATCAAAACGTTTATTACACAGACAATCGCTCGAAAGCTTTAGATGTCTTGCTGAGGGAGTACTTCGTTCAACAACGGATGGAGATATTGGTTCAGTTCTTGGCTGGGGTTTCCCAATTTATACAGGTGGGGCTTTATCCTATATAGATTACATCGGAATGGAAAATTTTATAAAGGATTGTGATGAATTTAAGTCTAAATTTGGTGACCACTGGGATGTACCTTTAGAGCTTAGAGAATTATTAAAAAAGAATAAATCTGTTCATGATTTTAAAATCTAATTTTTATTCTCATTCAATCAATTTTTAAAATATTTGATTAACAATTTTATTTATTGTTTCTATCCCCCAGTGGAGGTTGAAATAAAAAAACTACCAAAATTTGTTTTCTAACATTGAAATAAAAGAAATCCCAGCCGCAACGCCTGAAATGAAAAGATTCCATTCACGATCTTTCACTTTAATGATATTTAAAAAGAAAAATGAGATTGAAATAATAAAAAATACAACTATTAGTTGTCCAAATTCAATTCCTAAATTAAAACCAAACAATGGTTTAATTATTGATGATTTATCTAAAATTAAAGCTTTAAAATAATTAGAGAAATCCATCCCATGTATAAGTCCAAAGAAAAGTGCTATAAAATAATTTTTACTCATATTCACAGACTCCCCTTTTAAGTTTGATCCTATTACATTATTTAAGGCTGTTATAAATATAGTTGCGGGAATAAGAAATTTTATAATACTAGAAGAGATATTAAATAAATCAAACGAAACTAGAGCTAGAGTTATGCTGTGACCAATTGTAAATGCTGTAACTAGAATAAGAATTTTCTTCCATTGTTGTATCCTGTAAATAGCACACAGAACTATTAAAAAAAGAATGTGATCATATCCATTTAGATTAGATATATGCTCAAAACCCAACTTAAGGTAAAATCTAAATGGATTCATATCAAAAATTTAATTTATAAGTTGATGTTTCTTTATTTAGCATTATACTTTTAGATTCTTCATTTATATGGATATAAACTATATTGTTTTGGTCATAAAATAAATCTGTAAAGACTGCATTTTTTACTTCCATGGAATTGAATTTCTCCTCCACTGATTTTTCAAGATATACCCAAAGGGCCATATTCTCCCCTTCACCACTCAGTTTTTTTTTCTTAATTTCTAAAGCAATTTTTTTTGTATTTAATTTAACATAAAAAAATCTGTTTAAATATTCCATCAACATCTTATCTGCATCAGAGTGTTCGTTTGGTTGACAAAAAGCCAGTTCTTTGCTATATGGATTAAATACTAGGGCTTCGTTGACGTCGGTTAAGAAAAGTTTCAAATTAACTGAAAGTAGATTTTTTTTTGAATAAAATTCAATTTCGCAAAGGGACAATCTTAGAGGGTGAGCAAAAGTAATGCTGGATGATAGTAATAAAGTAAGAAACCATTGATACACTCTATCTGTTAATTAAGATAAACTAGATTGAACTCTTGGCAGTTTTTTGTGCATATTCTTGCACCTCTTTGAAGACACGTAATAAGTTTCCACCCCAAATTTTTTCAATTTGGGTTTCATCGTAACCTCGTCTAACTAGCTCCACTGTAATATTTTTTATTTCACTGACATCAAAAACTCCATCGATACCGCCACCACCGTCAAAATCACATCCAATACCAACATGATCGATTCCAGCAATTTTGACTATATGATCGATGTGATCAACCACATGACCTACATTTGCTGATGGGTCAGGGTATTGTTTGTTGATTAGATTTATTTTTTCTCTGTAATCATTTCGCTCATCTATATTCATTTCTGAAACTGCTTTCATATTTGAACGAAATGCTGCTAATGCAGAATCACGCTTAGTATTAGGCTTAGCATCACGCAAATAATTACTTAACATTGTTAGCTGAACTACTCCTCTGTTTTTTGCAATTAGTTTTAGCATCTCGTCTGTAAAATTTCGTTTGTGATTAGTTACCGCCCTTGCATTTGAATGGCTAGCAATTATCGGTGCTTTGGATATTCTAATAGCATCATAAAAAACACTATCATTTCCATGTGAAACATCAACCATTATTCCTAATCTATTCATTTCACCAATAACCTTTGATCCTAAATCGCTTATACCATTATGTTCCATTCCGTTAGGATCAGTAGCTGAATCAGCAAGATCATTATTAGAAGAATGAACCAAAGTGATATAACGGACACCCTTATTGTGGTAGAGTTCTACATTTGATATGTCGCTCCCTATTGGATATCCATTCTCAATGCCTATGTAAATGGCATGTTTTCCTTGTTTTTCTAATGTGTAAGCGTCTTCGGGGTTTAATGCTAACCCTACTTTGTCAGAATTTCTATCAATAGATGTCTTTATTGAATCAATCATTTGTAAGCATAGTGATTTAGCCCTCCCATTACCATCATNATCTCTTATATCTTGAGCAACGAAAGCGGCAAAAAAGATGGCATCTAAATCACCTTCTTTCATTCTTGGATAATCTACTTTAGAGCCTGTTTTTTTTGGATCATGTCTGACCGACATATCAAAACCTGGTTCAATCATTCTAAGAGGTGTGTCAGCATGGGTATCTAGAGTAAGAACTTTACTGTGTACTGCATGTGCTCTTTTAATTAATTCCTCTTCCGACTGATTTTTATCATTGTTGCATCCAAATATGAACACAAATGATGCTATTATAATTAAAAGTTTGTTTCTCAATTTTTTTATTATTTCTAACTAATTTACAATAAATCATTTGAACGTACCTTTACAATATATTTAATATGAGTAAAAATAAAAGAAGACTAAACTATTCATTCACAGCCGCTTTCGCAGGATTTATATTTGGATTTGATACCATTGTTATTTCTGGAGTAGACCAAAAGCTACAAGATTTATGGCATTCCACAGATTTATTTCATGGGCTAGTAGTAATTGGGATGGCTTTGTGGGGAACTGTAATTGGTGCTATTTTTGGTGGCTTACCAACAAATTACTTCGGAAGAAAAAAAACCCTACTTTGGATAGGTTATCTTTACTCAATATCTGCANTAGGTTCTGCAATTTCGTCAGATCCAATAACATTTGCTTTTTTTAGATTTATAGGAGGAGTTGGAATTGGAATTTCTACAATTGCTGCACCAGCATATATCTCAGAAATTTCGGCTCCGAATGAAAGAGGAAAATTTGTAGGATACTATCAGCTCAACATTGTTGTAGGAATTCTCTTTGCTTTTGTGTCTAACTTTTTCTTAAAAGAATTTGGAGAAAGCAGTTGGAGAATTATGGTTGGAATTGAAGCAATTCCAGCGATTATTTATACGGTTATGATAATGTATATTTCTCAAAGTCCAAGATGGACTTATTTAAACGGTTATGTTGCAAAATCTGAACATATTTATGAAGAATTGTTTTCAAGTTCAGAAAAGGAAATTTTTATAAAAGAAATTTCCGAAACTAAAAATGAATTCCAAAAAGATGAAAGTATTTTTAACATTAAATATAGATTTATTTTATATCTAGCTTTTATGATTGCTTTTTTTAATCAATTTTCTGGTATAAATGCATTCTTGTATTATTCACCAAGAATTTTTCAGGAAGGCGGGTTAGGAGAAAATTCTGCGTTTTTAAGCAGTATTGGAATTGGAGTTATAAATTTAATATTTACTATCATCGGTATATCACGGATTGATAAAGTAGGGAGAAAAGTACTAATGGTTGTTGGATCCATAGGATATATAATTTCACTTTCTTTTATTTTTTTATCCTTTTTGTTATCATGGGGAGGGATTATTCTTCCTGCAGCNCTTTTTTTATTTATTGCCGCGCATGCGATTGGACAGGGGAGTGTTATCTGGGTTTATATTTCAGAAATTTTCCCAAACCATATTAGAAGTAGTGGACAATCTTTCGGAACCTCTACACACTGGATTTTAGCTGCTCTCATTCCTTCTATGATTCCATTTTTATTTAGTAAAATTGGTGCATCTTATGTTTTTCTTATTTTCCTTTTAATGATGATTTTTCAGTTGATTTTTGTTGTTTTTTCAATGCCAGAAACAAAAGGGAAGTCTCTAGAAACTTTATCAAATGAACTTCTAAAATAGATGTCAAGAGTTGTTAGTTTTGGGGAAATTTTATGGGATAAATTACCATCCGGAAAAGTACCCGGCGGTGCTCCTTTAAATTTCGGATATAGATTAAATTCCTTTGAGAAATCATTATCAATTATCAGCAAAGTTGGAGATGATTCGTTAGGAAAGGGGCTTACAGAATTTTTAAATAAAAGTCGTCTAGAAACTAAACATATCCAAATCTCAAAAATTTACAAAACTGGAGAAGTTAATGTCTCAATTGATAAAAACGGAATTGCAGATTACGATATATTAAATCCTGTTGCTTGGGACAATATATCTCTGAATTCAAAAAATATTGACCTGACTAAAAACTCTTCAATATTTGTTTTTGGAAGTTTAATATGCAGAAATATGACTTCTAGAAGAACCCTTAAGGAACTTTTAAAAATTGCACCTTTCAAATTATTCGATATAAACTTAAGATCTCCATATTATAATATGAACTTAATTGAAGAATTAATGTTATCGTCAGATTTTATAAAATTCAACTATGAGGAAATTGAGGAAATCTCTTCGATTTATATTAACAAAAAGGCAAACTTAGAAAATATGATCGAGACAATTTCAGAGAAAACCAAAACTAAAAATATTTGTGTTACTATGGGTGAAAAGGGTGCATGTTATTATACTAATAATTCATTTTACTATCAAGACGGATTTAAAATTAATGTATTAGATACTGTTGGCGCTGGAGATTCTTTTCTAGCAACTCTAGTTGAAGGAATTTTAAATAAAACGAAACCTCAGGAAATTTTAAAAAAGGCATGTGCAGTTGCTGCACTAGTTGCCTCTAAAGAAGGTGCGACACCCACAGTTTCTATGACAGAAATTAATGATTTATTGGTCAAGAAATAAATTTTTAATTGGTCAAGTAAATTTTATAATTTTAAGTGATTTTATGAAAAGTAAAGCTTGCAAAAATATAATTGTTTTGGTTCCTAGTAAATCTCTAAGGAACATTTATTATGCAATATTCTCGCTTTTAATTATAAATTGCTCCAAGGATACTGAAGAAAAAACTGTTGTAGTTCCAGAGATAACTTATAATTATTTTTTTGAAAGGGTTCAGTCAAAATATCAATTTACCTTGAATGATAGAAAGGTAATTATAAATTTTAATTTGAATGATTTGTCCTTAAGTATACAGGAAAATAAATATAGTAAGATAAATTGCTGGCAAACTGAGATAATAAACTTAAGAGAGGATTTTAGATTATTACAAAATAATGGACAGGGATACGCGTTTAAAACTGATTGGATTGAAAATTACAAAAAAAAGGGAGTTATAGAATATTCTCTTTTTTTTGATAAAAACAGTTTATATCTGACCAAAAAAAATATTTATAATGACCCTGATTTAGATGAAATTGAATCTACTTATCTTGGATATATCTTTAACTCCTCAGAAATTGAATCTTGTCCTGAGGATGTAGACTACAGAATTGATCCTAACTATGAGGACCTTGATTTAGAGGACCCGAATGATTATGCAACAGCATTTTTTAGAGATGCGTCTGATTTAGAAGTGCAAATTGATTATAAGGAAATGATAATTTCTATAATTAACGATGACGTATGGGAAAGAGGTAGTGCGATTGGTGTTGCGAAAAGAGTCTGTAATGAAGATATAATTATAGAACTAAAAGAGAGTTACTGGAAACAAGAATCTGTTATGAGAAGGTTTGACTTAATGTATCATGAACTAGGTCATGATGCATTAAATTTAAAACATATTTGTAATAGATACGACATTATGTATACATCCAATAGTGAGTTTAATGAAAGCTGTAGAGAAAATCTCAATTTAGTAGTACCGGACTCACTAGACCCTCAAAAATATTATGGATTCAAAAAGGCCTCGAGTAGAATGTTTCTAGGAGTTAACCAAGTAAACTTTGACTGTGAGGCAGATAAAACAAGATATAATATTATTGTTGACTAGAAATATTTTATTTTTAATTAATCTAAATACAAATTATTGATTAACAGTTATTTATATTTATTCTAAGCGTAATTAAACTTAGATTTGATTAAAATTTTAATTATGGAAGTAAAATCAATTTCATCGTGTATTAATTGCGAAAACATAACATCTTCATTTGATTGTTCAAAACATCAAATCGAGGTAGACATTGACAAAGTATGTCCAGATCACACTTTTAAAAGATCTTTAACTAAAGAATCCAATTGCTCAAATTGCAAAAACCTTAGCACCCAAAGTTGTCCTAATCCTAATTTAGCTGCAGAGGGAATGTTGTGTTTTTCCTGGGCATAAATTTTCTTTTATCTAAATGTGGTTGGGTAAACAAACCTTTATAAGGGTATTCCTGTTTTTTCTATTTTTTATAATTGGTCAAATAAATTCAAAATAGTTTGGGGGAATACCCCCTTGATTATTGTTTCCTATATAGCATAGTTATTTATTATTTAGAATTATTCTAAATAAATTTTTTTCTTTTACGTTTTATTTTATATTTGTCTTAAATTTATTTAGACCAATTATAAATAACATCAGAAATAAAATTTTAATATTTCTTATTTTAAGTTGTCCATACTTAAAATGCCAAGACTCAATAGATGAAATAAAAAAGGATTCAATCACATCTCTTGATGAAGTAATCATAAAATCCAACACCATTTTGGGTAGTAAATTTGTAGCTAAAAATAGAACTGGCGCTGCTTATTATCTTTCCATTGAAGAGCTTGCAAAATTTAATTACACTGATATCAATCGTGCTCTTAATAAAATATCTGGAATTAATGTTTACGAAGAAGATGGTTTTGGTTTACGACCTAATATAAGTATCAGAGGCACTTCGCCTGAGAGAAGTTCTAAAATAGCAATAATGGAAGACGGTGTATTAATTTCTCCCGCTCCATATAGTGCATCATCTGCTTATTATTTCCCTTCTGTGGCAAGCATGCATGCCGTAGAAGTACTTAAAGGGAGTAGTCAGATTCAATATGGACCATACACAACTGGCGGTGCTATTAATTTTGTTTCGACTGAAATCCCAGAATCATTCAAAGGTAAAGTTGTAAGTAGCTACGGAAGCTTTAACACGGGACAGTTACATTCAACTTTTGGTAATCAGACTAGAAATTTTGGATATATGTTAGAGTATCTAAATTATAATTCAAATGGATTTAAATCACTTGGAAATAACATGAACACAGGTTTTGACATCAATGAAATTACCTCTAAAATAAGATTTAAATCATCTGAAAAAGCCAAAAATAAACAGAGTTTAGAGTTCAAATTTCATACTTATGACGAAGTTTCAAACGAAACATATTTAGGATTAACCGAATCTGATTTTAATAATAATCCGTATCTAAGATATTCAGCCTCTGAAAAAGATAAAATGAATGCTGAACACAATCAATATATGTTAACTCACGAATTTAATTTTTCAGAAAAATTTAAAATTTCGTCAAACCTTTACTATAACGGATTTAAAAGAAATTGGTACAAACTTGATGATGTAGTTTTTGAAGGAAATTCGCAGAAAATATCAAAAATTGTTGAAAATCCCTCTCAATATCCTGCTCACCTTTCAATTATAAAAGGAACATTAAATGGAAGTAATAATTCTTTAAAAGTTAAAGCTAATAATAGAGAATATATTTCAAGAGGAGTACAAACAAAAATTGATTATCATTGGTATGGAAAAAATAAATCCTTTAATGATTTAGAAATTGGGTTCAGGTTACATTATGATGAAGAGGATAGATTTCAATGGGAAGATATTTACAATATCAATAATGGTTTTATGTCACTTGCAGATTACGGTAGCCCAGGAGCTCAAGGGAACAGGGTTAGTTATGCAGAATCTTTTGCAACCTATTTGATGTATAAGTATAAATTTAAAGGTTTGACTATTACTCCTGGAATTAGATATGAGTCAATAGAGCTTTCGAGAAATGATTATGGAAAGTCTAATCCACTACGAAATCTAGGTGAGGTTTCATATAGAAACAACAGTGTTTCAGTGTTTATTCCAGGAATTGGATTTAATTATACTTTCAATAATAAGTTTTCAATTTTTAGTGGAATTCACAAGGGATATTCACCTCCTGGCAATTCAGAGGGTCAAAAAGCTGAAGAAAGTATTAATCTTGAACTTGGAGGAAGGTTTTCAATAAATAATATTAATGCAGAAATAATTGCCTATCAAAATAATTATAGTAATCTACTCGGAAATGATTTAGCAGCGACCGGTGGTTTTGGTGAACTTGATCCCTTTAACGCAGGAAGGGCGCTAGTAAACGGCATTGAATTTTTATTGAAATCTGAATTATTTAATAACAATAAAATTAATTTTCCGTTTTCTGTATCTTACACCCATACAAATGCAAGATTTTTAAGTGACTTTGGAAGTACTCAAGACATATGGGGTGAAGTTAGTGATGGAGATAGAATACCATATATTCCTCAACATCAATTTAATTCAACATTTAGCATACAAACAAGTAAGTACGAAATAAACTTTAGCAATAATTACAATGGAAAATTTTCAACAGTAGCAGACGGAACGAGAGAAATTCCATCATATTTTGTATTTGACATTTCTTTTAGAATGAACATTGCCTCTAATTTAATTTTCACCTCTAAAATGTTAAATATGTTTAATGAAAAGTATGCTGTTTCGATGGCTCCTGCTGGTTTAAGACCTGGTCACCCATTTGGAATATATGCAGGTATGGAATATAAATTTTAACATATGAAAAGAAAGATTTTTTTGATATTTGTATTCATATTAGTTATAATCCAGTTTATAAGGCCAAAGCTAAATAATAAAGATGATTACGATTTAGCTTACTTTATTGAAGAAACAAACTTAAGTAAACATTTATTTGTAATTATGAAAAACTCTTGTTTTGATTGTCACTCAAATAAAACAAATTACCCTTGGTACTCGCATATTTCGCCTGTTTCCACGTGGATACAAAATCATATTAATGAAGGAAAAAAACATTTAAACTTTTCTAAATGGGATAAATACTCTTTGAAAAAGAAAGAACACAAGCTTGAGGAGCTTATTGAAGAGATTCAAGATGGTGAAATGCCTTTAAAATCCTATAAACTTATTCATACCTCATCCAGATTGGATAACAAACAAAAGGACTCAATTTTAAATTGGGCCATGAAAACAAAGATAATTTACCAAGACCTTTTATCCGAAAATAAAAACAAACATTAATATCGTTTGTACCTTGGGTGGGAATCGAACCCACACTCTCGAAAGAACTGGATTTTGAATCCAGCGCGTCTACCAATTCCGCCACCAAGGCAATTTTATAAATGTAAACAAATAATCGCAACATTTAAAAATGTTGCCTTCTAAGTTCCATTACGAAATAAATTTCTAAATTTGCAATCCACTTGATTTTAACCAAATACGCATGACAGAGGCAAAAATTTTTAGCTGTTCGCA
>NHEX02000043.1 GCA_002171475.2 Flavobacteriales bacterium TMED96
AATTTCTAACAACTTTATAATGATTAGAATCAACTCCCGCAGACAAAGTTTCTTCCATTGCAGGTTCTTTATCCGCAGAATACGAACCACCTAAATCAAAGCACGCGATTTCTACATCTCCAAGATCAATCTCAAAATTGATATCAAAAGTAGCATCGAATCCACCAGAGGCTTTTTCTACAACCTCAATATTTGTTAAAGTTGCAATGTGTATATCATCCCCCGAAATAGAGAAGTAAAGGCGAACTTCTGTTACAAGGCCGTCCGCTTCAATTAATGCATAATTCCCGAAAATACTTCCACTCTCAGGCCCGTCTGGTCCAGTTATGCTTAAATTCATTATATAAGACTTATCTGTAAACTCAATAAAATTAAATGTACATTCGGATAAACTCTTTGAACTAGATATATTTTTAGATGATGATCCACCAACATCCCACTTTCCGAAAATCGTTTGTTTAGCCTCAGCTGGGGTTTGCTCAGAAACTTTTCCAGATGCATAAATATTTGTGATGGCTGAATCAGCCATTCTATCATCCGCAACAACTTCTTCATTTTCATCTTTATCTTTAGAGCATGACAATACAAGGAAAAAAGTTATAAGGTAAAATAAAATTTTATTCATTTTTTATGTTTTTAGTATCTAAAGTTAATTAATTAAAGTATTAATAAACAGTATTTTACATACATTTTGAAAAAAGGCTTTCTCAAATAATTAGCAAATAATTGAAATTGTTTTATTTCTATTAAATTTGAAATATGAAAAAACTTCTTCCATTGTTACTTCTAATTTTATTTTCTTGCTCCAAGAATGACGAAGAAGCAAAGGTTAGATTTTCTTTAATTATCGATGCTTCTGAGGGAGGTTATGTTAGCAGTACAGGTGGTGACTATGAGGAAGGAAGCTTAGTATCTGTAAGTGCTTTTGCCAATGACGGTTATGTTTTTGTAGGATGGACCGGATCTTCAACCTCTACGTTTAGTGAAGTTGAAATAACAATGAATAGTGGTAAGTATCTTACAGCTGTTTTTGAAAAACAGCTTTTTAATCTTGTTGATGAAAATAACATTTTTATTGGGGTTGGAAAATGGAAAATTAGACGTCCTAAAGGAGTTAACAGAGAAAGCTCTGGAAAATTTATTAACTGCGAGATATATGAAATAATTTTTAGAAGTAATTCTTCCTTTACTTTCACTAGGGGTGACTCCAAAGTTACTGGACAATATAGTCTTGATTCAGAGGGTAACATCAATTTAGTAAAATCTAATATTCCATACGGGACAATGAGAGATGTTGTATTAACAGATAACTACATTAGTTTCTCAACTGAATTCATTGACAATTGTAATTTGGATTTAGATGCCGATAGAGTTAAGGATTATGACCCTATTTCAGATCCAGAAGCTGTGACCTACATTCCTGACGACAATTTTGAACAATCAATAATTGACGCTGGGTTTGATGAAGAACTAGATAACTATGTTCTTACTCGAAATATTTCTGGAATTATAAGATTAGGAACAAGTGAAAGTGAAATAAAGTTGTTTAACAAAGGTATTAAGAATCTAATTGGACTTGACGAGTTTAGAAGTTTAAAAGAATTTTCAGCTGATCTAAATTTAATTGATTCTGTCGATTTTTCTAAAAATTTAAATCTTGAGACTATTTCTATCTATTATAATAACATTAAGAGCATTGATATTTCAAAAAATGAGAATTTAAAAAGTTTAAACATTCTCGGTAATCCAATTCAAACTAGAACCATAGATATTTCAAAAAATTTGAACCTTGAAGTTCTATCTATTGGAGGAAGCGCAGGAACAAGACTAATTAATAATCAAGGAGAATTTATAGCCCAAATTCCTCAAATCACAGCTAAAATTTCGAGCCTTGATTTTTCTTTAAATTCAAAATTAACAAACTTAAAAATTACTCACAGTGAAATAATCGGTTTAGAAACCACTAATTACAATAATCTTGATAAGATAATGTTATTGGATTTAAGCTTTAATCAACTTCAATCACTTGATGTGTCCGGATTTACAATATTAGAATCTCTAAACATTATTGGGAATTCCAATTTAGATTGTGTCGTGGTTAGTCAAAATCAATTATCAAATATTCCTACAACTTGGATTAAAGATAGCATTGCAGAATATAATATAGATTGTAAATGAAATCTAAAAATAAAATAATAGTTTGTCAGGATAAAGAAGTTTTTTTATATAACACTAAATTATTAAGAAAAGAATGGTCTTTAGAAATCAAACATAAAGTTGGTGGCATTGCCAGATTTGATAATTTAGTCTTGATTTCATCATATAATTGGTGGGGTAAAGTGTTTTCTAGATTTATAAATTTTTCGTCTGGTGAGACAGTTTTGGATATCTCAGAAAATATTTTATCACTTCTTATATACGATGATAAGTTATATTTTATAAATAAGGACAAGGAAATTGGATGCTATTCCATAATCAGAAAAACAAAAATATTTAAAGTCACATCAACAGGTCTCTGGTCATGGGATGGAACACCTCCTAAAATTGCTTTGATTAATAAAAATATTTATGCTTTTTCTAAAAGAAAAGCTTTTAAAATTAACATGAGTAATGGAATACAAAGTGAAACACAACTACCCAAAGGTCTAGATAATAAATCTATTTCTGCAATGGTAGACGAGTTTCAAATAAATATTAATACTTTTTCGTCAAGTTCTTCAGGAGATTCAGCTTTTATTGCGGGTGATGCGGGAGGTGGAGATGCAGGCGGAGGTGATGCAGGCGGAGGTGATGGCGGGGGTTAATTTTTAAAAATCAATATTTGGTTTCTATTATTTTGTAATTGAAAGGAGTTAGTGACATTTTCTTCATTCAATGGTAATTAAGGTATTCTAAAAGGAAAATAAGTTTTGCTTGGAGTATAAAAAATAATTATTTGTCATACCTACCAGGTGCCATTGCTTTACTAGCAATAGAAAAAATGAAATTTGGTAATATTTTTATTAAAAAGACAATTATTTTCCAGGTAAAAGTTGGTACACAAACTTTCTTTCCTTTTAGTGTTGCATCTACTGCCAGTTCTGCAATAGTTTTTGCATTTTTTTTTAAAAATTTAGGTACTCTATCCATTTCATCTTGAACTCCACTTGCAGTGTGAAAATTTGTTATAGTATAACCGGGACAAACAGCGGTTGAAGTAATTCCTTTATAATTATAAGATCTATTTAAAGATTCACTAAACCTATTCATAAATGTTTTAATTGGTCCATAAAGAGATTGAATTTCAGATGGTGGAGCGTAAGCAGCAACTGATGAGACTATCATAATTCTTCCGTGTTTTTTATCTAGCATCTCATTTAAAAACAATTTTGTTAGTGCAATTACTGAAGTTCCCAAAACTCTTATAAATCTCTCTTCATCCTCCATTGAAGTTCTATGAAACTTGTCTGGATTAGCAAATCCGGCATTGTTAACCAAGACTGTAACATTATATTTCTTTAACTTACAAAAATTAAATATCTCATTAGGAGCAATTTTATCACTAAGGTCACATGGGAATACTGAGGTTTTGACTTTAAAGTTGTTGGATATTTCTTTGGCCAAAGCTTTTAATTTATCATTGGATCTGGCTGTAAGTACTATATTATATCCTCGTCTTGCGAGAGATCTTGCAATTTCTAAACCTATTCCTGAGGATGCACCTGTAACTAACGCAAAAGTATTCGTTGTTTTCATTTGTATTCCTATTTATCCTCTTTTTAAAAAACAAAAACCCCTAAAGTCATGAACAGTAGGGGTTTGTATTTTAATTTTTGCGGTCTGGACGGGACTCGAACCCGCGACCCCATGCGTGACAGGCATGTATTCTAACCAACTGAACTACCAGACCAATAAAGACCATAAATATAAAAAAACTTATATTTCGGATTATTTTATTTTACAATCTAAATATGTTGTTCTAGAGCTTGAGCATAAGTAGACTTGGGAGCTACTCCAACTTGTTTACCTACAACTTCTCCATTTTTAAAAACAAGAACAGTTGGTATGTTTCGTACACCATATTTAGCTGCAAACTCTTGATTCGCGTCAACGTCTAGTTTTCCAACGACAGCCCGTCCCTCAAAATCAGCACTAAGTTCCTCTATAATTGGACCTACCATTCTACAAGGACCGCACCAGGCAGCCCAAAAGTCAACCATAACTGGTTTGTCTGATTTTAAAACAACATCCTCAAAACTTTCATCTGTTATTTCTAAAGCCATTTTATAAAATTTAAATTAAGTTCATAAATTATATTAGTTAACACGAATAATAAACATAATAGATTTAGTTTATTAAATATGGCAAATCTACGGAATCTAACTTATTTAATAACTCTTTTGAAACATCAATTTTATATTTTCTACTTAGTAGGGATAAATTAACTTTTTCTTTCTTGTGGTAAACTTGAATACTTAATGGTTTTTCACCTTTAAACTTGTCTACTATGTCTGATATTTCTAATACTCTGTTTTCATCTAAAGTGTTTAAATCCAATTGTATTTGTAACTTTTTGGCATTATTTGTTATAACGTCATGAAGACTTTCAAAGTTGTTAAATTTTATTCTTGGTTCAGTTAATCTTCCTGACTCCCTGTTAACCCATCCTTGTTGAATTTTAATTCTAATTCTAATAAATTGATCTGTTACAATAAAGTGTCTAAATCTTAAATATTCTTCTCCAAAAATTTTAAATTCAAATACATCCTTGAAATCCTCTAATTGAAATATTGCCCAGCCTTTACCAGTCCTAGACATTCTATGTTCAACAGTACTTACTATTCCGCAAAAGCTTAATTCTTTATTCACAATCGTATCCAATTCTGATAACAGTTTTAATGAATTGGGAGAAAATAATTTCATTTCTCTAGTGAAATCATCTAGTGGGTGTCCTGAAAGATATATACCTACGACTTCTTTTTCTTTTTTTAACTTTTCAAGATTTCTCCATTCTTCACACTCAGGAATTTTAATTTCATCTGACAAAACATCTTTGTCATCTTCAAAAAGATTAATTTGAGATGAGTTTAAAGAGTCTTGGTATTTTCCACCTCTTCGTATTGCTTTTTCTAAAAAAATAATTCCATCTCCGTCTGGATTAAAAAATTGTGCTCTGTGAGATTCTCCCAACGAATCAAATCCCCCAGCCAAGGCAAGATTTTCAAGTGCCTTTTTATTTGCTAGTCTTAGGTCAATTTTTTGTGTTAAATCAAAAATTGATAAATAATTTGTTTCTTGTCTGTTTTCAATAATAGTCTCTACGGCACCTTGCCCAACTCCTTTTATGGCACCCATCCCAAAACGGATTTGTTTTTTTTCGTTGACCGTAAATTTAAAATCTGATTCATTAACACAAGGTCCTAAAACTGCCAAACCCATCCTTCTACACTCTTCCATAAAAAAACTCACTTGTTTTATATCATTCATATTATTTGAAAGAACTGCAGCCATATATTCTTCCGGGTAATGAGATTTTAAATACGCAGTTTGAAATCCAATTAATGCATAGCAAGTTGAATGTGATTTATTAAACGCGTAGGCAGCAAAAGCCTCCCAATCTTTCCAAATTTTCTCTAAAATTTCTTGATTATGTCCATTTGACTTACCCCCATCAATAAATTGAGGTTTTAATTTTTGCAGCAACGAAAAATCTTTCTTCCCCATTGCCTTTCTTAAAATATCGGCTTCACCTTTGCTAAAATTTGAAAGCACCTGCGAAAGTTGCATTACTTGCTCTTGATAAACTGTTATCCCGTATGTTTCTTCTAAATATAATTTCATTTCTGGTAGATCATAGGATATTGATTCTTGACCATTTTTGCGTTTCACAAAGCTTGGTATATATTCTAATGGACCTGGTCTATAAAGGGCATTCATTGCAATTAAGTCAGCAAAAACTGTAGGTTTAAGATCCTTAAGATATTTTTGCATCCCTAAAGACTCGTATTGAAAAATGCCAACAGTTTCACCTCTTTGAAATAATTCATATGTTTTTAAGTCATCAAGGGGGAAATTATCGGGATTTAAATCTTTATTATATCTTTTCTTGACAAGATTCACTGTATCTCGAATAATTGATAAAGTTTTTAAACCAAGAAAATCCATTTTTAATAAACCTGCACTTTCAACTACTGAATTATCAAATTGAGTTACATATAAATCACTGTCTTTAGCGGTAGAAATAGGAACAAATTGAGTTATATCATCAGGAGTAATAATTACTCCACACGCATGAATTCCAACATTTCTAAGAGAACCTTCCAAAACTTTTGCTTGATTAATAGTCTGTCCCGTTAATGAATTTTCATTTGCCATTTTTTTTATTTCATTAATCCTGACTATTTCATCGGTTCTAAAATTATCATTAAGCTCTTTATCAGTTAGCGAAAAAATTTGACTTAATTTTATGTTGGGTACTAGTTTAGCAATTCTATCAGCATCAGCTAGAGGCAAATCCAGAACACGAGCGGTATCCCTAATTGACGATTTAGCTGCCATGGTTCCATAAGTTATTATTTGAGCAACTTGCTTGGAGCCATACTTTTGAATTACATAATCAATTACTTTAGATCTACCTTCGTCGTCAAAATCTATGTCTATATCTGGCATGGAAATTCTTTCAGGGTTAAGAAAACGCTCAAATAGAAGATCATATTTAATAGGATCAATATTTGTGATTCCTAAACAATAGGCAACAACTGAACCAGCTGCAGAGCCTCTGCCTGGCCCTACTGAAACTCCCATCTTTTTTGCACTACTTATGAAATCTTGCACAATTAAAAAGTATCCTGGATAACCTGTATTTGCAATAACTTTTAATTCGAAATCAATTCTTTCTTTAGTTTCTTGGTTTAATTTTTCATATCTTTTTTTGGCTCCCTCTAATGTTAAATACCTCAAATAATTATTTTCTCCTATATTAGGATTTTCTGAATTCGAAACGATAAACTCTTTTGGAATTTCAAATCTTGGTAATTGAATTTCATTTGACAAAGTATAGGACTCAATTTTATCGACTAACTGTTTAATATTTGTTATTGCCTCAGGGAAATCGTTAAACAGTGCCTTCATCTCATCACTTGACTTAAAATAATAATCCTTGTTGTTGAGTCCATATCTAAATCCCCTTCCTTTTCCTATAGGAGTACTTTGTTTTTCCCCTTCTTTTAAACATAAAAGTATATCATGTGCGTTGGCTTCTTCCTGATTTACGTAATAAGTATTATTTGTAGCGACCGTTTTTATTTGGTATTTTTTTGAAAAGTTTAACAATACTTCATTAACTATATTTTCTCTCTCCTCGCCATGTCTCATGAGCTCAATATAAAAATCATTATTAAAAGTATTTACCCACCACTTAAGGGCTTTTTCAGCTTGATCTTCTCCAATTTTTAAGATTTTTGATGGTATCTCACCATAGGTGTTTCCTGATAGTACAATTAAATTATCTTTATGATTTTCTATAATTTTTTTATCAATTCTGGGAACATAATAAAACCCATCTGTATGTGCTATTGAACTCATTTTTGCGAGATTGTGATATCCATTTTTGTTCTTAGCAAGGAAAACAATTTGATATCCATCATCTCTATGACTTTTATCTTTGTGGTCTTCACATACAAAAAACTCGCATCCAATTATTGGTTTTACTTTTTGATCCTCATCTAAATCTTTATTTCTTCTTTCAGTGTAGTTTATAAAATGAAATGCTCCCATTAGGTTTGCATGATCAGTTATAGCAACTGCAGTCATATTGTGTCTAATAGTAGCATCAACCAACTGACTAATTCTTGTGGTAGATTGTAAAACAGAAAATTGAGTATGATTATGCAGGTGAACATACGAATGATCTTTAAGTGAGTTTAGTTGATTTGAAATTGGCTGTTTTTTATCTGTAGACTGACTTTTTAATTTTTGAGATTCAAATCTTAAGTTTTTATGCTTAATCCCATAAAGTGAAATCTTATTTTGGATTTCCGTTATTTTATCAGTTTGGGAATTTTGATCTTCAAAAGCAGTTGGGTTAATCAATTTTCTCCTTATCAATTCAAAAAATACTCTTGCCGTAGCTTCAACATCAGCAGTTGCATTGTGAGCCTCTTGGAATTTGTCATTAAAAAGAAAAAAGTACAATTCAGTAAGAGTAGGAAGTTTATATCTTCCTCTTGGGCCTCCTTTTATTTGGCATATATTTGCTGTCTCCTCTGTACATGTATCAATAATTTTCAGAGACGGGAACGGGTCATCTAGGGCTTTTCTTAAAAATTCAGCTCCTAGAATATTTCTATCGAAATTAACATTGTGCCCTATTATAAACTGAACTTTTTCTAAATCTTCTTGAAAAAAATTCAAAACATTATTTATATCTTCCCCGTCTTGAAATGCAAGTTCAGTAGAAATACCATGTATCTTTTCAGATTCATACGGAATATTATACCCATCTGGTTTTATTAGATAGTCCCTATTCGAAATCAATCCACCTCCTTGGTCATGAATTTGCCAAGAAATTTGCACGCATCTTGGCCAATTGTCACTGTCTGTTAAAGGAGCATTCCATTTTTTTGGTAATCCTGTAGTTTCTGTATCGAAAATTAAGTACATATTATCAAAAATAAATAAATGCTTAATTTGATATACACTATTTTTGTTCCAAGTTATTAACTTGAATTAATTTTTTAGTATTTCTTAAAAATAAACTACTACAGGAATAAGTTGAAAGATATTTTTAAAAGTCTTAAGATTGACAATTCACAAAAAATTATTAACAACTTTTTTAATGAAGTAAAAAGTTCTATAAATATTAAAGGCCATGTTGGGTCTGGTTTAACATTTAGATTAGCATGGTCATATAGGTTAAATCCTAGAAACATTCTATTTATCGCTGAAAGTATAGAATTGGCTCAATTTTATTTAAATGACCTTGAAAACTTTATCCCCGAAAATAACATTAATTTTTTACCCTCCAGTTTCAATTCAACTAAAAATGTTGAAGATATTAATAATGACAACTTACTAATTAGAAATGAAGTCCTTTCAGAAAAAAAAGATAAAAAAAGAATAATAATAACATATCCCGAGGCAGTTTCAGAAAAGGTGATTTCGAAAAAAATTGTTGAAAATAAAACTCAAAAAATTAGCATCGGGGACAAATTATCTATTGAATTTATTAATGAGGTTTTGTTCGAATATGAGTTTGAAAGAGTTGATTACGTTGCAAAGCCTGGAGAATTTTCAGTTAGAGGAGGGATAATTGATGTTTTCTCATTTTCAAATCAATATCCCTACAGAATAGAATTTTATGATGACATTGTTGAGAGTTTGAGAACATTTAATGTTGAAAATCAATTGTCAATTAAGAACTATGACACAATTTCTATTTCCCCAAATATTAGTAAATTATTTTTCAATAATTATCATTCAAATAGTTTAATAAAATCTCTCCCAAATGATAATATTTGTGTAATTGAAAACCTTGACACTTTAATCGATCTCATAAATAAAAATCATAAGAATTTTAAAACCAAAGGACTTAATGATAAAACAAACAATGTTTTTGTTTCTAAAGATGAAATTATAGAAGATATAAATGCAAATTCTTTTATTTGTTTATCAAACAACGATTTACTAAAAACCAGCTTAAGTCTAAAAATTCAACAAAGTCCTCAACCTTCCTTCAATAAAAAATTTGATTTAATTATCAAACATCTAAAGATAAATTCTAAAAATAATATTAAAAATATAATATGTGCATCAACAGTGGAACAAGGCAAACGCATAGAAAATGTCTTTGATCAATACAAAGAAAAATTAAATTATAATATTATTTATTATCCAATTTATCAAGGGTTTGAAGACCAAAAACTAAAAATATCCATTTTAACCGATCATCAGATTTTTGACAGATACTTCAAGTATAGAAGTAGATCAAAATTTAAAAAAAATGAAGCTCTCACATTAAGGGAAATTTCTGATTTAAAAAAAGGTGACTTTATAACTCACATTGATCATGGCATTGGAATTTTTTCTGGTTTGCAAAAAATTGTTAATAATGGGATAATTCAAGAAGTAATTAAATTAATATACGCAGATAAAGATATTTTATATGTTAGCATCCATTCTCTTCACAAAATTTCAAAATTTAAATCAAAAGATGATTTAAATCCTAAACTTAACAAATTAGGGTCGAGAAGCTGGAAAATATTAAAGGATAAAACAAAAAAAAGACTAAAAGAAATAGCTTTTGATCTTATTTCTTTATATGCAAAAAGAAGAAAAAAAATTGGCTTTTCTTGTAATCAGGATAGTAGTTTACAAAGTGAGTTGGAAGCGTCTTTCTTTTTTGAAGACACAAAAGATCAAGTTGAAGCTACTAAAGCTGTTAAAAAAGACATGGAAAGTGATATTCCCATGGATAGACTTATATGTGGAGATGTTGGGTTTGGAAAAACTGAAATTGCAATCAGAGCTGCCTTTAAAGCAGTTGACAACGGCCTTCAAGTTGTATTTCTTGTACCAACAACAATTTTAGCTTTTCAACATTTTAAAAACCTACAAAAAAGACTAAAGGATTTCCCTTTAAAAATTGATTATATCAATAGGTTTAGAACTCAAAAAGATAGAACAAAAATTTTTAAACAAACTGAAGAAGGTGAAATTGATATTTTGATTGGGACTCATCAAGTTGTTAATAGAAAAATAAATTTTAAAAATCTGGGTCTTTTAATAGTTGACGAAGAACAAAAATTTGGAGTTTCTATCAAAGAAAAGCTTAGAGCATTTAAACCCAATGTTGATGTACTTGCTCTTACTGCAACACCAATTCCAAGAACATTACAATTTAGTTTAATGTCTGCGAGGGACATGTCAATTATATCTACTCCTCCTCCAAATAGATTTCCAATCCAAACGGAGGTTATTAGATTTGACGAAAATTATATAAGGGAAGCCATTGAATTTGAAGTTCAAAGAGGAGGACAAATTTATTTTATACATAATCGAATAGATAATATTCATGAGTTTGAAAATAAATTACAACGGTTATTACCAAATATCAAAATTAGAGTTGGACACGGAAGGATGGACGGAAAAAAATTCGAAAAAATCCTCCTTGATTTTATGGAAGCAAAATATGATCTTCTTTTAGCAACCACAATTGTAGAAAATGGACTTGACATCCCAAATGCAAATACAATTTTTATTTATAATGCTCAAAATTTTGGCCTAAGCGATCTGCACCAAATGAGAGGTAGAGTTGGTAGAAGTAATAAAAAGGCATTTTGTTACTTTATTACTCCACCTTTAACTTCAATATCTGATGATTCGAGAAAAAGAATAAAAGCTACAGAAGAATATTCTGAATTAGGCTCAGGTATAAAAATAGCTATGAAAGATTTAGAAATTAGAGGTGCAGGTAATATACTCGGAGCTGAGCAAAGTGGATTTATAAATAATATTGGATTTGAAACATATCAGAAAATTCTAAAAGAAGCTATAAGTGAATTATCAAATAAAGAATTTAAAAATTTAAAAATTGAGTCTAATTCATTGCTTGATAATTTAAATGACACAAACATTGAAACTGACTACTCAGCTTTGATTCCAGACGATTATGTAAATGCTATTTCTGAAAGAATGAATCTCTATAAAAGGATTAGTCTTTTAAAAAATGAAGTTGAATTAAATCAATTTAAAGGAGAAATTAAAGATAGATTTGGTAAAATTCCTGACGAGGTAAAAAATCTTTTTGAACTTATACAAATCAAATGGATAGCCAAAAAATTTTGTATTGAAAAATTGATTATCAAAAAGGGAGTTATGATAGGGGTTTTTATTGACGATAGTTCAAACTCTTTTTTCAAAAAAAATATTTTTACTTCAATTTTAAATTGGGCTCTTTCTAATCCAGAAAAGGTAAATATTAAAGAGAAAAAAAATCATGCTGGTTTAAAACTTCATATTATTTTCAATAATATATCTTCAATTTCTAAAGCTCTAGATACTTTAAACATTATAAATTTTTCAAATTCTTAATTATTTTGAATGCGTCATTTACATTTTGATCATCTACGACAATTGTAAATTCATTCGATGTTGATATTACTTCAATGATATTTATACCCTCCCATGACATTTTTTGAAAAATAAAATAATATACTCCCGGTATTGAAATATTCTCGACTGGTAACTTAATTGAAATTGAAGATAAGTTATCGGTTTTTTTAATTAAAAGCTCTTTTTCAAAATAAGTCTCCATCTTTGCTTTCATTTCATTGCTAATAATGATATTTGACTCAGTAACTCCTCTAGATGAGGTGTAGAAAAACAATTGAGGATTATCAATTTCAGATAAAAACTTTGCTTGACAAGACAATAAATTTTCTGAAACTTTAAAACTATAGTCAATCAAATTTGACCTTACTGTAATATCACCAATATTTTTTAATATTTTTAGAATTTAGTGAGTGGATACAAATTCTAAACTATTTGAAATTCTCTTTAAAGCCATTACAATGGCTCCACTTCTGATTTTTTTTCTAAGCACTAACTCAATTTCAGGTTTTATCTTTCGTGATAAAGAGGTTAGATTTATTATTCCCTCAGAAAGAGCAGTTGACAAAAATGGTTTATTTTTTATATAGTTTTCTACTACCGAAGAAATAGTTTTCATTTATATTTCACAGTTTGTTAAATATATAACATGTTTTTAAAATAATTATTGTTTAGCTTTTGAATAAATTTGGGTATATAAATCTTATTTTTGTGAAAAATCCATCTTTAAATGAAGCGCTACACAATAACAGCAGCTTTACCTTACACTAATGGACCTATTCATATTGGGCATCTGTCAGGAGTTTATATCCCTGCCGATATTTACGCAAGATATTTAAGGCTTTGTGGTAAAGATGTCGTTTTTATTTGTGGAAGTGACGAGCATGGAGTTGCAATTTCGATTAAAGCATCTAAAGAGGAAACAACTCCTAAAGCAATTATCGACAAATACGATGAAATTATTAGAAAATCTTTCGAAAAATTTGGAATTTCCTTTGATAATTACTCTAGAACATCAAGACAAATTCATTATGATACCGCTTCAGATTTTTTCAAAAAATTAAATTCAAACAAAAAATTAATAGAAATGACCTCTGATCAACTCTATGATAAAATTTCAAATAAATTTCTTGCAGATAGATTTGTTACAGGGACTTGTCCCAGGTGCTCATTTGAACAAGCATACGGTGACCAATGTGAGAAATGCGGTAGCTCACTAAATGCAATTGATTTAGTTAACCCTAAATCTACTTTATCTGGAGAAAAACCCATTTTAAAAAAAACTAAACATTGGTATTTACCTCTGAATAAATATGAAAAATTCATCAAAGATTGGATTTTGGATAAACACAATGATGACTGGAAAGCAAATGTTTACGGACAAGTAAAATCTTGGGTTGATGATGGTCTAAAACCAAGAGCCGTAACCAGGGATCTAGATTGGGGAATCCCAGTTCCAACTGACGGGGCCGAAGGAAAAGTTTTATACGTGTGGTTTGATGCTCCAATTGGATACATTTCTTCAACAAAAGAGTGGGCTGCTGAAAACAATAAAAATTGGGAAGATTTTTGGAAAAATGAAGAGACTGAACTCGTACACTTTATTGGAAAAGATAATATTGTTTTTCATTGCATTATTTTCCCTACAATGCTTAAAGCCCATGGAGAATATATATTACCTAAAAATGTTCCTGCAAATGAATTCTTGAACCTTGAAGGAGAAAAGATATCAACCTCTAAAAATTGGGCTGTTTGGATTCATGAATATTTGGAGGATTTTCCAAATAAAGAGGATGTCATGAGGTATGTTTTAATTTCTAATATGCCTGAAACTAAGGACAGTGACTTTACTTGGAAAGATTTTCAATCTAAAAATAATAATGAGCTTGTGGCGATTTATGGTAATTTTGTAAATAGAGTGATCGTTCTTATAAATAAATATTATAAGGGTAATATACCGACTCCGGAACTTTATACAGATAAAGACTTAGAAGTAATAAATTCAGTTAAAATCGCAAGAGACAAAATCAGTTTGGCTCTAGAAAAATTTAGATTTAGAGACTCGAATTCTGAGATGATAAATGTTGCGAGGATAGGTAACAAATATCTTGCCGATAACGAACCATGGAAAGAAATTAAAAATAATCCTAGTAGAACGAAAACAATACTATTTACATCAGTTCAAATAGTCTCTGCTCTTGCTTATTTAAGCGAGCCTTTCTTGCCTTTCACTTCATTAAAACTTAAAAGTATTCTAAATACTGAAAAACAAATTGAATGGAAAGAAATACTAAATTTCAATATTATTAAACCGGGACATAAAATTAATAAAGAGTCATTCCTTTTTGAAAAGATTGAAGACAAAGAAATTTATAATCAATATCAGAAATTAGAAAAAACTAAAAAATAAAATCCCCGTTTCTCTGAGTGATTTTTAGCTTAAAAATATGATTTTTATCGCATATCACCCTTGTTATGAACTAGAACTTCCAAGAGGTCATCGCTTCCCAATGGATAAATATCCTATGCTCAGGAAACAGCTTATTTATGAAGGCACGTTTTCAAATGAAAACTTTTTTTTACCAAAAAAAATAGATAGAAATATTGTTGAAAAAGTTCACAACAAAAATTATGTTCAAAAATTATTAACTCGTTCTTTAAATGAAAGTGAAATTAGAAGAATTGGCTTCCCTTTAAATAAAAAATTAATAGATAGAGAAATGACAATTGCTGGTGGAACTCTTGAATGTTGTATAAAGGCATTTGATAATGGTATATCTTTCAATGTAGCCGGAGGGACTCACCATGCATTTAGTAATAGGGGGGAAGCATTTTGTTTACTCAACGACCAAGCAATTGCAGCTCAATACCTGATAAACCAATATAAATTAAAGAAAATATTAATAATTGATTTAGATGTACACCAGGGCAATGGAACGGCAGAAATTTTTAGAAAAAACAAAAAAGTATTTACTTTTTCTATGCATGGAAAAAAAAATTACCCTTTTAAAAAAATGAAAAGTGATTTAGATGTTGGACTTTTAGATGGTACAAAAGATCAACAATATCTAAATATTCTCAATGAAAAATTGAATATGATATTTGATAAAATAGAACCAGAATTCATTTTTTATTTAGCCGGAGTTGACATTTTAAAAACTGATAAGCTTGGTAGACTCAGTATGACTTTAGAAGGATGTAAGTTAAGAGACGAAATTATTCTTAATAAATGTTTCGAAAAGAAAATACCCGTTCAATGTAGTATGGGAGGTGGGTATTCAGAAGAATTAAAGATTATTTTGGAAGCTCATTCAAATACATTTAGAATTGCATCTAAAATATTTTAAAATATTGGCACATAATCCTAAATTAAAAAAAGTTAAAAACTTGTTGAAATAAATTTTTGTGCCCATTCAAAATACTTTGTTTTATAATGTATTTTTAACATTTATGCGTATAGATAAAAATATTCACTTTTTACTCGAAAAACTTCTAAACAGCTATAGAGAAAATAAAATCTTATATTTAAATTCTGCTGACAGTCAATACAAACCATCATTTAATCGGTTTTTTAATCATCAGGCGATTATACGTAATAATATGTTTTTTAGTATTTCAAACATATTATCCGAAATAGGAGTTGAGGCGGAAGACGTAATTCTCAAAAGACCTGATATAAAACAATTTATGTCAACAAAAATTGAAAGAGAAAAAGAAGATTTATTTTACAAAAATTTAAAAAAAGATACCGAAATAAAGGAAATACTATTAAAGCTTGTTAAAATTGACAATAAAAAAAATAGAATAGAAGTATATAAAAAACATTTAAATAAAATTTCTGAAAGCATCAAGGCAAATAAATCTTATAGTGTTGAAGTAAATGAAAAGATGTTTTTAAATACTTAATAATTATAACCTATTTTAAACCCTCTAACCTTTCGAACAGAATATTGTAACTCATAAATAATTTTTTAAGACTTGCATTTAGGTTCTTAATATCATTTTGATGATTATAAAATTTACATTTTAAAATATTTATTTTCAAAACTTTTAATCTACCTCTAATTTCTGGTCTAGAGATAAAATTTTTATNTTTTNGGTTTAATAAATTGTCACANTTAATTAATGTTTCATCTAAAAATGATTCAATGCCATTTGGATTCAGTTTTGTTAAATCTTCAATNGAAATTTTTAAATCTCTTAATTCAGAAACCGAATTTACTATTGAATCTACAAAGGATTTTTTTTCAGGGATATATATTTGAAAATTNTTCTTCAAAGAAATCTCTTCAACTTTAGAAATATCTTTTTTCTTNNTCAAACCATTTGGACTTTGACAAGATAANACAATCAATAAAGCAAATNAATAAAGATATTTCAAAGTGATTATATTAAATTTTTAAGTGTATTTANTTGAAGTAAAAGTATCGAAAAAAATAAAATATTAAGAATAATCAGATGATGAGTGAAATTTCCGTTTANTTTTATGTTTAAGATGTGATACATGCAATTTAATGGGAAGGCTACTATAACCCATCCTATATAATTTTTTAAAGGAGCCTTACCCCCATCAAATTCCCAAAAATCTAATATGGGAGCGATAGGCTCAATAACGGCATCAAGCATTACCATNAGAAAAATACCCATTATTACTTTAAAAATTACTGAATCAAATAAAGTTGCAGATAAAGCCGCGCACGAAACAGTTAATATTGCCCAATTAGCTCCAATTAATAGTGGCACATCAAAAAACTTGTAGCCCAATGCTCCTCCATAATCATAATCTCCAAAAATAACTCCAAAATTAACTCCTAAGATTTCAGAAATCATTCCAATGAAAAAGCAAGAAAAAATAAATATGATTGTTTTTAATTGGTTTTTATTTAAATATACTAAAAGAAAAAAAGAGACAGATAAGTTTAGAGGAGTCAAACTTATAAACCACTCTGAATCTCCGTATAAAATTCCAAAAATACCAGAGAGGTGAAAAATCCAAATAATAAGAATACATATTAAATTACTTGAAATTGAGTCTTTGGATAAATTCAACTTTTATTTATTAATTCTGTAGTTATTTTAGAGGAAAGTAAACAAAGGGGAATTCCTCCTCCAGGGTGAACACTTCCTCCACAAAAATACAGATTTTGAATTTTTCTTGAGAAATTTGGATGTCTTAAAAAAGCAGAAAAAAGATTATTGCTTGAAGTACCATATAAAGATCCTTTATAAGATTTTGTCCTCTCTTCAATTGTCTTTGGTGTAAAAATTTTTTCTTGCTCAATAAATGGAGCTATTGACTCACCCAATGTTTTTTCTAATCTTTCAAGTACTATTTTTTTTATTTTTTTCACCTCTAAATCCCAATTTTGTCCATTATCCGCACAGGTATTAACCATAACAAACCAATTTTCACAGTTTTCGGGGGAATCTGTTGTTATTTCNTTNCAAGTGATATTGACATATATGGTGGGATCATCATAAATATTTTTTTGAATAAAAATTGAATCAAATTCACTCTGATAGTCTTTTGAAAAAAAAACATTGTGTAAATCNAAATTTTTAAATATTTTCGAAATNCCCCAATAAAATATTACTGCTGAGCTTGATCTCTCTTGAGATTTTACATTTCTTGGAAGTCTAATTTTAGGAAGTAATTTTTCATAAGTTGGATANATATCCATGTTAGATATTACAGTGTCAAAAGANAATTTTTTGCCATTCACAATCAATCCTGCAGCTTTATTTTTTTCTAAAATTATTTCANTAACAAGCTTTTTAAAGTTAAAAGTTACACCTTTCCTTTTCGCTAGTTCATATAAACTTTTTGTTATACTATGCATTCCTCCCTCCGGTATGTATGTTCCATAATGAGATTCTAAATGTTGAATTACAGTCATTATTCCTGGAGTAGAATATGGAGATGAGCCATTATAGGTTGCATATCTATTATAAAATTGAACCATATGTGGCTCTTTTAAAATTGTTTCATTCACTTCNGATAGAGTTTTGCCNATTTCAAAAATCGATAGNCTNGACAAAGCTTTTANCGTTTTAATTGACAAAAAAGTATTTAATTTATGAAGNGATTTNTTTAAAAATAAATCAGAAATTAAATCATATTTTTTTTTGCCTTACTTAAATATTGATCAAGGATTTTTTTGCTAACTCCAAACTCTGAATTTACTTGGTTAAAAAATTTTCTTTTATCTGAGTAGGCAGTAATTTTTTTCCCATCTTGCCAAAAATATTTGCAAATAATTTCTTTTTNTCTNTAGTTAAAAAAATTTCTTGGGTTTTCATTAAACAAATGGAAGAGCTCATCAACATATTCAGGCATTGTAAATAGTGATGGCCCTGCATCGAAACGATAGTTCCCTAATTTAAAAGACGTTAATTTTCCACCCGGATACTCATTTGCTTCAAAAACGTCTACTTCATAGCCCATATTTGCCAATCTTATGGATGCCGACAAACCAGAAATTCCCGAACCTATAATGCCAATTCTTTTTTTCATTGCTTTAAATAATAATCTTTAGTTATATGAAAACGGCAAAACAACTCTTCCAAATACCAATTTTCACTTTTTGTCTTTCTTATAATGGTTTTATGAATTTTACTTTTATATGCAAATTCTTTTACATCATCAAGACTAGTCCATAAGCTTATAGTAGCCTGCTCAAGAAAAGGAATTTCCCCAAAACCCTTGTAAAAATATACGCCTTTAGCTTTTGAAATTTCTTTGCTTGCTTTTGGTATACTTTTCCAAAATCTGAATATTTTGATTGGTGAAATCCTTGCTCTAGTTAAAATAGCTACTTTAGTATTTTTAGATTTTGGAATAGCATGATTAATTGAAAAGGGATTTATTCCAGACCATCTACCGTTAGACTGAAATGGAATTAATGACAATACACGTATGGATTTAGCTTTCTCTAGATATTTTGATAAAAATTTGTTTTTTTTAATGAAATGATCGGCATCACTACTATTATCCCAAACCGATAAAAGGCAGTATGTTTTAAAATCAGGATATAAACCGAAACCAGTTTTACCACCTGTGCCTAGTAATCTATAAAATTTAAGTCCTNTAGCGTTTTTCAATAATTTCTTGGGTAAGCCCATCTGGGAAAAAGCCCAAAATTTATTTTTTTGAAATTTAAATACAAAGAATTTAACTACTACACTCATCNATNTCAAACTTAATTCAAAAAAGAAAAACAGAAATTANGTAACCGATAAGTTAAAATTATAATTATGCTAGTAATGGTTATTAATACAAANCGCCNNTGTANTTTTAGANCNTGAAATTTTTTGANTACAGAGGNNTTTAGAAATTAAATTAAATTAAACTGTTTAAATATATCAAAAANANATTAAACAAAATTGGTTTTCGTAGTTTGATTATTCAAAGAANTTATAATTAGTTAAATAAAATAACTCCTAATTCAAATACTATATATATTCAATAGATTTGATTATTTTTGAAAAAAAATTTTTATGACTCCAGGATTTGTTGCCTATTTNGTATTATTTATAACTATTGTGGTTTGTTTTTTCATCATTAAAGACATGGTTAAAAAATAATTTGTGAAAAAAATTCATCTTTTTATAGACAGGTTCATATACATTTTGATTTTNTTAAATGTAACTGCTATGATTTTTGAATCTCATGACAGTATTAGAAAACTATACGGTGATTTTTTTCATTTTTTTGAACTTATCTCAATTGCTATTTTTTCTTTCGAATACATTTACAGGATTTCTTACTCTTTTATTAATAACGGTTCAAAAGGCGCAATAAATTATGTTTTTAGCTTTTTTGGTCTAATTGATTTGATTTCTATTTTACCCTTTTATTTAAATCAATTTGTTAGTTTAGATGGTAGATTTTTACGAATTTTAAGATTGTTTAGGCTAACAAGGATATTTAAATTTGGAAGGGACAGCAATTCATTGAAACTCTTCACTCAAGCCTTGATTTCTGTTAAAGAACAACTGCTATTTACTTTGTTTTTATCTGCTCTTACAATTCTTTTTTCAGCTTCTGCAATTTATTATTTAGAAAATGAGGCTCAACCAGATAAATTTTCAAGTATCACTGAATCAATTTGGTGGGCAACAATATCACTTGCAACTGTTGGTTATGGAGATGTATATCCTATAACTGTGGGTGGTAAAATTTTCGCGACTATAATTTCACTTGTTGGAATTGGGGTAGTTGCAATTCCAACTGGGGTAATCAGTGCATCTTTCGTTGAAGAAATTTACAAAGAAAGACTTAAAAGAAAAGAGGATTAATAATTTGAATTTTGTCTTTTTATGAAGAAAATTTTTATAATTGGCTCTGGATTTTCCTCTATCTCAGCATCAACTTATCTTGCTAAAAAAGGTCATAAAGTCACAGTTTTTGAGAAGAATTCAAGTATAGGAGGTAGAGCTAGACAATTTAAAAAGGATGGTTTCACTTTTGACATAGGTCCATCTTGGTACTGGATGCCAGATGTTTTTGAGAGTTATTTTAATGACTTTGGTAAACAAGTAAGCGATTATTACAAGATAGATAAACTAAACCCTGCCTACGAGGTTTATTTCAATAAGCTTGATTCTGTAAAAATTGGTGATTCATTAGAAAAAATATGTAAAGAATTTGATAGGATTGAACCGGGTAGTGGTATTGTTTTAAAAGCTTTTATGGAAAAGGCAGAAAAACATTACGAAATAGCCGTTAAAGATATGGTTTATAAACCGGGGATTTCCCCTCTGGAATTAGTTAATAAAAAAACTATTGTAAGATTAAAGTACTTTTTGACCACTATAAAAAAAGAAGTAGAAAAGTATTTTAAAAATGATAAACTATCTCAAATTTTACAATTTCCAGTCCTTTTTTTAGGTGCAAAACCCTCTAACACTCCAGCCTTTTATAACTTCATGAATCATGCAGATTTTGGGCTTGGTACATGGCATCCAGAAAAGGGAATGTATAGTGTAATTAAAGGAATGAAAAAATTAGCAGAAGAAATTGGAGTTTCATTTGAAACAAATCAAAATGTTGAAAAAATTATAGTAAATCAAAAATCTGCTGTTGGGATAGTTGTTAATGGTGAAAAAAAGTATTGTGATGTCATTGTTAGTGGTGCTGATTATCATCATACCGAAGGTCTATTGGAAAAAAAATTTAGATCTTATAATGAGAGTTATTGGGAAAGAAAAATCTTTGCTCCATCGAGCTTGCTATTTTTTGTAGGACTTAACAAGAAAATAGAAAAAGTATCCCACCATACACTTTTTTTTGACGTTGACTTCGACCTTCATGCAAGTGAAATATATGATAATCCAAAGTGGCCCTCAAAACCACTTTTTTATGGTAATTTTCCTTCTATTACAGATCCTTCAATGGCACCAACTGGAAAAGAAGCATGTTTTTTTCTAGTCCCAATAGCCCCAGGGATTAGTGACTCAGAAAAAACAAGAGAAAAATATTTTGAGATTATAATTAAAAGACTAGAAAAGCTAACAAATCAATCGATAGAAGACTTTATTCTTTTTAAAGAATCTTTCTGTGTTAATGACTTTGAAAAAGAGTACAATTCATATAAAGGGAATGCATACGGACTTGCAAATACATTAAAACAAACCGCTTTTCTTAGACCAAAAATGATAAGTAAAAAAGTTAAAAATCTCTATTTTACAGGACAACTTACAGTCCCCGGACCAGGTGTACCTCCCTCGATTATATCTGGTAAAATTGTTTCAGATTTAATTTGAATATTAAGTCTGTGGATTCAAAACCCAATATATAATTTTATATTCTCTTTCTCTAGCTGCAATTACAGAATCTAGCATTCTATAACTTCCTTCTAAGAATTCTTTATAATAGTCAACCTGGACTTTTACCTCAAGCTCCCACATTTCAACTCGCTTAAATAGATTGTACCTTATAAATTTATCTGATTGAATATATTTTCTATTTTTAATCCAAAATCGATTATCATTAAGATCAAATGGAGGCAAATCATAAACCCATTTTGAGGCAACTCTGTCAATAAATTGATTTACATATCTGTGCTCAATTCCGTTTTTCCCTGTATTTTCAATAAGATAATTTATATCTTGTCCGTCGTATGCGTCTGTCATTCTTCTTCCAACTATGTCAGGTAAAAGCCTAAAAGTTCCATCAAGTTTTATAGCCTCAAAGGTGGTTCTAGGGGGACTAAAAGGATTTCTTTGTACATATTGTGCCATGGGTGCAAAATGAAAGCCACCATATTCTTTGTCTTCTGGATCATCCCACCAATCAATAAATACAGAATCATTATCTTTCTCCCATTTTAAAAATTGTTTGGTAAACATAGCTACAACCCAATTAAGTTCTTCGGCATATACTTCAGTATATTCAATCATTTCTTCTATTTCATCTCTCAACTTGTATAGATTTTCGATTCCGTCATCTCTTTCGTCATCTCTCATACCTTTTTGTTCAACCCCAAATGAAAGTAAGACTCCGAAAAATACGATAGAAAAATCAACAATACCTTTTTTTAGCCTATCATAGAAATCACGCCAAGAAAACCTGTCTCCTAAAGTAATTAATTGCAGAAACCAACTTACTTTTTCTTTTTTTATTCCTTTTTCCTCCTCAGACATCTATTTACAATATTAATTCAAATACTCTATAAAGATACAAAAGACTTTTTTTTGTCAAATATTTCCCCGATAACTGACTTTAAAAACTCATGAAATTTGTCTAATGCATAAGTATCTAATAAATTGTCACTTCTACTTTTTGAAGATGATTTATTATTTAATGGTATAAAATTTTTAAAAGGAGATTTCAATGAAATGACTCCTGCTTGAAAGTTTTCAGCTTTTTGTCCTTCAATTTTTAAAGCCAAGAGATATAGCAAGAGTTGAAATTGGTTATTTAGTTTATAATCTCCTCTAAAATGTTCAAAATTGCCTTTAAATATTAAATATTTATGGTCCATGTATCCTGTTTTATAATCTAAGATTCTGACTCTATCATTAAATTTATCTATCCTATCAATTTTTCCCTTTATGAACACTTCATTTTCTAAATTTACTTTGAACTCCTTTTCAAGATCTAAAATGACAATTCGATTATTATCATTTACTAGCTTTTTTTCTTTATTCACAAAAAGTGTAATCGCTCTCTCATATGCAGAAATAATTAAAAAATTCTCACCAGCTAAGTCATACTTATCTCCGTAGTATTTCTTGAAATATTGTAAAAGCGTGGATTTAATTTTTTTTAAAATCTCATCATAATATGAGATTTTCATATCCTTTTTTAAATATGGAGTGTAGAGTTCTTCTACAACCTTATGAATAAGAATTCCTCTTTCCAGATTATTCAAAGTTTTAGTTTGAGGAGTATAATCAGGAATTTCTAAAATATACTTGTAATAGAAGTCAATTGGATTATTTAAATATGTTGAAAGTGAAGTGGCTGAAAAACCATTTTTTGAAATATTTTTTAATTTTTTAACTATTTCATTTGATTTATCAATACTTGGTTCTTTTATGGCTGTATTTTGAATATTTTGATTTAAGATTACTTCCTGAAAATTGTGAGATGGGATTTTTGAAAATGAAATTTGTCTTATGTATCTACTTTTTTCACCAGTTAAAAGTCCAACTCCAGTAGATCCATTATTTAGAAGAAAAATATTTTTAGCCCTTTGAAGAATTCTGAAAAAATGATAGGANTTTATCGAATCTTTCTCTAGAAAAGTTGGAATTCCGTATGCTTTTCTNATACTAAAAGGCAAAAAACTGTCATCACGTTTGCTTTGAGGAAAAGTCCCCTCATTGACATGAGTGATTATTACATTTTCNAAGTCAAGTNCTCTNGTTTGTAAAATTCCCATAATTTGNATACCATTCATTTTATCTCCTTTGAAGTCAAGTTTNTTAGTTTTAAGCAACTCATTAATTATATAATANNATGCATCTTTTGGAATTTTGNAATGATTGACNTTAGAATCAANCATCATTTCTTCAAATGTNTCTAACAATATCTCTGATACTGNAATATTGAATTTATCTAAATTTTTATTTTTTGNNATATATTTTAAAATTGAAATTGANTCTTGAAGGCATAAGANCATATCTTNTTTAGGACAAAAAACTTTAAGTAATATTTCTGTGTTNAANAAANGCTTAATTNTTTCATAACTAATTTCATCNAANGTNGAAAATATGATTTTATTTAAATNTTCTATTNTANCAATTTCATCGNTAAAAATGAACTTTTTAGAAAATGNATTATTNATTATTTGNGACAAANAAGTGGTTTTAAAATTATTGTTTTGCAAGCTAGAATGTAAATTAAAATATGTCAGAAAAAACCTTGTGATTGGAAGNTGGGTTAATTTNTANCCCATAGTAACATTCCACTTTTTATCCTTAATGTTTAAATTGGATAAAAGTGGAGATAAAATTCCTTCATTACCTAAAACTANTAGAGTNTTATCANATAGATTCCTCGTTATTTCAGAAACTTTTANAGCTTGTTCGTAGTCTGTATTAGTNGATATAACTTTAATTCTCTTGTCTTNAATGTAATTGTTAGAATGAAAAAAGAANGGTTTTTTTTTGTAATAANTCCATTCTCTTTGATATTCTTTTATNAACTTGGCNGTTGAATGTGAATCTTTNTCAAAAAANTATTTGTCAAGATCCCANAAAACANTNCCTTTTTTANTATTTAATAATGTTTGAAANATCAGTTTTTCNGAATTATTGAGAGCATTAAAACCAATCATATAATAAAAATGATTTTCACTTTTGATATNTTTTTTAAAATTTTTTACAGCNNCACGATGCAAAATNCCAGTAGTNCCTTTTCTTTTAGCNAGCAAAATTTTNGAAAACTCTTGATGAAGCTTGNNNATTAAATTCCAAAANNTTAAATCATTTCCATCTGAATTATTTTCAAACAGATTCTCCATTTTTTGATACTCATAGAGATCTTTAAAAATCAATTTNGNNTCAATGATNTTANTGTCAATTTTATTAAAATCGGAAATTAATGTAGGTGCCCATTTTATNAAATTTTCAAAATCTTGCTGTAAATNATTTTTAAAAACCTCCAANTAAACTTTGTACANGTATAAGTACTCTTCNGTTTTAGAAGCCTTNCTTAAGTTAGACAACNTAGCTATAAAGTCCTTTATAGANTANACATTTGGAGAAAATTGTGGGGAATTNATTTCTTTAATTAATAAGCTAATAAAAATCGAACATAATCTTTGAGTAGGGAGTATAACTGTAATTTTACTTAANTCTTTGTTNTCCTNTAAGATTCTTGTAATTGATTCANTTAAAAATGTTTTCAAAATATTTTAATTTAGATTTAGTTTGAAAATTCAATTTGTTCNACTGACANNTNATTNTGTTGTATGTAAACAATAAAACCTAGAGTTTGTTTTCTTAAAATTTTTTTCACNANTTTCATGTAGTTAACCAATTGAAAATTATCTTTTTCTTTTTTTAAACCTGTTTTATAATCTATNACAACGCATGTTTTNTCNTTATAAGAAATNCGATCTGGNCTNATAANATTTTTATCTGGCAGAAGTATANTTTTCTCGTTAATNGATACATAACTTTTTGAAAAATATTTTTTTATCATAGGATGGAGATGGANTNTTTTGAAAATTTTNATAAAATATTCTTTTTCTTTTTTNTCAATTTTCTCNTCTAAAAAANACCTNTCCACAACCNTTTGAATNTCNTCCTTGTAGTAAATATNAGACAACAATTCATGAATCAAATCTCCTCTTTTNCTNGGCNCATTTTTAATATTTTNGTTAGAGCTNCTGGAATAAAAAAGTTTTTCTTCAAAACTACTCCTCNCTATATCATATTTTAATTCCTCAGTTGNAATTTTAANTTCANCCCTTTTTAATNTTTTTTTATTTTCTAANTTNCCCCATTCNAATATTCCCTNATCAANANATTTTTTTGACANTAATATGTTTTNCAATACCNTNGAATANGANTATGTNNTTTTATTTTTATTNCTCGAAATGATAAATAGTTGANTAACAGCTCTNGTTGTTGCTACNTAAAAAACNTTCCAAGAATCAGTTTCCTGATCNGCATTTGTTTTTTCATGGATAGACTTCCAATAATTTCCAAATTCAGATATTTTTTTGGTANANTTTATCCTTGCATACCCNACATCGGTTCCNAAAAATTCAGAGGTATTAAACCAAACTTTTTTCGATGNNTGAGTNTATATTTTTTTNTCTGCGAAAGGGACAATAACTACNGGAAACTCTAACCCTTTTGCTTTGTGGACGGTGGTGATTTTAACTCCATTTACTTCATCATTCAAAGGNACAGACCATTTTGAAAAATTTGCTTGCCAAACTTTTAAAAAATCAAGGGGATTTGAAATTTGTTGCGAGTTTTCTAATTCTAGAATTTTATCTAAAAGACTATTTACAAAGATATTTTTTAAATCCATCCATGGAAAGTCAAAACAAGCCTTTTCAATACAAGTAAATAATGAATATTTATTAAAATCGGCTAAGTTAAATTTTATGTTATTTTCATTGAAAATTTGATCTAAAGATTTATTCAAATTGCTTGTAAAAAAGCAATGAATGTCTTCAACTTTATTTAGAAAATGATACAAAAATTTTAGATGTTGGATTTTAATAGATAAAACATCTTGATTTAAAAATAACTCAATTAGGTTTATTAAGAATTTAACTTGGGTAGAATCCTTTAACAATAGAGCATCCGAAACAAAATGTGGAATATGTTCTTCTTGGAATTTAACACTGATTTCTCTAGCCTCATCATTCTTTCTTACCAAAATAGCTATATCATTATAATCAAATCCTGATTTCAAACTAATTTTAATTTTTTCAATTATTTTGTTTAGATAAAGTAAAACTAAATCTTCATTTTCATTTAAGAATTCTATTTGTACATAACCCCCTTTTTTATTTTTTGCATCTTGAATCAAGCTTTTGTTGTAAACTTTTTTTGATTGCTCATGTTCTAAGTGATTCATCAAATTTGCATAGAAAAAATTATTAAACTCAACGATTTCCTTATGACTTCGGTAATTAGTTTTTAAGTTTTCAATCTTAGGTTTTAAAAAAAGTAAATCTCTAGATTTCTCTATCTCAACAAATTGTTCAGGTTTAGCTCCTCTCCATCTATAAATGGATTGTTTGTAATCTCCAACCAAAGTTAATGTACCATAACTTTTTTTTTCACCGATGTTTTGTAAACAGTCTTGTATTAAAGATTTTAAAATTGACCATTGAGACTCCGATGTATCCTGAAATTCATCAATAAAAAAATTATGATATTTATTTCCTAATTTTTCAAAAATAATATTGTGATTCGGGTTAATTGAAAGTTGTTTTAGTATCCTATTACTAAAGGTTGATATAAGTAATTTATTTTTTTCAGACTGAATTTTATCAATTACTAAAGAAACATTTGACAAAAGACTAAGAGGAACCCAGTTTCTAAGCATATTTTGAATTATGTCTATCAGAATTAGATTATTTGTAGTATTGGTGACTTCTGATTTAAGGTATGATAGAATTTGATTATATTTCTCAATTAAATCATCTGTTACGCTAGCTTTAAGCAAAGGTTTCTTCTCATTAAGTTTATCATTTAATTTTGAAAATTTTTCAAATAAATGTTTTTCATTATTTAAAAGACTGTTTATTTCCTTAAATACATATTTATAGCTAAATAAATCGGCGTCAAGTCCTTCTGATTTTAGTTTTTTTATAAGCTTTATCGAAATTTCCTCGTTTTTTTTCTTTAAGAGATCTAATTCATTTTTTAAATACTTTTCATGTAAATGTCTTTTTTTAAGATCAATTTTTCTTAGTTGACTAGCATAAAATTGATCATTTTCGTTTAATATTAATTTACCTGTGTCTATTAGGTCTTCTTTCAATCTCCAGTTATTTTCTTCATCACTTATCTTTTGATAGGTAAATCTTTCCAATAGATTAGAAATCTGTTTGTCTTTTCCTACCTGATTAATGAAGTAATCTGCTGACTCATTTAAAATGATTTCAGATTCAATTTCAACATCAAAGTTGTAATTCAACTCCAGTTCTTTTGAAAAACCTCTAATTATTCTGTGAAATAAACTATCTATTGTTATTATATCAAATGTTCCATAATTATTTAAAATTTTGTCCAAAATGATTTCTGATTTTTTGGCCAATTCATCTTTATCAAAATCAAGTTGTTTGATTATATTTTGGGCCATATTATCAAACTTATGATTAGAANATTTGTAAAGCTGTTCTAAAATTCTTGATTTCATCTCCAAAACAGCAGCATTTGTAAAAGTTATTCCTAACATTTTNGNGAAAGCTTCTACACTTTTATCCTTAAAAAGATGAAGCAGGTANTGNTGAACAAGTGAAAAAGTTTTTCCTGAACCAGCCGAAGCGTTAAATATTAGAAATGAATTTAAATTATTTACAGTTGACATTACTAAATAAATGTAATTAATCTTTAGCTTTACATTATAAATTATAAATAAAAAAATATGGCTTTTAAATTACCAGACTTAAATTATAGATATAGTGATCTAGAACCCTTTATTGATGCTAAAACAATGGAAATTCATCATTCAAAACATCATGCGGGTTATACAAATAATTTAAATAACGCAATTCAAGGGACAAATTTTGAAAACATGGACATAATTGATATACTAAAATCAATGGATATGAATAATGCTGCTCTTAGGAACAACGGAGGTGGTTTTTACAACCATTCACTCTTTTGGTCTATAATTGGACCTAATAAGGGAGGTACACCTGTTGGAGAACTTTCAAACGAAATCGTTAAATGTTTCGGTTCTTTTGATTCTTTTAAAGAAATATTTTCTAAAGCTGCCGCATCAAGATTTGGTTCTGGTTGGGCATGGCTATGTGNTAAAAATGATGGAGTTTTGGAGGTTTGTTCATCTGCAAATCAAGATAACCCCCTAATGCCAAATATAGGTTGTGGAGGAACTCCAATTTTAGGCATTGATGTTTGGGAACATGCCTACTATTTAAATTATCAGAATAGAAGNCCAGAATACATATCAGCATTTTTTAACATTATAGATTGGGAATCAGTTAGCAAAATCTATAAGGAAGCTTCTAATTAACTTATANAGGATAAAGTAGCAGAAAATCATCCTTTTTTAATATTGATAATTAGAAATTANTTTAAGTTTAATTAAAAAATTAATTTAAACTAGTATGCTCTCAAAGATTTCCCTTCAAAAAAGTTTATGAAGGACTTGTTTACAACTCTGTTCCCTCCAGGAGTTGGGTAATTACCTGTAAAATACCAATCGCCTTTGTGATTGGGACATGNCTNATGTAGTCCCTCGATTTTCTGAAAAATTATTTTTAAAGGAATATTATTTAGTTTGGTAGTTAACATATCGGACATCTTATTTGATATTTCATCATCTGTAAAATTTTCGTATATATCTTTTACGTGATTTTTAGCTTCTGCTTCCATGTTTTTAAAAGAATTAACACATAAATCGTAAACATTCTTGANTATACCTGAGGTGCCATTTTCCTCGTGAAGTTTAATNGCTGCTTGGAAGGCAATAAAATCTTCAAGTTTAGCCATATCTATGCCGTAACAGTCAGGGTATCTAATTTGGGGTGCACTAGAAACAATTATAATCTTTTTAGGATTTAATCTATTTAACATTGTTAAAATACTTTCTCTAAGAGTTGTACCCCTTACGATACTATCATCCAAAATCACTAAATTATCAGAAGGCTTTACTATACCATAAGTAACATCATAAACATGATTTACCAACTCATTTCTTGAGTTATCTTCAGTTATGAAAGTNCTTAATTTTACATCTTTTATTGCAATTTTTTCAATTCTAGGCCTCAATTCTAAAATCTTTTGAACCTCTANTAAATCCAAATTTGATTCCTTTAACTTATCACTTACCTTACTTCTTACATAATCTTGAACCGAACTTATAAGACCATAAAAGGAGGTTTCAGCAGTGTTAGGAATATATGAAAACACTGTGTTTTTCAAATCATCTTTTATAGATTTCATAATCTGACCAAAAAGAAGATATCCTAATTTTTTTCTCTCTTTATAAATATCAGCATCACTGCCTCTAGAAAAATAGATTCTTTCAAAAGAGCATTGTTTTTTTTCAGTTTCACTAAATATTTTATCTATGGATATNTTACCAGATTTTTTTAAAATCATTGCATTCCCTGGGGGTATTTCTTTTATTGAGTTTAATTTGACATCAAAAACTGTTTGAATTACTGGTCTTTCGGAGGCAACAACAGTAAATTCATCGTTGTCAAAATAAAAAGCTGGTCTAATCCCACAAGGGTCGCGAAGAACAAAAGCATCACCATGACCAATCATACCAGCGATAGTAAATCCACCGTCCCAGTCTTTAGAGGCTTTTTTTAAAATCTTAGAAATATCCAATCTCTCTGCAATTAGAGGTGATGAATCCAATTTACTAAATCCTTCTTTTTTTAAATTTTTATAAATTTTGGCAACCGNATCATCCAAAAAGTGACCAATGTTTTCCATCACAGTTATTGTATCAGAATTTTCCTTAGGGTGCTGCCCAAGTTGAACTAAATTTGAAAACAGTTTTCCTACATTGGTCATATTAAAATTACCGGCTAAGATTAAATTTCTGTGCATCCAGTTGTTTTGACGAAGAAACGGATGCACACTCTCAATACTGTTTTTCCCAAACGTTCCATATCTTACATGTCCCAACATTAACTCNCCTAGAAAGGGAACACTTTTTTTTAATAATTTTAGATTTTTAGATAGACTTGGATTTTTATTTGTTTCATTTGATATGGTTGTATTGATTTTTTTAAAAATATCATAAATAGGTTGTTGCTCACTTGACCTAATTCTACTCATAAATCTTTCTCCGGGGTCCATATCAAACTTTATACTGGCAAAACCTGCACCATCTTGACCACGATTGTGCTGTTTTTCCATCATCAGATACATTTTATTTATCCCGAAAAGTGCAGAATCATATTTTTTTTGATAATATTCAAGAGGTTTTTTAAGTTTCAAAAGAGCTATTCCACACTCGTGCTTAATAAAATCACTCATATCGACAAATTTAAGTCAATTTTATTTTTATTTATAAATATTTCCAATCTCTCTAAAATGTTTTTTTTGACAACTCTTTCTATGCAACTAGTACCCAAATCCTCCACCGTGAAAGAAGCTAAAATTGTTCCCAAAACAAGTCCTTTTTTCAGACTGTTGAAATCTATTTTCTTGTTTTTTGACAAGTAAGCAGCCAAACCTCCCGCAAAAGTATCACCGGCACCGGTTGGATCAATTGCTTTAACTCTAAATGAAGGTAAACAAAATTTTTCGTCTTTACTATATAATTCTGCACCCAACTCTCCTTTTTTAATAATCACATATTGAGGTCCTTTTTTAATGATTTTAGAGGCACAATTTTCTAAAGATTTTTCTTTTGTCAATAAATAAGCCTCTTCATCATTTATAGATATCAAATTTACCTTTGAAATAACTTTATTTAAGTCTTCTAAATTGTTGTCCATCCAAAAATTCATAGTATCTAATATCAAAAATTGATTTTTACCCAATAATTGTTTGATACTTTTATTTTGGACAGAAGGGTGTAAATTTCCTAAAACAACAATATTGCTGTCTGTAAATTTTTTTGGAATAATAGGGTTAAAGTTTTCCAAAACTCCAAGTTTAGTGTCTATTGTTGTTCTTTTATTTATGTCCACATGATATCTTCCACTCCAAAAAAAACTTTGTTTATTTTTAATAATCTCAACTCCTGAAATATCAGCACCCGTTGATTTTATTCTATTCAAATACTCAAAAGGGAAATCATCTCCAACGACTGAGACAATTCCAAATTTATTTGAAATTTTAGAAATTGCGAAAGAAATATATGTGGCAGCTCCACCCAAAATTACCCCTGAATCAAGAGAAGGTGTTTGAATTGAATCTAAAGCTAAAGTGCCAATTACTAAAATATTTTTGTTCATGAATGGGATTATTATTTTAAATACTTTTCATTTTAATTTACATTTTTACTCAGTTTCTCATAATATAAGTCATGCTCAGTAGAATTGTTTTTTGCTGCCTTAACCGCAAGCTCGTCACACCTTTCATTTTGTGGATGATTATTATGTCCTTTAATCCAATTAAACTTAATATTGTGCTTTTCATTCATTTTTAAAAAACGAATCCACAAATCCGGATTTTTGATTTTTTTGAAATTATTATTTTTCCACTTAAATATTCTTTTAAGTTCAACCGAATCAACAATATATTTTGAATCCGTAAAAACTTTAACATCCCCTCTTTCTATCTTCAACTTTTCAAGTGCTACAACTACCGCAAGTAGTTCCATTCTATTGTTTGTAGTATATTTATATCCTTTTGAGTATTCTTTGATGTAATTTTTCTTTTTCCACTCTAAAATTATCCCGTATCCTCCAGGACCAGGATTCCCAAGTGAAGAACCATCTGTATAAATATTAATGATTTCTTCCATAAAGTAGCTGATATATAATTATTGGAAAGTACTTCATTTCCAAACTTTTGATTTTTGTTTTGATTGAACTTAAAGTTTCATCTTTATTTAAATAAACTTTTTTTTGAAAAATAATTTCTCCTCTATCATATTTTTCATTAACATAATGAATGGTTATTCCTGTTTCTGTTTCACTATTTATTAAAACTTGACTGTGAACATTATCACCGTACATCCCTTTACCTCCATACTTAGGCAAAAGCGAAGGATGAATGTTTATAATTCTTTTTTTAAAAAGATTAATTAGCTCCTTAGGGATTTTCTTTAAATACCCTGCCAATATTATTAAGTCAGGTTGGTAATTAATACATTCATTAAGCAGAGAAAAATTATTACTGATTTGAATCAGAATACAAGGAATTTTTATTTTTTTCATTTTTTCAAAAACACCAGCTTTTTCTACATTACATAACACTTTTATCTCATTTTTTGAATCAGTTTTTTTTAAAAATTTAGAAATATTTACAGCATTTGAACCATTACCTGATGCTAATATCAGTACTTTTTTCATTGTATAGTTAGATATTATTTTTAAATAAAATCATACTAATATAAATGGTTTAATAAGTTTTTGGTATAGGTTTTTGAAATTTAAATTACATTTTAATTATATTATCATTAGAAATCGTCCAAAGATTTGTTATTTTTGACAAAGAAAATTTAAAACCAAAATACTATGTCTGACATAAATTCAAGAGTAAAAGCAATTATTGTAGATAAATTAGGTGTTGACGAAGGTGAAGTTGTTGCTGATGCTAGCTTTACCAATGACCTTGGTGCCGATTCACTTGACACTGTTGAACTTATAATGGAATTTGAAAAAGAATTTGATATTCAAATTCCAGATGACCAAGCTGAGAATATTTCAACTGTTGGCCAAGCAATGCAGTATATAGAACAAGCTATTTAGTTTTTAAATGAATCCAAGACGAGTAGTTGTTACCGGATTGGGAGCATTGACACCTATAGGTAATTCTGTTTCAGATTATTGGGAAGGGCTTATAAGTGGTAAAAGTGGTTCTGCTCCAATTACTTATTTTGACACATCTGATTTTAAAACCAAGTTCGCATGTGAATTAAAAAATTTTAACCCCCTTGATTTTATTGAGAAAAAGGAAATACGAAGACAGGATAAATTTTCACAATATGCTACTATCTGCTCAGAAGAGGCAATTAATGATTCCGATCTAATTAATTCAAAATTTGATTCTAATAGAGTTGGTGTTATTTGGGGGGCAGGGATTGGAGGAATTGAAACATTTCAAAATGAGATGGAAAATTTTTTCTCAAATAAAAAACCAAGATTCAATCCGTTTTTTATTCCTAAACTAATTGCTGACATTGCACCAGGTCTAATATCTATTAAATATGGTTTTAGGGGACCAAACTTCGCTACAGTCTCTGCTTGTGCTTCTTCCTCAAATGCAATTATAGATGCTTTAAATTATATTCGATTAGGCTACGCAGATGTTATGATTGCAGGGGGTTCTGAAGCAGCTGTTACATGTGCAGGAATAGGGGGATTTAACGCTATGCATGCTTTATCTACAAGAAACAACGAGCCCGATAAAGCATCTCGCCCCTTTGATAATGAAAGAGATGGCTTTGTCTTAGGTGAGGGAGGAGGATGCATTGTTTTAGAAGATTTGGACCATGCTATTAAAAGAAATGCCAAGATATATTGTGAACTAGCTGGCGGAGGATTATCTGCAGATGCACACCACATGACTGCACCACATCCCGAAGGAAATGGGGCAAAAAAAGTAATGGAAAATTGTTTACAGGATGCCAAATTAAATATTGATGAAGTTGATCATATAAATATGCATGGGACATCAACTCCTCTAGGAGATATTGCAGAAACAAAAGCTGTGATTGACGTTTTTAAAAAACATGCTTATTCTATAAATATTAATTCAACAAAATCAATGACGGGTCACCTTTTAGGTGCAGCTGGAGCAATTGAAGCTATTTCTTGTATTTTATCTATTAAAAATAACAAAATACCACCCACAATAAATCACTTCACAAATGATAAACAAATAGATTCTAAATTAAACTTTACATTTAATAAATTTCAAGAAAGAAGTGTAAGAGTAGCTCTATCTAATACATTTGGATTCGGTGGTCACAATGCGTGTTTAGTTTTCAAAAAATTTGATTAAAAACGTTGACATGAATGAAGGCTAAAAAAGTATTTTTAAATATAGAACCTGTAGATATTGATGATTTTTCGGTTGTTGCTATTCATACAAATTTGGAAGCCTATCTAGTTGCCTATAGATTGAATCAAAATCTTGGATGCCTTCTACATAATTCCAAAAAAAAATCTACAGATGACATTTATACTAGATTTAAATATTTATCAAAAATATCAAAAGATAACTGGGAATTAATTTCAAATCATTACAAGAATGACGAAATTTTTAGTAAAAAAAACTTACTTTTCAACATAAATGAAATGAATAAGAAAAGTTTAATCCCTTCTTTGGACTATGTTGATTTTTTTTTTAAAGTTCCAAAATCTAAAATCATAAAAGATTGGGTTGAGAAAATTAGAAAAATTGAAGGAATTCAGCTAGCTTATGAGATTGATAAAAGAATATTAAACAATCTTGAAAACTTAATTTTTGAATGATGAAAAAAACAAGAAAAACAAAAATTATAGCAACGTTGGGTCCATCTTGTTCTTCACCAAAAACCATTGAAGAAATGATGTTAAGTGGAGTTGACGTGTTTAGAATAAACTTTTCTCATGCTAACCATTCGGAAATTGAAAAAATAATTTCTACAATTAGATTCCTCAATAAAAAAAATAACATTTACACTTCGATTTTAGCCGATTTACAAGGACCAAAATTAAGAATAGGAAATGTTGAAGAAGGTGTAAATATTGTAAAAGATGAAATTTTAAAATTTTGCTCTGAACAAAAATTTATTGGAAATAATAAAAGAGTTTACGTTAAATACAAAAAATTCGCTAAAGATGTTAAAATTGGGGAAAAGCTTCTAATTGACGATGGAAAATTAATTTTTGAGATATTAGAAACTGATAGTATTTCTAATGTGAAAGCTAAAGTAATTCAGGGAGGACCTTTATATTCTAAAAAAGGAATTAACTTGCCTAATACTAAAATTTCGTTGCCAGCACTAACAGAAAAAGATTATGAAGATGCTATTTTTTCAATTAATCAAAATGTAGATTGGATTGCTCTTTCTTTTGTTAGAAATGGAAGTGACTTGAATGAATTAAAAAAAATAATTGAAGCAAAATCTAATCATAAAATTCCTATTATATCAAAAATTGAAAAGCCTGAAGCTCTTGACAATATAGATGAAATAATTTCAAATTCAGACGGAATCATGGTTGCAAGAGGAGATTTAGGGGTTGAAGTTTCAGCCGCTAAAGTTCCATTAATTCAAAAACAACTTGTAAATAAGGCAAAAAAGTCTCGAATTCCTGTTATTATTGCAACACAAATGATGGAGGGTATGATTAAAAGTTTAACTGCCACACGAGCCGAAGTAAATGACGTTGCAAATTCAGTAATGGATGGAGCCGACGCTGTAATGCTATCCGGGGAAACCTCTGTTGGTAAATATCCTATAAAAGTAGTTGCAGCAATGTCGTCAATATTAAAAACAGTCGAGGACTCTCCTTTAATAAAGGTGCCTCACTCACCTCCTTCTGTAAGAAGTAAAAGATATATCACAAAGTCAATATGTTACCACGCTGCAAATATGGCAAATGAAATTGATGCCACCGCCATATGCACCCTAACAAATAGTGGATATACAGCATTCCAAATATCAGCATGGAGGCCAAATGCAAACATCTTAGTATTTACATCTAATGAATTGATATTAACCCAATTAAATCTTCTTTGGGGAGTCAAGGCATTTTATTATGATAAATTTGAAAGCACCGACAAAACAGTTGAGCAAGTAAACAATATGGCTCTCAAAAATAATTTTGTTGAGAAAGGAGATATGTTGATTAATCTTGCAGCAATGCCTGTCAAAAAAAAAGGGATGGTAAATACGTTGAGAATTTCAATGATTTAAAAATCAATTTTGAGTTGAGCTTTTATTGAATTATTAATATCTTTTTTTTCTTTTAATTGCTTAAAGTTCGAAACAGTTATTCCAATTAATCTTACTGAGTCCCTAAGTTTCTCATTGAATAAAAGTTCTTCGCATGTTTTGCTTATTAAACTTTTTTCACAAATATAAAGCTGCTTTGTAGTTGAACGTGTTTGAGTTATAAAATCACTATATTTTATTTTTAATGTGATTGTCTTGCCTGAAACACCAAGTCTTTTTAACCTTTCTGACAATTTATCTGAAATAATATTAATTTTTTCTATTAAAAAAATCTCACTTGAAATGTTTTTTGAAAATGTTTGTTCACTACCTAATGACTTTGCTTTTCTTTTTGGGGTGACAGGACTCGAATTTATTCCTCTAGCTGCATTGAAATAATAACTTCCAGATTTACCAAACTTTTTAATTAAAAAATCTTCACCCTTTTTTTTTAAATCGATACCTTTAAAAATTCCTATTTCATACATTTTTTGAGCAGTTACTCTACCGATACCATGAAACTTTCTAATGTCTAAGTCCTCCATAAATGCTTTGATCTCCTCAGGAGGTATTGTTTTTTGACCATTTGGTTTATTATAATCACTAGCAATTTTAGCTACTAATTTGTTTAGAGAAATCCCAGCTGATGAAGTTAAACCTGTTTTTTTAAAAATATCCTCTCTTATTAGTCTCGCAGTTTTTGAAGCCGAAATAATTCCTCTTTTATTTTCGGTAACATCAAGATATGCTTCATCAAGTGATAAAGTTTCTACTAAATCAGTATATGAAAAAAAAACTTCTGATATTATTTTTGACAACTCTTTATATCTCTCAAATCTTGGTTTAGCGAATATTAGATTTGGGCATAGTTTTTTAGCTAATTTACTACTCATGGCGCTTTTTACACCAAAATGTCTAGCCTCATAACTAGCAGCCGCAACTACACCACGTGAGTCAGAACTACCAACCGCAACTGGCTTATTCCTAATTGATGGGTTATCAAGTTGTTCAACTGATGCATAAAAAGCATCCATATCAATATGGATAATTTTTCGAGTTACCGCCATTTAATAAATTTACATATATTGGAAGTTTATAACATATAATATATGATTGAAAAAGAAAGAAAATTTAAAGTCAAATCAAAAAAATTTATTTCCTTTTCTCATAAAGTAATAAATATAAAGCAGGGCTATTTATCAAAGGGCAATAATCTAGCAATTAGAATCAGAATTTCTGACAAAAACGCTTACTTATGCATAAAGGGCCCAACTTCTAAAAACGGAATTAGTAGATTTGAATTTGATAAAAAAATAAGTTTAATTGAAGGTAATAAGCTTTTAAAATTATGTTTACCAAGAATCATTTTCAAAAAAAGATATTTAATAGATTATAAAAAACAACTTTTTGAAGTTGATGTTTTCGAGGGGTTTTTAAAAGGTCTGGTACTAGCTGAAATTGAATTAAATTCAGAATCTCAAAAAGTTTATTTACCAGAATGGGTAGGCGAGGAAGTAACTGGAGTTAAAAGTTTCTATAACTCTCAACTTTCAAAATTAACTGACAATGAAGTAAATGATTTGATTAGTATATATTAATCGTTTTTAAAAATCGAAACCTGAAAATTACCTTTACTGTCTCTTATACCTCTATACATACCCTTTGTGTTAAATTCCATTGCATAGTTTCCAAATTTGTCAAGAGCAATTACACCTCCACTGCCTCCTAACTTTTTTACTTTTTCTAAGCTTATTTTTGTAGCTTCCCCAATATCCAAATTTTTATATTCGAATAGAGAGGAAATGTCGTGGGCGACAACATTTCTAATAAAAAACTCACCCCATCCAGTAGCCGAAATAGCACAAGTGTTATTGTTAGCATAATTCCCCGCACCAATAATTGGAACATCACCAACTCTCCCCCACTTTTTATTTGACCTACCACCAGTTGAAGTACCTGCAGACAAATTTCCATTTTTATCTAAAGCGACACAACCAACAGTACCAAACTTAGAAATTGATGATGATGAATCTTTTTTATCTTTTAGTTGAACAGTTTTTTTGTTTTTGAGTAATTGAGCCTTTCTTCTTTCAGTAATGAAATAAGAATTATCTACCAAATTAAGCCCTTGTTCTTTTGCAAATTGGTCTGCACCTTCTGATATGAGAAACACTTGTGGAATATTTTTCATGACAGAATATGCAGCAGTTATTGGATTTTTAATTTTTTTAACCCCGGCAACAGCTCCAGCATTTAAATTCTTACCGCTCATAAAAGAGGCATCTAGAGAAGCCTCCCCCCTTTCATCAAGAACTGCTCCTTTGCCTGCATTGAATAATGGTGAATCCTCCATTACTTTTATTGCTTCTATTACCGCTAATTCACTGCTACCATTGTTTTCTAAAATTTCATATCCCTTATTTAGTGCTTCTTCCAACTTTTTTTTGTACTCTAGCTCTTTCTCTATTGACATTTTTTCTCTTTCCATAGTTCCGGCACCTCCATGAATTAGTATTGAGAAATCAGGGCTTTGGTTTTTATTTTCAGAACATGAAATCAGAAAACACAATACTATAATTAGAATGTTATTTTTTTTCATAAGTTTTTTTTTAAAAATTAATATTGGACTAATTTATTTTTGAGAATTGCTTTAAGAATCTCAGATCATTTTGGAAAAAATATCTAATGTCACTAATTTGATACATCAACATTGCAATTCGCTCAATTCCCATACCAAATGCAAAGCCAGAATATTTTTCTGAATCAATATTACAGTTATTCAGAACGTTTGGATCAACCATCCCACACCCCATGATTTCTAACCATCCTGTCCCCTTAGTTATTCTATAATCAGTCTCAGATTTTAGACCCCAGTAAATGTCTACTTCAGCACTCGGTTCAGTGAAAGGGAAATAAGAAGGTCTTAATCTGATTTGAGACTTCCCAAACATGGATTTGCAAAAATATTCTATAGTATGCTTTAAATTAGCAAAGGATACATCCCTATCAATATATAAACCCTCAACTTGGTGAAAAAGACAATGCGAGCGTGCAGATATGTCCTCATTTCTATAAACCCTGCCAGGAGATATGGTTTTTATAGGTGGAGAGTTTTTTTCCATGTACCTAATCTGAACAGATGATGTGTGAGTTCGTAATAAAATATCAGGATCCCTTTTAATGAAAAAAGTATCCTGCATATCTCTTGCGGGATGATGTTTAGGTAAATTTAATGCAGTAAAATTATGCCAATCATCCTCTATTTCAGGTCCTTCTGAAATACAGTACCCGATTTTCTCAAAAATTCCAATAATGTTTTTTCTTACAATATTTAAAGGGTGCTCGGAGCCAAACTCTATAGGAAAACCTGGTTTGTATAAGTCTTCATTTGCTTTATTCTCTTCCTCCTTTTTTTCTGATTGAAATTCAAGTACTTTTTTCTTTACTTTTGATTTAAGAATATTTATCTCCTTACCTATTATTTTTCTTTCATTGGCATCAATATCTTTAAATTTTTTAAAAAGCTCATTAAGTATTCCTTTCTTACCAAGATATTTTATTCTAAAAGATTCAGAATTTTCTTTACTTTCTGCACTGAAATTTTCTACTTCTTTAATATGTTCTTTTATAATTTCAATCATTATTTTTTAAAATTAGTAAATATATTTAAATGATTCCCCAACATTTAATTTGGTAGAAACTATTCTCATTAAAAATAGATTTTTTGAAAATAAAAATTTCATTTTGGTGAAATGAAATTATTTATCTTTAGTCCATGAATTATTTTGATATAATTATAGGCTTAATTTTTTTTTATGGTTTATTTAAGGGTTTCAATAGAGGTTTAATTATCGAGGCAGCATCTTTACTATCTATAATTATAGGCATTTTAGGAGCACTTACTTTTACACCTATCATCGAAAGTTTATTATCGTATTTTCTTTCAGATGAAAAATTACCTTCATCAATAATATTATTCACAGCCACATTAATCTTAATAGTTCTTAGTGTTAACATTTTTGCAAGAAATTTAACGAAATTCATAAAATTGGTTTCTCTTGGAGGAATCAACAAGGTCTTGGGAGGAATTTTTGGTGTTTCTAAGTATATTCTTTTGATTAGTATTTTGTTCGTTTTTGTAGATCAATTTTCATTTATGTTTGATTTTTTTGAATCAAACTTTCTAGAGGAATCTGTAATGTTTGAATCTTTAAAAAATGTAGGGTATTATATTATACAATTATTAGAAAGTAATGATGTGAAAATTCCGGAAAAATTAGTTTAGTGATCTAATTGAATTGCTTTCTATCCATCCCTCAGATCCATTTGAAATTAAAATTTTTGACCATCCTTCAAGCTCGTCTATAATTTGGAATTTTGTTCCCTCGTGAAGAAAAAATAAAACTTCCGTTCTTTGGTTAGGTTCAGTCCAAACACCAATCTCTTTACTAAAAATAATTCCTTTCTTAGTATTTTCTTGTTCTTGTTTTGAAAAAGTTATAAAGATAAATAATACAAAAATCAAAAATGATAGAACTCCTGAAGAGAAAAATATCCTTTTTATGACAATGGATTTGCTAAAGCTGTAGATTAAAAAAAGAATGCAACCCATCCAAATGATTAGAATAGAAAAAATACTCCAACTATCAGTAGTCATAAATGCTAATAGGTCATTAAAAAATAAATTTATTTGAGTTTGAGGAAGGGTTTCAATTGAATCCATCGTCATATTTTTTGCAAACTCCAAATTGTTCATTATCATTTTATCATTTGGAGATAGCATGTTTGCTTTTTCAAAATAAAAATTTGCCTCAGCTACATTCCCAATTTTATAATTTGCATTCCCTAGGTTGTAGTAGACCTCTGAGCTGTGATAGCCGTTTTCAATTATTCCCAAATAACTTTCGATTGCATTTTGATAATCTCCTTTGTTATAAAAAGCATTACCTTTTTCAAAAAGTGAATTAGGAGGTTTATCAAGAGAAAATAAACTTGTATGAGAAAAAAACAGTAGTATTATCATTTTATTTTTCATATTTGCTTATCAATAATGGTTATAGTTTCGATTGCCTTTTCATAATGCTGACCCATGTTTTCTTGTGAAATAGGCGAATATCTAGCTTCTTCGCATTTTTTTAACATAGATATAAAACTCTCTACACTAGAAGTTTCACATTTTTTTTCGTTCAATAATTTAGAAATTACATCCTTTGATAAATCTGTAGTTTCAACATTAAGTTTAGATTTCATATAATTGTGAAGAGCCTTTTCTAATGAACTGTAAAACTCTTCTTTTTGACCAATCAGTTTTTTTGCTTCGGAGAAATATTTTTTTGCTAAAAAATTAGCTTTCTTTTTCTTCTCATCAAGAGGATTAATTATTTTGTTTTCAATTTTTCTCTTTATTAAAATTACAGTTATAAGGATCAAAATTGGGAGAATGAGTAAAATCCAATAAAGATTTGAATTAAAAAATAATTTTGAATTTATATTCTTTAAATCTGTTTTGGTCTTAATGAAATTAAAATAGGATTCATTATTTTTTAAAATATTACTTCTTGAGTTGGAGGTCTGGCTCTCAGATATTAAGTTTGTTGGCCCCTCGTTTACATTTATAAGTGTCTCATCCGACTTTAAAGTGACATATCTTTCTTTGATGGGATCAAAAAAAGAAAAGTCTATTGATGGAATTGGATAGCTTCCTTTTAATTGAGGAACTACCGTATATGAGTCCACAATACTACCTCTCATACCAGAAAGGTTTGTTTTAATATTTTCCTTATGCTCCGGATCATAAATTTCCAAGGAACTAGGGGCTGTCAATTTAGGTAAAGAGAATAATTTAAGGTTGCCATTACCACTCACTTTTAAGGTCGCTTGAAAAGATTCAGATGATTTTAATTTACTTTTATTGAAATCAACAGAGAAATCGAATTGCCCAACTGCACCTGAGAAGTTTTTTGGCTTATTATCAATTGGAAGTTGTTTGACATTTAATATTCTTTTACCAGCAGTAACAACTTTGGGAGTTTTTTGATATACTCTATTGCCAAAGAAATCTCTTCTATTTGTAGGAACATCTACAGACACATTTAAAGTAAGTGGCTCTATTGAAAGTTTACCTGTTTTTTGGGGATATAAAACAGCCTTGCGCCACACAACATAATTATATGGTTGCCCTTTGTATTCTCCTCTTTTGATTTCTAACTTAGGGATTGGAAGTAGAGTACTCCAAAAATCAGAGTACTTTGGCATTTCAACCTCATTTACATTTGAAATACTAATTTCAGAGGAAAAATATAGTTTATAGATAATATTTACCGATTGATTTAAATAAGGCCTTTGGTTAGAAATCTCGGCTACTAAGTGTAAATTTTGGTCAGCAATGGCATTTGCCTTCGATTCAGGACTATTCGGTTTACTAACGGCCTCCGTTACTTCCACCCTTTTAGGAGATGTTTTGAAGACTTCTCCATCAATTTCAATACTTGCCTGACCTATTTCAATGCTGCCTTTTCTATTAGGAGTTAAAAAATAAGTATATGACTTTGAAAAACTTCTAACTCCATTTACATAACTGTTACTAACCGACTGATTGGGACCTCCTACCAAAGTAAATCCAGAGAAAGAAGGGGGCTGAAAATTATCTCCATTTTTATTCATTTTAAAAGTAACACGTAATCTCTCGTTTAATCCAAGTCTATTTTTACTTAACTCTGTCTCAAACTGAACTTGCCCAAAAATAAATGTAGATTGGGTGGTAATAAATAAAATCAATATGTAAAATAAATTTTTCATGTTTAATCTCTACCAATCCTTTTTCTTTTTTATNGGTATNCCTTTTTGTTTTTTTGCATTTACCTTATCCTGNACATTTTTTTCCTGTTGATTCATTGCCTCCAATAANCTCTTAATTTGCTCTTTGGAAAGTTGTCCAGGNTTTCTTTTGGGTTGTGATTTCTTTTTATTNTCACTANTACCCTCTTTTTCTTTTTCTTTGTCAGATTTACTTTTTTTATTATCTCCTTTGTTTTCTTTATCACCTTCTGAGTTATTCTTTTCATCATTCTCATTAGGTTTATTTTCATTATTTTTATTTTGATCTTTATTTTGATCTTTATTTTGATCTTTCTTGTTATTATCCTCTTTTTTTTCTTTCTCTAACATTTCTTTAGCAAGTGCATAGTTGTACCTGGTCTCATCATCTTTAGGATTATTTCTTAAAGCATTTTTATAAGCTTCAACCGCCTTTGGGTAATCTTTCTTTTTCATGAATACGTTGCCCATATTATGAAAGGCTAAATGTTTTTGGCTTTTATCGAGATTATCCTTTTGAGACCTGAAAAATCTTTGGTTTGCCTGATCATAATCTTCAGACCTATAAAGAGTGTTCCCAAGATTTTGATTTGCTATTGGATTATCTTGATTTATAGAAAGTGCTTTTCTAAACTCAGCTTCTGCATCTACATATGATTTATTTTCATGTAATCCATTTCCCTTTGATATATAATTATTTTCTTTCTCTGCCTGGGCCTTTAAGGAGAAACTAATAATAATAAAAATGTATTTCCAATTCATATGTTAATTTTCGTTAAAAAGGTTTAACCTTGCAACCCATTTGGTTTTGGTTTCTAGAATAATTTGATCAATAAATATTAAAATAAATCCAACTATGAGAAAAATTTGAAATCTATCCTTATAACTAACAAATTTTTTCGCCTCAAATTCCTTTTTTTCAATTTTTTGAAGCTCATCCTTTACTTTATCAATAACGTAATTTGTGTCATTACCGTCAATATACACACCATCTGTTGATTCCGAAATAGAAGTCAAAATTATATCGCTTCTTTTTGAAATAACAACTTCTCCGTTTTCATCTTTTTTGTAACTTTCTAGAACACCATTAGATTTAATAGGTATAGGTCCACCTTTTTCTGTACCTACTCCAATTGAAAAAATTTTAATTCCCTTTGCATTTGCCTGTTGTGCCACATTGATGGTGTTTTCACCGGCATGGTCCTCCCCGTCAGATAGGATAAAAAGTATCCTATTTGTTTTCATTTCATCATCAAAAAAATTAATACCTAACTTTATTGCATCATCTATTGCTGTGCCTTGAGATGATAACATGTCTGTATTTATTGATTGTAAAAACATTTTTGTTGCACCATAATCAGTAGTTATGGGAAGTTGCGGAACTGCACTAGCTGCATATACTATAATTCCAACCCTGTCACTAACCAATTGGTTTAATAAAGCGGAAACCAATCTTTTTGCCTTTTCAATTCTGTTTGGAGCTATATCTTCAGTAAGCATACTTTTTGAAACATCT